>NZ_AUKV01000033.1:0-98000 GCF_000424945.1 Streptomyces sp. 142MFCol3.1
CGCCTCCAGCTTCTCCGTCCAGAGCTCGTACACCGTTGCGCAGATCCAGGCGATGGCACGCCAGATGGTGCCGTCCGGCCAGTTCCAGTGCTTCAGCAACATCGTGGACCACGAGTCCAGCTGGAACTACAAGGCGGTCAACGCCTCCTCCGGCGCCTACGGTCTCTTCCAGGCACTGCCCGGTTCCAAGATGTCTTCGGTCGGTTCCGACTGGCAGACGAACCCGGCCACCCAGATCAAGTGGGGCCTCAACTACATGAACAGCCGCTACGGCAGCCCGTGTGAGGCCTGGTCGTTCTGGCAGGCGAACAACTGGTACTGAGCACCGGGCCGCACGTCGGCCGCTCGAACCGCTCAACCTTGCGAAGCCCCTCCCCCTCCCAGGGGGAGGGGCTTCGGCCATGTACGGTCGGAGCCGACGACTCCAGGGGGGAGTGGTGGGGCGCAACGGGGGAAGAGGACGGATCATGTCGCGAGTGCCAGGATGGCTCGGCCGGCTGGGCGCCGGACTGTCCGAGCTGGGGGAGCGGTTGGACGAACGCCGCGCCGAAGTGGAGAAGGAGTCCGAGGGCTCCCTGTCCACGGAGGACGGGCCGGAAGTCCCTCATGTGAGAAGAGCCCCCGAGGACGCGCGGCCCGGATCCGGGACCTCCGGGTCCGCGACCGGCGGCCACCCGGTGACCGCCCCCGAGGACCAGCGCCCCGCCGGCGGCGACACCACCGTCACGTCCGCACCCGCGCCGGTCGCGTACGGTCCCCTGACGGCCGGCCGGCCCGACCCGGCGATGGCCGTGCCGTGGGGGGTGCGTGTCGCGGCCGAGGCCGGCTGGCGACTGCTCGTGCTCGCGGGCACCGTCTGGGTGCTGATGCGGGTGATCAGCGCCGTACAGCTCGTGGTCCTGGCCTTCGTGGCGGCGCTGCTCATCACCGCGCTGCTCCAGCCGACCGTGGCCCGCCTCAAGCATTACGGGGTACCGCGCGGACTGGCCACCGCGCTCACCGCGATCCTCGGCTTCGTCGTCATGGGACTGGTCGGCTGGTTCGTGGTCTGGCAGGTCCAGGAGAACATCGACAACCTCTCCGACCAGATCCAGGACGGCATCGACGAGTTGCGCAAGTGGCTCCTCAACAGCCCGTTCCATGTGACGGACAAGCAGATCAACGAGATCGCGAAGAACCTGCGCGAAGCGGTCGGCGCGAACACCGACCAGATCACCTCGGCGGGCCTCGAAGGCGTGACCGTCATCGTCGAGGCCCTCACCGGCATCCTCCTGACGATGTTCTCGACCCTCTTCCTCCTCTACGACGGCAAGCGCATCTGGCAGTGGACGCTCAAGCTCGTCCCGGCCGCCGCCCGGCCCGGCGTCGCGGGAGCGGGCCCGCGGGCATGGCGCACCCTGACGGCGTACGTCCGCGGCACGGTGATCGTCGCGCTGATCGACGCCATCTTCATCGGCCTGGGCATCTACTTCCTCGACGTGCCGATGGCCGTGCCGCTCGCCGTGTTCATCTTCCTCGGCGCGTTCATCCCGCTCGTGGGCGCGGTGATCTCCGGCGCGCTGGCGGTCGTCGTGGCCCTGGTGACGCAGGGCGTCTTCACCGCGGTCATGACGCTGGTCGTCGTGCTCGCCGTGCAGCAGATCGAGGGGCACATCCTCCAGCCGTTCATCCTCGGCCGGGCGGTACGGGTGCATCCGCTGGCCGTGGTGCTGTCCGTGGCCGCGGGCGGCATGGTCGCCGGGATCGGCGGAGCGGTGGTCGCGGTGCCGCTCGTCGCGGTCACCAACACCGTGGTGGCGTACCTGCGTTCGTACGCCCAGGAGGCGTCCCGCCGCCATGCCCCGGAGCCGCGGGGCGCCACCGCGGTGGACGCGGCATCCGCGGGTTCCCCGACGCCGTAGCGCCCCCCGCGTGTCGCGTCATCGGCCGGACGGGCCGATGCCGGCCCGGCCCGTCCGGCGATCGAGGACGAGGCCGTCAGGCCGATGCGAGGGCCTGGGGGCGGAGCCGCCGGGGACAAGGGGCGGGCAGGGGTGGCGGGGCGAGAACACCTCGCCCCGTCCACCGGGGACGGTGGACGGGGCGAAGGGGGGAACCCGGAGGATCAGCCGGCGAGGGCCGCCTCGGCGTCCAGCGTCGTGGCGACGGCCTGAACCACCGCAGCGATCTTGAACGCTTCCTGGATCGTCTCCCGGTCGACACCGGCCTTGCGGAGCACCTGCTCGTGCGAGTCGAGGCACTGCCCGCAGCCGTTCACGGCGGACACGGCGAGCGACCAGAGCTCGAAATCGACCTTCTCGACACCGGGGTTGCCGATGACGTTCATCCGCAGCCCGGCCCGCAGCGTCCCGTACTCCGGGTCGGAGAGCAGGTGCCGCGTCCGGTAGAAGACGTTGTTCATCGCCATGACGGCGGCCGCGGCCTTGGCGGCCGTGTACGCCTCCGGCGACAGCTGGGCCTTCGCCTCCGGCTCCAGCTCACGCAGCACCCGCGGGGACCGCGACGCGATGGCGCAGGCGAGCACGGTGCCCCACAGCTGCTGCTGCGGAAGGTCGCTGTTGCCGATGACCGAGCCCAGGTTCAGGCGCAGGTCCTTGGCGTAGTCCGGCAGGGCGGACTTCAGTTCGTCGAGGGCCATGAAAGGTCACTCACCGGCCAGCAGCGCGACCGGGTCGAGGGTGTTCTCGCCCTTGGTCCAGTTGCACGGGCACAGCTCGTCGGTCTGCAGGGCGTCCAGGACCCGAAGGACCTCCTTGGGGTTACGGCCGACGGAACCGGCGGTCACCATGGAGAACTGGATCTCGTTGTTCTGGTCGACGATGAACACGGCACGCTTGGCGAAGCCGTCCTCGCCCTCGATGCCGAGGTCACGCATGAGCTCGTGCTTCGAGTCGGCCATCATCGGGAAGGGCAGGTCGCGCAGGTCGTCGTGGTCCTTGCGCCAGGCGTGGTGCACGAACTCGGAGTCGCCGGAGAAGCCGAGGACCTGGGCGTCACGGTCGGCGAACTCGTCGTTCAGCTTGCCGAAGGCCGCGATCTCGGTCGGGCACACGAAGGTGAAGTCCTTGGGCCACGCAAAGACGATCTTCCACTGGCCCTCGTAGGTCTTGTGGTTGATCTGCTCGAACTCCTTGCCCTTCTCCAGCGAGACACAGGCAGTCAGATCGAACTCGGGGAACTTGTCACCGACAGTGAGCACGCGCTCTCCTTGCAGCGAGGAACAACCCCTTTTGAGGGCGTTTCCCATGGGTTGGACGAAGCTGATGTTGGCACAGGCTGCATTGATTGCGGAAATAGCTACACTCGGTCAGGTTGATCGGCAACAGCTATCAGTGACTACGAGTGAAGAGGTACCGGCATGGCGAGCCCCATCGGCAGGGCGGGCCCCAGGGGGAACGGGCGCCGCCAGCCCAGTCTCGCCCAGCTGCGCGCCTTCGCCGCCGTGGCCGAGCACCTGCACTTCCGCGATGCCGCCGCCGCGATCGGCATGAGCCAGCCCGCCCTGTCCGGCGCGGTCTCGGTGCTGGAGGAGACCCTCGGCGTGACGCTGCTGGAGCGTACGACGCGCAAGGTGCTCCTCTCGCCCGCCGGTGAGCGCCTCGCCGTACGGGCGAAGGCCGTGCTCGACGAGGTCGGGGCGCTGCTGGAGGAGGCGGAGGCGGTGCGGGCGCCGTTCACCGGGGCCCTGCGTCTCGGCGTCATCCCCACCGTCGCGCCCTACCTCCTGCCCACCGTCCTCAGGCTCGTCCACGACCGCTACCCCGACCTCGACCTCCAGGTCCACGAGGAGCAGACCGCGAGCCTGCTGGAGGGCCTGGCGGTCGGCCGGCTCGACCTGCTGCTGCTCGCCGTGCCGCTCGGGGTGCCCGGAGTGGTCGAACTCCCGCTGTTCGACGAGGACTTCGTACTGGTCACCCCGCTGGACCACTGGCTTGGCGGCCGGGAGGGCATCCCCCGCGAAGCGCTGCGCGAACTCAACCTCCTGCTGCTCGACGAGGGGCACTGCCTGCGCGACCAGGCTCTCGACATCTGCCGTGAGGCGGGCCGCGCCGACGCTCCCGTCACCACCACCGCCGCCGGACTCTCCACGCTCGTCCAGCTCGTCGCCGGCGGTCTCGGTGTGACGCTGCTGCCGCGCACCGCGGTCAAGGTCGAGACGACCCGCAGCAACCAGCTGCTCACCGGATACTTCGCCGATCCGGCGCCGACCCGTCGTATCGCCCTCGCCATGCGGTCGGGCGCCGCACGCGGCACGGAGTACGAGGAACTCGCGGCGGCCCTGCGTGAGGCGCTGTGTCCGCTGCCCGTCCGGGTACTGGGCGCGGACGGCTGAGGGCGGTGCAGAGTCGGTCAACCGGATGACCGATGAAGGCTATTGAGGGACGGGATATTTCAACTTCCGTCAGGTAGTGCGACTCTCGCTGAGATATGCCCCCGGACTGATACACATTCCACTTCAGCGTGATGCATCAGGCATCTGTGCGAAGTTCGAGAAGTGCCGGAATCTCCAAGGGGAGTGATGTCGGGCATTCGGGATTCCCTTGGCCGGGTCGGATTCGACCTGCTGTCGCACGCCCTCACTGAGTGCCAGGACTCGCGGGCGACGGGGAGACTGCGGGTGTCCGGCAGGCCCGGGGGTGCCTTCCATCTACGGGACGGACTCGTCGTCGCCGTCGAGAGCCCCGGCGCACCGGGGCCGGAGGCCAGGCTGCTGCGGACCGGGCGCGTCAGCGGCGAGCAGTGGGCGGAGCTGCTCCGGGAGAACGAGGGCACGCGCTGGCCGCAGACCGGACTGATCGCCCACGGGCACGCGGGGGCCGCGCAGCTGAGGGTCGTCTGTGTGATGGCCACGCAGGACGCGGCCTTCGCGGTCGTCGCCGGACGGGTCGACGGCTGCGCCCCGCTCGACGCCGCCGAGCCGCTCGCTCCGGTCGCCATGGGGGAACCGCCCGCGCGGCTGCTCCAGGACGCGACACGGAAACTGGCCGCCGTCGCCGCCCTGCCGTGTCCCGTGCGGCCCGAGCGTGAACGGCCCGTGCCCACCCCGGCCGCCGACGGTGCCGACGCCCGTCTTCCCGCGCTCCAGCGGGAGTTGCTGGCCCACGCCGACGGGCGGCGGACCGCACGTGACATCGCCTTCGCGACCGGCCTCGGTGTTTACACCGTCACCGTCGCGATGGCCCGCATGCTCGGCGACGGCCTGCTGGAGCTCGCCGCGGACTCCGGGACCGTCGCCCCGATCAGCATTCCGGTCACCGGACCGATAGCCGCCCGGACGCCGCCGGCCGCCGGCACGCCGGGCCACCGTCCGCCGCCGGAGGAGACACCCGGGCGCGCCTACGCCGAGCGGACCGGGTCGGACGAGGCCGCCGGCGCGGGCGGCACGCGCGCCGAGCCCTCCGACGTGGAGCCGGGCGGTGAGGAGTCCGACGGCGCGGACCCCGGCGACGCCGGGCCCCTCGACGGTGGCCCCGCCGAGGGTGGGCCCACCGATGCCGAGCCTGCGGGCACCGAGCGGCCGGAGGCCGGGCGCTGCGTCGAGGACCCGGCCGACGCCGAGCGGCCCGACACCGGGAGCACCGGTGCCGGGTCCGTGGGTGCCGAGCGTTCCGAGGCCGGCAGCGGTGGAGGTGAGCCCGTCGGCGCGGGGCGGTCGCGGGAGGGCGGCATGCTTCCCGGGCCCGTCGATGCAGAGCGATTCGAGGCCGGCGGCACCCTTTCCGAACCCGTCGGCACCGGGCGGTCCGCGGGCGGAAGCACCCCTGCCGCGTCTGCCGAGCCCGAACAGGCCGACACCGGGAGTGCCGAGGCCGACCCGGCCGACGCGGAGTGGCCCTACGCCCGGTGGGCCGACGCCGGGTGGCCCGAGATCCGTTGGCCCGAGACCGGGTGGCCGGAGTCCGAGGGCACCCCCGCCGCGCAGGGCACCCCCGCCGAGCAGGGCGGACCCGAGCAGGCCGGGACGGCGGCGCCGGGAGCCGAGGAGCCGGCGGCGTCCGAGCCGTCGGCCGGGGCCGAACACACCGCGGGCGAGCCGGGGTCGCCGGGCGGCCCCCCTTCCCCCCACGCGTCGTCGCTGCCCCGGCGTAAGCCAGGGGCGAGCGGCATCACCGAGACTCTCGCCCCGGAAACGGCCGGGGGGAGCTGGAAAGGGTTCTTCCGTCTGCGCAACCGGATCTGGACCCCGGATTCCGGTACCTGACATTCCCGGAGAACCGCGTAGTGGACGCGCGCTCGTCAGCGCGAGAACAAGCAAATGCGATCAGCTGTCAGGGAGTTCGGCATATGAATCACGAGGCACTGGCGATGGAAATGAGAGGCCTGCGGGAGCAGGTCACCGGAATCACCGACACGGCCGTGGCGGCCGCGGACGGAATGCTCATCGCGGCGGACACCGCCGCCACCATCGACCCGGAGGGTCTCGCCGCGATCGCCGCTGCGGGCCTGGGCATCGCCCGGCGTGCCGCCGAGGCGACGGGCCGGGGCACATTCCGGCAGACGGTGACGTACGGAAGTCAGGGCTGCGCCGCCTTCTACGCCGTCGGCGACACGGCGCTGATGGTCGTGCTCGGCGACGAGGGCATCGACATCGAGCGCCTGCACGAGGAGACCCGGCCCGCCCTCGGGCGCATCGGTTCGATCCTGACCGCTACCGAAGGAGCTTGAGAGGATGGCGAGCAAGCGGATGACATCGGGCTTCTCCGACCAGGTCATGGGCCTGGTCAAGGCATTGCGTACCGACGCACCGGACTGCCTGGCCTCGGGCGTCGTCGACATGGCGACCGGGATGCTGCTGTCGTACGAGACCGTCGACAACCACCCGCCCGAGGTGCTGGACCTGCTCGCGGGCGCGACCCTCGACCTGTTCCAGGGGCGCACGGTGCAGATGATCGAGGACGTCTTCAAGGAACGCCGCGGCATCGAGAGCGACCAGCACTTCTTCCAGGAGATCCTGGTGAACAGCGACAACCTCACGCACCTGTTCGTGCGCATGAGCGAGCAGCAGGACGTGGTCGCCGTGGTCGTCTGCCGTAAGTCGGTGAACGTCGGCATGCTCTTCGCCCAGACCCGTCGCGTGGTGCGGGAGTACGGGCTCTGACGCAGAAGGGCGGCCCTCCCCGGTGGGGAAGGGCCGCCCGTGCGCGGCGTGGGCCGGTCACTCCGTGCGCAGTCCGTCCGGCCGCATCAGACGGATGAGCGGCGGCAGACTGAGCGCCGTCACCAGCACCACGACCGCCGCGCCGATGCCCGTCATCGACAGCACGCTCGCCCAGTCCACGCCGACCGGCGTACTGGTCATCTTGAGCAGCACCGTGCCGAGCGTCAGGCCGACGACCGACGCCAGCGCCAGGCCCAGCGCGATGGGGATCGCCGTCTGCCACAGCACCGACAGGCTCAGAGTGCGGCGCCGGGTGCCGAAGGCGACCAGCGACGACAGCAGCTTCTTGCGCTCGCGCAGTTGCTCCAGCTGGGAGACCAGCAGGCTCGCCCCGATGAGCACGAGGACACAGGTCGCGCCGACGAACAGGCCGGTGCGGATGGATGTGAACCGCTTCGACTGGGTCGACTCGCTCCAGGTGATGGGATCGGCGAGCGGGTCGATCTCCGCCGCGGTGTTGCGGACGAGCTCTTGTACGTCCGGCACCGACTCGTCGAGTGCGAGGAACACGGTTCCGTACAGGGCCCCTTCCGCCTTCTCGGGCAGCGCGGCCGGGGTGAACAGGAAGCCTCCGCGCTCGTCACCCTGCGGATCCTTGCGCGTGGCCGCCTCCCGGACCCCCTTCGGCACCGTCCAGGCGATCTCCTTGCCCTTGTTGTCGCTGCCGTAGGACGGGTCGATGTAGAGCTTGGTGCCGGCCTTGCTCAGCTGCTTGGTGTACTCGTCCCACTGGGCGTTCGGCACGGCGAAGACGTCGCCGTCCTTGCAGGAGGGCAGCCGGGCGACCTCGCGCAGGGCGGCACAGTCGCCGACGGTCACGGGCGACTGGCGCTCGGGCTCGTTCCTGCCGTCGCCGACCTGACTGTTGGCCAGGGCGACGGTGTGCCGGACACCCTTGGTCGAGGAGAGGCGCCGGGCGACCTGGCTCGCCGGGACGCCGTCGGGCACCTCCACGGACATCTGGGCGCGGGTGAGGTCGTTCTTGCTGACCTTGGTGTAGTCGCTGTCGACGCCGGCGAACAGCATCTGCAGGGCGATCGCGCCGGCCACCGCGACCGCGATGCCGTTGACCATGCGAGCCGCGGTGCCGCTGCTCAACTGGAGCCTGCGGATCGCCAGTTGCCAGGCGACACCGCCGGAGTTCAGCCGGGCGACGACTGCCTCGACGACCCAGGGGAGGAGCGCGGTGATGCCGACCAGCAGCAGCATGACGCCGCCGATGACGAGGTACTGGTTGAAGTCCCCGTTGTCGCGTCCCTGCCCGATCATCGGGTAGAGGAGTGCGAGACCGCCCAGCGGCAGCAGCAGCCGCCACCAGAGCCGGCGTCGCGAGGGCCGGGCCGTACGGACCACGCCCAGCGGCTCGATGACGACCCCGCGCAGCGCGAACAGCGTCACGGCGACGGCGGCGGCCGGCACGGCGACGGCGACCAGTGCCACCAGGCCGGGCGCCGGATTGAGGTCGCCGGGGAACACGCTGACCCGGAAGACCTCCATCATTCCGGCGAGCTGACGTCCGATCAGGAAGAACCCGGCGCCGAGCACCAGCCCGACCAGAGCTCCGGCCAGCGCCTCGCCCGCCGCGATCCGCCGCGTCATCCGTCCGTCCGCACCGACCAGCCGCAGTGCCGCGAGCCTGCGGTCGCGCCGTTCGCCGCCGAACCGTACGGCCGCCGCGATGAAGACGCCGACCGGCATCAGGAGCACCACGAAGACGATCAGGACGAGCAGCAGCAGGACGGGGTCCATGGCCTCGGACGGGTTGTCGGCCCCGAACGAGTCGATGCGTTCGATCCGGCCGGCCGTCTGCGAGGTCGCCTTCAGGCTGTCGGAGCCCGCGTAGTAGGCGAGTTCGTGCGGGTCGACGAGACCGCTGTCGGCGATCGTCCCGCTGATGCGGTAGTGCAGGCGCTCGCGCAGCAGCTTGCCGTCCGGGGACTTGAGCAGCCGGTCCAGGGCGGGCGAGACGACCATGTCGCCGGCGGCGGGGAACTCCTTCAGCCCGGGCGGCAGCGGCGCCCGGGGGCCCTCGGGCTGCAGGACCCGTCCGCGTACGTCCTTGTCGTGGAAGGTGGTGCCGGTGGCCGCGACGAGCAGCGTGCGGTCCGACTTCTTCATGACGTCCGAGCGGAACGTCACGTCGTTGCGGCTCTGCTCCCGGTCGTGGCGGGAGGCCAGAGCACTCGGTATGGCCGTGGTGAGCAGCAGCAGGGCCACGCCGAGGCCGACCCCGACGGCGGTGAGCAGCACGCGCACCCAGGCCTCGCGGCCACCGGTCACCGCGAACCTGGCGCCCATGGCGAGGTCACGGGACCACTGCGTCAGGCCGCGCGGGACACGTGGTTCCCCGGCTGACGGGGTGACGGGCGAGGGGCCGGGCGGAGTCCCGGTCGGGCCGGTCCCGGGTGAGGGGCGGACACTCATACGACCCGCTCCATGTCCCGGGACCTGCCGTCGCGCACGACGATCTCGCGGTCCGAGTAGGCGGCCACCCGCGCCTCGTGCGTGACGAGCACGACGGCGGCATTGGTCGAGCGTGCGGCGTCGGTCAGCAGCTGCATCACGCGCTCGCCGTTGAGGGAGTCGAGCGCGCCGGTCGGCTCGTCCGCGAACAGCACGCGCGGGTTGGTGACCAGCGAACGGGCGACGGCGACGCGCTGTCCCTGACCGCCGGAGACCTCGCCGGGCCGCTTGCCCTTGAGGTCGTCGACCTCCAGCTGTTCCATCCATGTGAGGGCGGCGCGCTCGGCATCCTTGCGGCCCGTCCCGTTCAGCCGGAGCGGCAGGGCGACGTTCTCGACGCAGGTCAACTCCGGTACGAGCTGGCCGAACTGGAAGACGAAGCCGAAGTCGCTGCGGCGCAGGGCGCTGCGCTGCGCGTCGTTCATCGTGGTCATCTCGCGGCCGTGGTACGTGATCGACCCGGAGTCGGGCGTCACGATCCCGGCGAGACAGTGCAGCAGGGTGGACTTGCCGGAGCCGGACGGACCCATGACGGCGACGATCTCGCCGGGGTGGATGGAGAACTCGGCGCCGTCCAGGGCGGTCGTCGGCCCGTACGCCTTGCGCAGGTCCGAGGCGGTGAGCAGGGAACCGGGTGGGGGAGTCATCGGGTCGTCACCGCCTCGGCGAGCTTGTCGAGGCGCGCGGCGGTGAGCTCCAGCCACCGCAGGTCGGCCTCCAGGTGGAAGAGGGCGTGGTCGCAGATCAGCTGGTCCGCGAGGTCGCCCTTGCGCTTGCGGTCGGTCAGGATGCGCATCATGCGCAGGTGCTCCGAGCGCTGCGTGTCGAGGATCTCGGCGGCGTCGCGGTGCGTGAGGAGCGCGAGCACGACCTTGGTGTAGAGGGTCGACTGGAGATAGGGCTCGGGCTTCTCCGGCGTCGCGAGCCACTGCTGCACGTCGGTGACGCCGGCGTCGGTGATGGCGTACCGCTTGCGCTCGGGCCCGCCGCCCGGCTCGATCCCGTCGACTTCGACGAGTCCGTTCTTCAGCAGCCGGGACATCGTCGAATAGACCTGGCCGTAGTGCAGCGGCCGGTCGTGACCGAACTTCTCGTCGAAGGCCCGCTTCAGGTCGTAGCCGTGACGCGGGCCGGACTCCAGGAGCCCCAGGAGGGTGTGACCGATGGACATGCGAGCACTCTACACACGGTGTATACGCCGGATGTATACGCCCAGTGTGTAGATCATGGCGGCGCGTACGGTGGTGCAGGTGGGAGGCGATTGTCACGGTTCTGTCACCGGTGACGGGCGACGCCCTGCGGGCGCGGGGCGGCGCCCTGCGGACCGCCCACGGGCCGGGCGCGTCCGGGCCACGGCCGACGCCGTGCCCGGCGGGGCTGTGTCCCCCGTGTCGCCGATGTTCATGCCCCGGCGGTGCTACGCCCCGGGTTCCGCCGCCGGTCGTTCCCGGTGGGGGTGGCCCTCGGGTTCCGCCGGCGGCCGTCCCCGCCGGGGCATCGGCCCGGTCCCGCCGGGCAGGCGCCCCGCGTCGGCCAACGCCTGGCGCAGCAGGAACTCGATCTGCGCGTTGGCGGACCGCAGTTCGTCCCCGGCCCAGCGTGCGAGCGCCTCGTACACCGACGGGTCCAGCCGCAGCAGCACCTGCTTGCGCTGCCGCGGCCGACGCTGAGGGGGTGCGCCCTCGGAAGGAGCCGTCATCGGTGGAGGGTCCCGATGCTGTGCGCGGCGGACTCCCGGACCCGCGGCGCGGGCATCTCCGGCACGCCCTCGGGTGCGGGGCCGCGCGCGGCCGAGCGGTGTGCCGGCATGGGAGGTCCCCCCGTTCCGTACGGCATAGCTTCCGTCTATCCAAGTGATAACACTTTAACTCGCTCGACAACCTTCCACCCCTCCCGCTCGTCGGTTTGGTCGGGGAGGAGTGCCCGGCGTGCTGATTGTCACGTCCGGAAAAGACCGGATCGGCGGCCCTTTGTCATAGCGCGCGGTGTTAGCTTTCTGAGCTGACCTGAGCGACGAACCTGTGTGCCACACGAGAGTGAAGCGGAGCGGATCGACCCATGGGACGAGCGGAAGAGAGACGAGCGCGGCAGGCACAGGGCCGCCGCGCGGCGCCCAAGCGCTCGTCCGGAGCGGGCGCCGCGGGCGCGCCGGCCGGGGGCAAGAGCCGCCGCAGCGGCATACGCCGGTTCGTCAACTGGAAGACGATCACCGGGACGTTCTTCGGCCTCTGCCTGCTCGGCATGGGCGCCTTCATCGTGCTCTACATGGTCGTCGACGTCCCCAAGGGCAACGCGGCCGCACGGCTGCAGAGCAACATCTACAAGTACCGCAACGGCGACGTCCTCGCCCGCACGGGCAAGGTCAACCGTGAGGTCGTGGACCTGTCCGAGGTGCCGAAGAGCGTCCAGAAGACCTTCGTCGCCGCCGAGAACAAGTCCTTCTACAAGGACTCCGGCGTCGACCTCAAGGGCACGGCCCGCGGTCTGATCAACACTCTGTCGGGCAAGGGCAAGCAGGGCGGCTCGACGATCACCCAGCAGTACGTCAAGAACTACTACCTGAACCAGGACCAGACCGTCACGCGCAAGCTGAAGGAACTGGTCATCTCCCTGAAGGTGGACCGCCAGAAGTCCAAGGACGACATCCTCGCCGGCTACATCAACACCAGCTACTACGGCCGCAACGCCTACGGCATCCAGGCCGCGGCGCAGGCGTACTACCGCATCGACGCGAGCGAACTCTCCGTCGCCCAGGGCGCCTACCTCGCCTCGCTGCTCCAGGCCCCGAGCCAGTACGACTGGGGCGTCGCGACGGACACCGGCAAGAAGCTGGTCACGGCCCGCTGGAACTACACCCTCGACAACATGGTCGAGCAGGGCTGGCTCGACTCCGGCGAGCGCCAAGGGCTGAAGTTCCCCGTGCCGAAGGACCCCAAGGGCGCCCCCGGCATGGAGGGCCAGACCGGCTATCTGGTCAAGGCCGCCGAGAATGCGCTGGCCAAGCAGCTCGTCACCGACGGCACGGCCTCCGACCTGGACCAGGCCCAGGCGATGGTGGAGGCCGGCGGCTGGACCATCACGCTCAACGTCGACAAGAAGAAGCAGGCGCTGCTGGAGAAGACCGTCAAGGCGCAGCTCACCAGCAAGCTGGACCCGAAGAAGCGCAAGGTCGACGGCAACATCCAGGCCGGTGCCGTCTCCGTCGACCCGAAGAACGGCAGGGTCCTCGCGATGTACGGCGGCAAGGACTACTTCAAGCACTACTACAACAACGCCACGCGCCGGGACTACCAGGTCGCCTCGACCTTCAAGCCGCTGATCTTCGCCGCCGCCCTGGACGAGAAGGCCAAGACGCAGCGCGGCAGGCTCATCACGGCGAACACGGTCTACGACGGCACCAACCGCCGGCCCGTGGTCGGCAGCGACATCGGCTTCGCCCCGCCGAACGAGGACGAGCACAGCTACGGCGACGTCACCGTGCAGACCGCTATGAACAAGTCCATCAACTCCGTCTTCGCGCAGATGGGCGTCGACGTCGGCATGGACGAGGTCCTGAAGGTGGCGGGCAAGCTCGGCATGGACACCAAGGGTCTCGAGGCGGTGCCCGCCCAGACCCTCGGCTCCATGGGCGCGAGCCCGCTGGAGATGGCCGGCGTCTACGCCACTCTCGACAACCACGGCAAGAAGGTCACCCCGGCCGTCGTCGCCAAGGCCGAGCACAAGGACCGTTCGGTCGACTTCCCCGACCCGATCGGCGACCGGGTCATCAGCGAGGAGGCGGCCGACACGGTCACCTCGGTGCTGACCGGTGTGGTCGACGACGGTACGGCCAGGACGTCCGTGCGGGACAACCCGTCGCGCGGCGGTCAGCAGGTCGCGGGCAAGACGGGTACGTCCGACAACAACAAGTCGGCCTGGTTCACCGGCTACACGCCTGACCTGGTCACCTCGGTCGGCCTCTTCGGCGAGGGCGCGGTCGGCACCGCCGACGCGGGCAAGCACGTCTCCATGAAGGGCGCCACCGGTCTCGTCGCCGAGGGCGGCCGCGTCAACGGCGGTGGCTTCCCGGCGCAGATCTGGGCGGCGTACACCTTCGACGCGCTGGACGGCAAGGTCAGCAAGTTCGACCTGAACACCACGTCGGGCGCGGCAGTGGAGCCCACCGAGACGCCCACGGTCACCCGGACGCCGTCGAGCACCCCCTCGTCGACGCCGACCACCGAGGAGCCGTCGACCGAGCCGCCGACGAGCAGCAGTCCGCCGTCTCCGACGGACGAGCCGACGACGACCGATCCGACGACCACGAAGCCGGCCACGCCGACGGGGACGCCGACCGACGGAATTCCGGACAACCCATTCGATCCGAACAGTCAATAGCGTGCGGAAGGGGCACCCGGTGATCCACCGGGTGCCCGCAGCCGGGTGACGTCCGGGAGAGCCGATCTCCCTGCTGGGACGGTGAGTCGAGCCTGCCCCCGGCCCGCGGGAAGCGGGGCGCGGGGGCAGGCTCCGCGGTGGCGGCACCGTGCGGGGCGGGCAGGGTGGTGCCGCCACCCGGTCCGGTCAGGCGCCGGGCAGGACGCCGGTGCGGGCCACCTCGGAGTACCAGCGGGCGCTGGCCTTGGGGATGCGGGTGCCCGTCGGGTAGTCGACGTAGACGGCGCCGAAGCGCTTGCTGTAGCCGTACCCCCACTCGAAGTTGTCCAGCAGCGACCACAGGAAGTAGCCGCGCACGTCCGCGCCGTCGGTGATGGCCTGGTGCACGGCGGCCAGGTGGCCGCGCACGTAGGCGATCCGGTCGGGGTCGTTGACCTTGCCGGAGGGGTCGGCGTAGTCGTCGAAGGCCGCCCCGTTCTCCGTGATGACCAGCGGTAGTGCGGGGAATTCGGATGCCACCCGGCGCAGGAGGTCGTACAGGCCGGTGGGGTCGACGGCCCAGCCCATGGCGGTGGTGTCACCGGGGGGCTGGTGGAAGGCGACCAGGTCCGCTCCGGGCCAGGGGCTGTGCGTGCTCCTGCCGTGTCCGTCCGAGTTGTGCGTGCCGCTGCCGTCCGCCTCCGAAACCAGTGTGGGCGTGTAGTAGTTGATGCCGAGGAAGTCCAGGGGCTGGTTGATCTGCTGGAGGTCGCCGTCGCGCACGAAGGACCAGTCGGTCAGGGCCGCCGTGTCCTTGAGCAGGTCCTCCGGGTAGGCACCCTGCAGCATCGGGCCGGTGAAGACCCGGTTGGCGAGCGCGTCGATCCGGCGGGCGGCGTCGGTGTCGGCGTCGCTGCCGGTGAGCGGGCGCACCTCGTGGAAGTTCAGCGTGACCGAGCACTGGGCGTCGGCGGGAAGCGCGTCGCGCAGTGCCTGGACGGCCAGCCCGTGCCCCAGGTTGAGGTGGTGGGCGGCGCGCAGGGCGGCGACCGGGTCGGTGCGGCCGGGGGCGTGGACACCGGAGCCGTAGCCGAGGAAGGCACTGCACCAGGGCTCGTTGAGCGTGGTCCAGGTCTTCACCCGGTCGCCGAGGGCGTCCGCGGCGATGGCCGCGTACTCGGCGAACCGCTCGGCCGTGACGCGCTCGGGCCAGCCTCCCGCATCCTCCAACTCCTGCGGCAGATCCCAGTGGTAGAGCGTGGCCACCGGAGTGATGTCGTGGGCCAGCAGCTCGTCGACGAGACGGCGGTAGAAGTCCAGGCCCTTCTGGACGGCCGGGCCGCGACCGGTGGGCTGGACCCGGGGCCAGGCAAGGGAGAAGCGGTAGGCGCCGAGGCCGAGGTCGGCCAGGAGCGCGACGTCCTCGCGCCAGCGGTGGTAGTGATCCGTGGCGATGTCGCCGGTGTCGCCGTTGCGGACGCGGCCGGGGGTGCGGGCGTAGACGTCCCAGATGGAGGGGGTGCGGCCATCTTCGGTGGTTGCGCCCTCGATCTGGTACGAGGCGGTCGCGGAGCCCCAGAGAAAGCCGTCGGGGAAGGTTCGGGCCGCGTCCGGGGCGGAACCGCCATGTCGTGCTGCGGTGACCACGTAGATCCTCTCAAAGGGTGTGTCGCGGGGGTGCGAAGAAACAGGGATACGGATGGGGCGGACCGGTGGCCGGGTGCCGGGCCGGTGCGGAAGGCCGGCCGAGGCCGGTCGGCGTCAGCCCTTGACGGCGCCGGCCATGATCCCGCTGACGATCTGGCGGCCGAAGACGATGAACATCGCCAGCAGCGGCAGGGTGCCCAGCAGCGCACCCGCCATGATCAGTGACTGGTCGCGGACATACCCGGCGCTGAGCTGGGTGAGGGCGACCGGGACGGTCGGGTTCGTCATGTCGAGCACCACGAAGGGCCAGAAGAAGTCGTTCCACGCGTGCACGAACGTGATCATGAACAGGACCGCCATCGCGGGCCGCGCGACCGGAAGCACGATGCTCCAGAAGATCCGCAGCGAGTGCGCACCGTCCACGCGTCCCGCCTCGACGAGCTCGTCCGGCAGCGCCTCCGAGAGGTACTGCCGCATGAAGAACACCCCGACCGCGCTCACCAGCGTGGGGAAGATGACGGCCGGCAGCTGCTGCGACCAGCCGAGCTCGGACATCATCATGAACAGCGGTACGACGCCGAGCTGCGGCGGCACCATCATGGTGCCGATCACCAGCGTGAGCAGGATGTTGCGTCCCTTGAACCGCAGTTTGGCGAAGGCGAAGCCCGCCAGCGTCGCGAACAGCACCGTGGACAGCGCGATGACCCCGGCCACGATCAGACTGTTGATCATGGCCTTCCCCATCGCCGCCTCGTCCCACGCGCGGGCTAGGTTGCTGAACAGGTTGGGGCCGGGCAGGAACGGCGGAGGTGTCTGGCTGACCCGGGTGTTGTCCGTGGAGGCCGCCACCATCGTCCAGTACAGCGGGAAGACCGACACGATCGCCATGACGGCGAGCAGGACATAGGCGAGCGGTCCGGCGTGGTGCTGGCGGCCGGCGCGTATGCGCAGCAGCCGACGGGCGGTGCGGGGAGTTTTCGGGGCGGAGGTCCGGACCGGGGTGTCCGTGCGGACCGGGAGAGAGTTGACGGTCATGACGGCTCCTGGTCAGGGCGTGCGGGGGCGCAGCCGGCGGATCAGGCGCTGCGCCGCGAAGACGAGGATGAGCAGCAGGAACATCGCCCAGGCGACGGTCGCCGCGCGGCCCATCTGGTAGTTCTTCCAGCCCTCCTCGTACAGCAGCAGACCCAGCGTCTGGTACTGGTTGTCCGCGCCGCCGGTGACCCCGTTGGGCCCCTGACCGAAGATCAGCGGCTCACCGAACAGCTGGGTGGCGCCGATGGTGGAGAGCACGATGGTGAAGACGACGGTGGAGCGGATCCCGGGAACGGTGACATGGGTGAACTGCTTCCACCGCGAGGCGCCGTCGAGGGATGCCGCCTCGTACCGCTCGGCAGGGATGGCCTGCATGGCCGCCAGGTACAGCAGCGCGTTGTAGCCGGTCCACCGCCAGATCACGATGCTGGAAATGGCCACCTGGGCGGGCCACTTGTCGGCCTCCCAGTCCAGCGGGTCGATGCCGACCCAGCCGAGCACCCAGTTGATCATGCCGAAGTCGCGTTCGAAGAGCATGGTGAAGACGAGGGCGGCCGCGCCGACCGAGGTGGCGTAGGGCACCAGTGACGCGACGCGGAAGAACAGCGAGGCGCGCATCCGGTAGTTGAGCAGGTGCGCCATCCCGAGCGCCATCAGCAGCTGCGGCACCGTGGAGATGACGCCGATGGTGATGGTGTTCTGCAGCGCGTTCCAGAACCGTGAGTCCGTGAACAGGTCGACGTAGTTGTCGAACGCCACCCACTGCATGGAGTCGAGGGTGGCCAGTTCCACATGGTGCAGGGAGATCCACGCCGTGTAGACGAGGGGGTAGAAGCTGAACGCCGCGAAGACGACGAAGAACGGCGCGACGAACGCATACGGTGCGCCCTTGAGGTCGATCCGGTGCAGCAGCGCACTGCGCCGCCGGCCGGTCTCCCCGTCGGGGGTCTTCGTGGGCGGACCCGAACGCTCCTCGCCGGCCAGGGCGTTGGTGGTGGAGGTGGCCACCGGAGTTCCTTCCTGAGAGCGGATGTCTGAGCCGGGCCCCGGGCGCGCCCGGCAGGGTGCGGGCGCGCCCGGGGTGTCGAAAGGCCCGAGAGGTCAGCCGACCGCCTTGTCGATGCGCTCCGCGGTGGTCTTCCACGCCTTGTCCCGCGACTGGCCCTGCTCGACCAGGGCCAGGCCCTGGGAGAAGGTGTCCTTGATCGTGCCGTCCTTACGGCCGAGGACCTGCTTGTCGGGGATCTCCTGCGCGGCGGCACCGAAGATCTGGCCGATCGGCGCGCCGCTGAAGTACCCGGAGGTGACGTTCTTGACGTCGTCCTGCTCGAGCGCCTGGCGGGAGGAGGGGAAGTTGCCCAGCTTCTTGAAGATGTAGGCCTGCTGCTCCGGCGCGGTCAGCCAGGCGACGAGCTTCTGGGCCTCCGCCTTCACCGGACTCTTCTCCATCACGCCGAGGAAGGAGCCGCCCCAGTTGGCACCCTTGGGGGCCCTGGCGACGTCCCACTTGCCCTTGTTCTTGTCACCGGCCTTCTCGCTGATGTGGCTCAGCATCCACGCCGGGCAGACCGCGGTGGCGAAGGTGCCGTTGGCCAGTCCCGGGTCCCAACCGGGCTGGAACTGGCGCAGTTTCGCGCTCAGCCCGTCGTCGGCGGCGTCCGCGGCAAGGTTCCAGGCCTGCTTGACGACCGGGTTCTTGTCGTAGATCAGGTCGCCGTTCTCGTTGTAGTACTGCTGCGGATAGCCGTAGACCATGGCGTTGAACAGGCCGCTGGAGGAGTCCATGTACGACACGCGGCCGCCCTTGAAGTCCTTCTTGAAAGTGCGGCCGACCTCGACGTACTTCTTCCAGTCGCCCGCCCACAGCTTGCCGACGGCGTCGCGGTCGGTGGGCAGACCGGCCTTGGCGAAGTAGTCCTTGCGGTAGCACACGGCCATCGGGCCGGCGTCGGTCCCCAGGCCCAGCACCTTGCCGTCCTTGGTGGTGATCTGGGACTGCTTCCAGGGCAGGAAGTGGTCGGTGCCCGCCGTGCGGGAGAAGTCGGCGAACTTGTCGGCCTGCGTCTCGGTGATCTCCTTGGCCCGGCCGATCTCGATGCCCTGGATGTCCTTCAGGCCGTTGCCCGCGGCGAGATGGGTCTGCAGCGCGGTGTAGTAGGTCTGCTCGTCGCCGGCTATCTCGGCCTTGATCTCGACGTTCGGGTGCTCCTTCTCGTACTGCTCGAGAAGGCCCGACTCCTTGAAGCCCATCACCCCGAACATGCCCATGGTGATGACGGTCTTGCCGTCCTTCTTGCCACCGCCCGTGACCGAGCCGTCACTGCTGCCGCAGCCGGCGACGAGCGCCAACGCGCATACGGCCGCAGCTGCTGACGCCAGCCTCTTTCTGCCGAACGAACCGGGACTGCTCATGGATCTCCTCCTAGGCGGCGGCGCGGACGCGTCGAATTGACACGCTTTGCGACGTCTACTGCGGCTCTGGTGGGGTGGTGGGTACGTGCCCATCGCTGACCAAAGAAAAAGTGGGCACGTTCCCACCGACGCATGGCAGACTCACCGCATCGAGCCGATCTGTCAATGACTTGAACACGACGAAGAGAGATTGCCCCGGCCGTCGCGGTCCTCGTGCTTGGACGGCGCAGGGCCCGCCCGGCAGCGGCGTCTGCAAGAATCGATGCTGGTCATCAGCGCGGCCGACGCTGTCGCGCGGCTGCCGGGAGGGGAGCGCAATGGCTGGGAATCGCCGTCCGACGATCAAAACGGTCGCCGCCCGTGCGGGTGTGGGCAGGACGACGGTGTCCCGGGTCGTCAACGGCTCGGAGCTGGTCAGTGCCGACGCGCGGGCCAGGGTCCTGGCAGCGATCAAGGAACTCAACTACGTACCCAACACGGTCGCCCGCGGCCTCGTGACCAGCCGCACCGACGCGGTGGCCCTGGTCATCCCGGAATCGGCGAGCCGACTCGGCTCGGAACCGTTCTTCGCCGCACTGATCCGAGGTGTCAGCGAAGCCCTCGCCGACAGCCGGACGCAGCTGCAGCTGATGCTCGTCCGCGACCAGGCCGAGCGGGAGCAGCTCACCGAGTCGGTGGCGGCACGCCGCGTGGACGGCGTCCTGCTGGTCTCCGTCCACGCCGACGATCCGCTGCCCGGGATGCTGGAGGACCTGGGTCTGCCCACCGTGCTGGCCGGCCGCCGCGACGTCGGCGAGCGACTGAGTTACGTGCACGCCGACAACGCCGGCGGGGCGGCGGAGGCCGTCCGGCACCTGCTGAGCAGCGGACGCACCAAGATCGCCACGATTGCCGGTCCGCTGGACATGGACGTCGGCCGCAGCCGGCTCGAGGGCTGGCGCACCGCCCATCGCGAAGCGGGGGCACCCGCGAGCGAAGTCCTGGTCGAGATCGGCGACTTCAGCTGGGAAAGCGGCCGCCGGGCGATGTATTCGCTTCTTGAACGCGCCCCTGATCTGGACGCCGTGTTCGCCGCCTCCGACCTCATGGCGCTCGGCGCCCTGGAAGAACTGCGCCGCCGGCAGCGGCAGGTACCCGGCGACGTCGCCGTCGTCGGATTCGAGGACTCACTCGCCCGCTATGCCCACCCGCCCCTGACGACGGTGCGCCAGCCGGTGGAGGAACTGGGCCGCACGATGGTCCGGATCCTCACCGAGATCACCCAACACGGCGCGCCCCGGCAGCAGGTGAGGCTGCCGACGGAACTGGTGGTGCGCGAGTCGACCTAGGGCGGGGCGGGGTGGATCGTCGACCACATGGTGGCAGAGGTGACGGAATCGTCCTCGCCCCCCGCGGGGCCCGGACCGGCGGCACGACCTCGACCCGGCGAACGACCGGGCGCGCGTCACGATCCTGGGGTAGTCCCGTCGACTCTTCCCCATCAGCCTCGGACCCCCAGGTCGAGGAGGGCGCACTGGCGCGCGAAAAAGGCGCCCGGCGATTCTCCGGGTGCCTTTTCCTTGTGTGCGGACGGGACTTGCCGGATATGTCGACGGTCGATTATTGGCCAGACGTTCCGGAAGCTCAGAGTTCGATGAGAATTTTGTTGACCCGGGCCGCGCGCGCGGATCATGCTTTCCGGTAACGGGGAGGGAACCCGAGTGGCAACGCGCGCTCCACACTGACCAGTGGCCCGCGCCTCTTCACGGCCTGTATTCACGAATTCCGCCGACCGTGCGCGGGCTGTCACGCGTGCCCGGATTGCGTTTCATGCGCCCTTTCCCCTTCCGGAACTCCCGTGCTGCGGGAGCCCATTTGTGAAGGAGAACCGTTGAGATTCCACAGACGAACGAGGGCACCGCTGGCCGCGGTGGCGGCCGGGGCGGTGCTCGCGGGACTGACTCAGGCCGTGGCCTGGGCCGCCCCGCCGGCACCGGCGGCTCCCGCCACGAAAGCGTCGGCCGAGAACCGGCGCGACGCGGTGCCGTCGGCAGAGCGGGCCGCGGTACTGGGCAAGACCTGGAAGAATTCGGGTGACCTGGCGTGGACCACATCGGGTGACGCGGAGGGATTCCACATCCTCACGGCCCGGAAGAAGGACGGCTACACCTGGCGCAGTACGGCGTCGCTTTCCGAACCGGGATTCGACGCCGACGCCTGGATCGGCAACATCTGCGTCACCGGTTCGGGCAAGCGGGCAGTGGTGGTCTACGCGCCCCGCACTTTCACCAACAAACCCCAGCTGATGGCCCGGGGCGGGTTCACCGCGGTCGTCGATCTGGCCTCCGGCCGGGTGACGAAGCTGAAGCTGAAGGCGTCGCTGTCGTACTACGACCCGGGCTGCGGGCCAGGGGAGTCGGTGATCCTGACCCAGTCCGGGGGCGAAGACCTGCCCGGCACCCGGCTGTTCCGGCTGGACGCGTCGACGGGCAGGGTGGGCAAGCCGATCGCGCTGCGAGGGCAAGTCACCTCGGCCGTCCCGGCCGCGCACGGTTCCGTCCTCGCCGCCTCAGGTGCCGAGGTCGTCAAGATCGACGCCCGTGGCACGCGCAAGGCCCTCGTCCGCACCGACGGTGTCCCCTACCGGCTCACGCCCGACGGCGACGGCGGACTGGCCTTCCTCGACAAGCGCGGCGCCACGTCCCGGGTGAAGCGCATCACGGCCGGCGCCGTGGCGCACCCGGACCCGCGCGGCACGCGTGCTGCCGTACTGGCCAAGGGGCTCGCGACCGAGACGGGGCTGACCCGGAGCGCCGGCACCGTGTACGTGACCGGCACCACGCGGCCGACGGCCCAGCGACTCCCCTCCACCGTACGGCGGTTGGCGTCCGTGCCGAAGGACGCCACCGTCTCCTCGCGCGGCGAGGCCGTTCTGACCCACACGACGTGGGGCGACGGCAAGGGGACGCTGCTGCTGCCCGGCGAGACCGCCAAGGCCCGTACGGTGAAGATGTCCCTGACCACCCGCGCCACGGGGCGCACGGCGTCCTTCACCGTGGACCCGGCCCGGCGGGTGTCCGCCCACGCGGGTCAGGGCCGAGACGCGTCGCCGGGTCTGCTGACCGGTTCCGGAGGCAGTGGCAAGGCGTCGGTGACCGCGACGGCCGCCGGTGACCCGAGCGACCCGGTGGAGTCGGAGCGCACCTGCTCCGTGCCCCGCAACGACCCGCGCAACCAGGCCATGCAGCCCAAGCCCCGCCAGGTGGAGTGGGCGGTGGACCAGGCCGTCAGGGGCATGCTCAACACGCACGTCTCGCGTGCGGCGAACTGGAAGAACCTCGGCATGCCCGCCTACATGCCGCAGGCCCTCTTCCTGAACCCGGCGCTGGACGGCGGCGGTCGCGCCATGGCGCAGGTCATGCTCGGCGTGACCACCCAGGAGTCGAACATGTGGCAGGCCGCCCGCTCGGCCGTGCCCGGCGTCACCGCCAGCCCGCTGATCGGCAACTACTACGGCATCAACCTCTACGACGGTGACACCAGCAACGACTGGGACGTCAACTTCGCCAAGGCGGACTGCGGTTACGGCATCACGCAGATCACCGACCACATGCGGATGGCCGGCCGCGAGGACGGCCACGGCGGTGCCGCCTGGGACTACCAGAAGCAGCGGGCCGCCGCCCTGGACTACACCGCGAACATCTCCGCCGGCCTGCAGACCCTCATCTCCAAGTGGAACGAGACCCGCGCCGCGGGCATGATCGCCAACCACGGCACCACGGGACGGCCCGAGAACTGGTACTTCGCCCTGTGGGCGTACAACTCCGGCTTCCACCCCGACGCCGGCAACGGCTCGCCCTGGGGCCTGGGCTGGGCCAACAACCCCGCCAATCCCGAATGGGACGCCGGACGCCTGCCGTTCATGGAGAACGCCGCCGGCGGCGAGGACGCCAGCGCCGCCGCCCGCCCGCAGAACTGGCCCTACCAGGAGAAGGTCCTCGGCTTCGCCGCGCACCCGCCGTCCTTCCTGGAGTCCCCGGGCGTGATGGTCCCGGCCTTCCGCCCCTCCACCTGGAACGGCACCTCCGAGGCCGTCACGGTCAAGGGCAGCGCCCTGTACAACCGTGCCCACCTCAAGGCACCGGAGGACGCGTTCTGCAACTCCTCCAACAGCTGCGATCCGGCCCGGATATCCGACGGTGCCTCCAACGACACTGTGAGCAGCGGGCCTTGCGGACGCAGCGACTTCCAGTGCTGGTGGAACAAGCCGGTGACCTGGAAGAGCGACTGCGCCGACACGTGCGGATACGAGTTCATCCGCTTCGGCGACAGCATGCCGGAGGAGGCCGACGGCACGGCGTACCCGCCCGTGTGCAGCACCAGCGGTCTCCCGGGCAACGCGCTCATCGTCGACGACGTGCCGGCGGGCACCCCGGTCGTCCGCCCGGGCTGCACCAACTCCTGGACGAACTCCGGGACGTTCAGCTTCAACTTCGCCAACAACGGAGTGGAGACCGTCTATCCCGCCAAGGTGGACCTCCACCAGCTGGGCGCGGGCTTCGGCGGCCACTTCTACTTCGGCCACACCCGCCAGGACGACGCCAAGGGCCAGCGGCTGAAGATCACCGGCACCTGGAAGCTGAAGGACACGCTCAAGGGCCAGGCGAAGGTCATGGTCCACCTGCCCGACCACGGAGCGCAGACCAACTACGCGCGGTACGAGATCGACACCGCGTACGGGACCGAGACCCGCACGATCAAGCAGCCCGGCGACGGCAACCGCTGGGTGTCGCTCGGCGCGTACCGCTTCGACAACGCCGCCGCCGTGCGGCTGGACACCATCACCCCGGACGGCACCGGGGACCAGGACATCGCCTTCGACGCGGTGGCCTTCGTCCCGGGCAGCTACGACCTGATCACCGACATGCGGCTGCCGGAGTGGAACCCCGGCGCTCCAGAGCCGCCCGCGGTGGAGCCCGTCACCACGCTGCCCGGACACGTCTTCCCGCGGCCCGGTGTGCAGTCCTCCCGTGCGGGGGCGACCGCCGACGAACACCCGCGCGCTTTCGACTGCCGTGCCGTCAAGGGCAAGAGGAACTCCGAGGTCTGTCTGGAGTTCCGGGGGAAGCCGGCCGAGAAGACCTCGCAGCGGAAGGGCGCCGCGGCCGCGGCGGGCACCGCGTTCTGTTCCAAGAGCGGCGCCGACATGTTCTACACGCGCACCAGGGCCTGTCTCCAGGACAGCTTCTCGGCCACGCTGTACGAGAACGGCACGCCCATCGCGCAGAACATCTACGCGTACAAGCACGAGATCGACCTGGACCTCGACAGCCCCACGATCCAGCAGACGGTGTCGGTCCAGCCGACGACGGTCGACCCGAAGGTTCCGCCCGTCACGATCAACGTGCAGTCCTTCTGCCAGCACAACTGCTCGTCGGCCGGGATCACCTGGTCGGGCCTGCCGGAGTGGTCGGGCCTGGACAAGCACGAGGCGGTCGGCCGGATCGACCACACATGGTCGGGCACGGCCGGCAACGAGACCGTCCACCTGAACTGGATCCTCTCCTCGACCATGGGCGGCGCCCCGAACGGTGGGGCGGACTACCAGCCGCCGAGCGGAAAGCTGGGCATCCGCTGCGACCGTGAGGCCAAGGGCAAGAGCACCGTGGGATGCGTCTTCCCCGACTACATCCCGACGTACGTCGTCAACACCGAGGCGAACCCCTCGGCGGCGGCGTTCTACTGGATCCTCATGCAGAAGCTGCCCTACCACCCGGGCAGCCGCGATCACAGTTCGCCGCTGAACTACCTGGCGAGCACCGACCGCCAGAAGGCGAACCGCAAGGTGATCTGTCCGACGAGCGGACCCGACAAGTTCGTCGGCCACCCCGACTCGAAGCCGCCGAACAGCACGTCGAGCTGTGACGAGTACCCGTTCGCTGCGACCTACCAGAGCGGCGGGATGCCCCCGCAGGCGGTGAGCAACGGCAAGGAGTGCACCCAGCTCTACGCCAAGCCCCTCAGCACCGGCTGGACCCTGCTGGAGGACCCGCGCTACGCCCGGGTGAACACCTGGAACGAGATCTGCGGCCGGGCCAGCATCCCGGGCGACGAGAACTCGGGAGCGGCCAACCGGATCGGCCTGTTCTTCGTGCCGAACAACCGGATGCTCGACAAGGACGCGTTCTATGTGAGCGTGCCGGGCTTCGAGGGGTGCACGGATCTCTCGCAGATCTGTGTGGTCCGTACCCGGTAGGGCGGCGGACCGTCAGGTCCGGCGGGCACGGCCCAAGCCGTGCCCGCGACCGCCCCGGCCACTGGAGACCGGCCGACCGGCGACATGCCGGCCGGTCTCCGGTCCCTGTGCCGGCCCGGCAGGACGCCTGGGTCCGGCACGACGGAACGCGCCGGGCCAGGGCGTCCGGGGCGGTCCGGAACCTAGGCCAGAAGAACCGCCGGGAGCGTTCCGGCCTCGAGTGCCGTGCGGGGGAGGTCCAGCGCGAAGACCCGTTCCGCCACCGTGAGGATGCGCCGCTCGGGTTCCCAGTCCTCCGGGTCCGCCGTGCCGTCCGGCAGCAGCATGCCCGCGCTCTGCATGGCCGGGACGAGGAACGACGGGTCGCTGCCGCCGATCTGCTCGGCCTCCACTCCCGGTTCGAAGTCCGCCGCGATCTCGCCGTCGCGGGCGTGGACGAACCAGTACGGCGGCATTCCGCTGTCCAGCAGCATGACCGCCTCGGTGCCCTCGGACACGCGCCGCAGGAGGCGCCGGTCGGTGCCCTCGGCGCTCGCGGGTTCCAGGGCGAAGGCCCAGCCGTTGCTCGTGCCCAGCCGGGCGACCGGGCCCTTGTCGCGGGCGAGCTCCAGCGCGTCCTCGGCGGACAGGGAAGGCACGATCCGTCCGGGGTCCCCGCCCATCCGGCGGACCAGTTCCTCCGCGCTCAGGCCTTTGGCGAAGGTGACGCAGTAGGCGTCGTAGGTCTCCCGGATCCATGCGATGCCGTCCACAGTGCCTTCCCCGCCTCTCGCCGCCACACGGGCCTGCCCGAACCGGCCCTTCCGGTGCTCCGGAACCGTATCCGGGTTCGCGGGCGACGGCGCGGCCTTCGCCACGACGGCGGCTGAAAATGATCTGCGCCGACGGCGCCCCGCCCCCTCCGCGGTGCGCAGGGGGCGGGGCGCCGGGGCCGCCTGGACGGACCGGGTCAGCCTCCGTTGACCCGGTGCGCGATCCGGTCGCCGATCTCCTTGTCGATGTTGCGCCAGTACTGGAGCGCGCGGTCCAGGACCGGACGCGACACGTCGGCCTTCAGATGCCCGGTGACGTTCGACACCAGCCGGTCACGGGCCGCGTCGTCGAGCACCTGGCGGACCAGTGTGCCCGGCTGCCCCCAGTCGTCGTCCTCGTTGTGCAGCCGGTACGCCTCGCGCACCAGCTCGCCCGCGGTCTCCCAGCTCGCCGGATCCCCGAACCGCCCGTAGTCCGCGGCGGGTCCGCCGTACGAGTTGGGCGCGTACGGCCGGGCGGCGTTCGACGCCTCGTAGCGCATCGGGCCGTCCTTGGCGTACGAGTTGACCGCGGAGCGCGGCCTGTTGGGCGGCAGCTGGCTGTAGTTGGGGCCGATCCGGTACCGGTGCGTGTCCGGGTAGGAGAAGAGCCGGCCCAGCAGCATCTTGTCCGGCGAGGGGCCGATGCCGGGGACCAGGTTCGAGGGCTCGAAGGCGGCCTGCTCGATGTGGATGAAATAGTCCTCGGGGTTCCTGTGCAGGGTCATCCGGCCGACGTCGATGAGCGGGTAGTCCCCGTGCGGCCAGACCTTCGTCAGGTCGAACGGGTTGAAGCGGTAGTCCGCCGCGTCCTCGAACGGCATGATCTGGACCTTGAGCGTCCAGCTCGGAGCGTTCCCCGACTCGATCGACTCGTACAGGTCCCGGCGGTGCACGTCGGCGTCCGTGCCGGCCAGCTCGTCGGCCTCCGCCTGGGTGAGGAAGTCGATGCCCTGGTCGGTCTTGAAGTGGTACTTCACCCAGAACCGCTCACCGGCACCGTTGATCCACATGTAGGTGTGGGACGAGTAGCCGTTCATGTGGCGGTACGTCCTGGGGATGCCGCGGTCGCCCATCAGCCAGGTCACCTGGTGCGCCGACTCCGGCGACAGCGTCCAGAAGTCCCACTGCATGTCGTTGCTGCGCAGCCCGGTCGCCGGGTGGCGCTTCTGCGAGCGGATGAAGTCCTGGAACTTGATCGTGTCCCGGACGAAGAAGACCGGAGTGTTGTTGCCCACCAGGTCGTAATTGCCGAGCTCCGTGTAGAACTTGAGCGCGAAGCCGCGGGGGTCGCGCCAGGTGTCCGGCGATCCCTGCTCGCCGGCGACGGTGGAGAACCGCGCCAGCATCTCGGTGCGCTTGCCCGGCTGGAAGAGATCCGCCTTGGTGAACTGGCTGACGTCGTTGGTGACTTCGAAGAATCCGTACGCTCCACTGCCCTTGGCGTGCACCACCCGCTCGGGGACCCGTTCCCGGTTGAACTGGGCCATCTTCTCGATCAGGTAGTGGTCCTGGAGCAGGATCGGACCGTCGGGGCCGACGGTGAGCGAGTGCTCGTCGCTCTCCACCGGATTCCCGACGTTGTTCGTGGTGTACGGAGCCTTCTGGGGTGCCTGCGTCACGAGCGTCCTCCCGTCAGAAAAGAGTCGTCAGGTCGCTTCGTTCACCCCAGCAGTCAACGCCGCCGACGGAATGTCGGCAACATGTGGACCGAGTCGGTCCACATATGGGCCGCGTCCGGTCCCGGCACCGGTCCGGCGCCGACAGGGACGCCGACGCCGGAGAACCGGCCCGGCTCCGGGCGCGGCCGCCCGGCGCCGCACGTCCGTGCCTGTCCCGGGCCGCCCGGGGTGAGGGGGGCGAGTACCCCCTCAGCCCCGGTTCAACTCGAACCAGACGACCTTTCCGGTGCTCAGCCGTGTCGCGCCCCACCGCCTGGCCAGCCGGTTCACCAGGTACAGCCCACGGCCGCCCTCGTCGGTGGCGCGGGCCTGCCGCAGCCTGGGCAGCTGCGGCACGTCGTCACCGACCTCGCAGCGCAGGACGTCGGTCCGCAGCAACCGCAGCGTCACCGGCCGTGACGCATAGCGCACGGCGTTCGTCACGACCTCGCTGACGAGCAGCTCCACCGAGTCGGTCAGCTCCTCCAGACCCCACCGCGACAGCGCGCGCCGGGCCAGCTTGCGGGCCCGTCCCGGGGCGGCGTCCTCCGGCTCCAGGAACCAGTACGCGACGTCGCTGGGCGCGATCCCGTCGAAGCGGGCGGCGAGCAGCGCGATGTCGTCGTCCCGGTCGCCCGGACCGAGCATGTCGAGCACCTCGTCGCACAGCGCCTCCAGCGGCGGCGGGTGGTCGGGCCCGGTCAGCTGCGCCGTGGCGGCCAGCCGCTCCCGCAGCTGCTCTATGCCGGTCCACACGTCCCTGAGCCGGGACTCGACCAGACCGTCGGTGTACAGCAGCAGCGTCGCCCCGGCGGGCGCGTCCAGCTCGACCGCCTCGAAGTCAACGCCGCCCACACCGATCGGGGCGCCCGGCGGCACCCGCAGCACCTCGGCGCGCCCGCCCAGATGCAGCAGGACCGGCGGCGGATGGCCCGCGTTGGCGATGGTGATGCGGTGCGAGACCGGGTCGTAGACCGCGTACAGGCAGGTCGCCATGCGGTCGGTGCCCAGCCGCTGCGCCTGCTCGTCGAGGTGGTGCAGCACTTCCTGCGGCGGCAGATCGAGCCCCGCCAGGGTCTGCGCGGTCGTCCGCAGCTGCCCCATGATCGCCGCCGACGTCATCGAGTGCCCCATGACGTCACCGACGACCAGGGCGACCCGGCTGCCCGGCAGCGGGATCGCGTCGTACCAGTCCCCGCCGACGCGCGCCGTCTCGGCGGCGGGCAGGTAGCGGCTGGCCAGCCGCACGCCCGTGGGCCGCGGCAGCGTCTCGGGCAGCATCGTGCGCTGGAGCTCGTCGGCGATGTACGCCTCACGCCCGTACAGCACCGCCTTGTCGATGCCGAGGGCACTGTGCGTGGCGAGCTGCGCGGCGACCAGCAGATCGTCCGCCTCGAAGGCGAGACGCTCCGGGCGGCGCAGGAACAGGGCCGCGCCGATCACCCTGCGGCGCCCGCGCAGCGGGGCCAGGATCGCGCGCTGCCCGCCGGGCACCACCAGGTCGTCGCCGAGCAGCTCGGGCAGCGCCGCACGTGCGGCGGGCGCGTCCGCGAACACCGGGCGGACACCGCGCAGCACCTCGGCGAGGGCACCGCCCGGACGCACCTCGCACAGCTCGGCCGTCATCGCCGACAGCTCGCTCGGCTCGGGCCGCAGCGCCGGCATGAAGCCACCGTCGGTGTCCCGCTCCTCGGGAATCCGGTCGGTGCGCCGCAGACGCAGCACGAGGGGCCCGGTGGGCCGCTCGTCGCCGACCGGCAGCGGGTCGCGCAGATAGACGAGGATCGCGTCCGAGAACGTCGGCACGGTGGCCCGGCACAGGCCCATCACGATCTCGTCGAGGTCGATGCCGCGCGCGATCCTGCGGGTCGCGGCGCCCACGAAGCGCAGCCGGTCGCCGTCCCTGCGCATCGGCATCGGGCCGCCCTGCGGCAGCGTCTGCCCGGTACGCCGCTCCTTGGCGCCGGGGGCGCGCGGCGGGCGGTCCTGCTCCGCGGCCGGCTGGGCCGGGATGCCCTCGGGCGCGGGGCGCGGGCGGTGCGCGTCCGGTTCGGTCACCGACGGCTGGGAGTGTTCGGAGCCGGAGGAGGCGGGCGGCGGTGTGGACGCGCCGGTGCCGGAGGAGCCAGACGACGACGTCATGTCGACGTCGGCCGAGACCTGACCCGTGGCGCGCCGGCCACACGGTGTGGCGGCGGCGGGTCCCTGGGGCGCGTCGCCCGAGCGGGCGGACTGGACGGGTAACGCGGAGGCGCCCGGCAGGGAGGACGACTGTTCCGGGGTACGCAGGAGTGCCCCGCGGGGGTCCGCGGGGGCGGGCGGCCGGCCGGCACCGGGCTGGCGGCGCTCGTGCGAGGTGGGGTACTCCGTCACGCGTGTCGAATCCATCCGTCCGGGGCTGCGCGCCGTGCGTGCAGTTCGTCCCGCAGCCCCGATACCCGGAATGTGTGCCCCAGGAACGGAATCTGCGCGTCGTCGGGGTCGGGCCCGAGGGTGAGCACGGCCGCGGCCGTGCCGGGGACGGGCCGCGCCGACCCGAGCGCCGTGCGCGACACCGCGTCAGGCAGCCTTGCGGGCCGGGTGGATGACGCCGTGCCGGACGACGCCGACAGGGAAACCGTACGCGACCGCGCGCCGGACGCCGACGGCAGCGCCGCGCGGGACGCCGCTCCGTCCGGTCCGCCACGGGCCGCGCCGCCGTGCCCCTCGTACCGCTCGCTCACGTCCTGCCGCCCCTCGATGACATATGGTCAAGCCCGGCTCGTACTGCGGGAGTTGTTGCTGCGGTGCGCCCTTGCGGAAGACGATCCTACGGTTGTACCACGGGGGCGCATCAAGGGTCTCATGAGGACACGTGCGCGGGCGTACGGTCCCAGTCATCGGGCAGGAAGGGAACCGGCCAGGACGGATCCGGCCGCCAGTGCTGCCATCCGTCCGAGAACGGCGCACCCCACGACCTGATCACGTCCACGGCCGACCAGCCCGCCTGCCGTACCCGCGCGGCCAGTTGAGCGTCCATCAGACCGGCCCGCTGGGCCATCGCGAACTCGTCCTCGTCGAGCCAGCGCCAACTCCGGTCCGGGTGCACGGAGATGTCCAGGAAGTGGTCCTCGGAGTCGACCCCGCCCTCCCAACGGGCCAGCGGTGCCTCAAGATTCACGTACCAGTTCTTGAAACGCCAGCCCGGCTCCCAGAACAGCCACACCGACCAGGCGTCACCGGGCCGCGCCAGCTTCAGCACCCCGGTGCCGAACCAGCGGTCGCGCAGCACCGAGCGCGGCTTGGTGTAGCGCGACTCGAGCGGCTCCCCGTGCACCGGCGTGCCGTCGGCCAGCACCGGCTTCACGCACTCCGTGCCCGGGGCCATCCACACGGCGAGGAGCTCCGGGTCGTCGCGCACGACGGTCACCGGACGGCAGATGTGCAAGCGCGCGCCGGCGTTCTCCCGGTACCGCCACAGGATGTGACTGCCGGGGGTCCAGTGCTCCGCCGGCCCGCCCGCTCCCACTCGCCTCACCGCTCCACCGTCTGCCATGAACAGATATTAGGTGCCCCAGGCATACGACGCTGCGGCACGCGTCACGGTTCTCGCCGGCCGGCCCAGGACGTAACCGCCACGTCATGCGGCGTCCGCGGGGAGGCGGGAGCCGTCACGGGCGCGTCATCCCGAGGACATCCAGCGCCTCGTCCAGCTGCTCCAGGGTCAGGTCCCCGCGCTCCACGTAGCCCGACTCCAGGACCACCTGGCGGATCGTCTTCCGCTCCGCCAGCGCCTTCTTGGCGACCTTGGCGGCCTCCTCGTACCCGATGTACTTGTTGAGCGGCGTCACCACGGACGGTGACGACTCGGCGTACTCGCGGGCCCGCTCGCGGTGCGCGACGATCCCGTCGACGGTGCGGTCGGCGAGCAGCCGGGACACATTGGCGAGCAGCCGGACCGACTCCAGGACGTTCCTGGCGATGACCGGCAGCATGACGTTGAGTTCGAAGTTCCCGGCCGCTCCGGCCACCGCGACCGTGGCGTCGTTCCCGGTGACCTGGGCGGCGACCATGAGCACGGCCTCCGGGACGACGGGGTTCACCTTCCCCGGCATGATCGACGAGCCGGGCTGGAGGTCGGGCAGAGCGATCTCGGCCAGCCCGGTGCGCGGCCCGGAGGCCATCCACCGCAGATCGTTGGCGATCTTCGTCAGACCCACCGCGACGGTCCGGAGCTGCCCGCTGGTCTCGACGATGCCGTCCCGCGCACCCTGCGCCTCGAAGTGGTCGCGGGCCTCCGTCAGCGGCAGCCCCGTGGCCCGGGCCACCTCCGCGATCACGGCGGCGGAGAACCCCGGCGGCGTGTTGATCCCGGTCCCCACGGCGGTGCCGCCGAGCGGCAGTTCGGCGAGCCGCGGCAGCGAGGCGCGCAGCCGCTCCACCCCGTACCGGACCTGGGCCGCGTACCCCCCGAACTCCTGCCCCAGCGTCACGGGTGTCGCGTCCATCAGGTGCGTGCGCCCGGACTTCACGACGTCGGCGAACTCCCGCGCCTTGCGCTCCAGCGCGGTCGCCAGGTGTTCCAGCGCGGGAATCAGGTCCCGGGTCACGGCCGCGGTCGCGGCGATGTGGATGGAGGAGGGGAACACGTCGTTCGACGACTGGGACGCGTTCACCTGGTCGTTGGGGTGCACGTCCCGGCCGAGCCGCTCGCTCGCGAGCGTGGCGATGACCTCGTTGGTGTTCATGTTGGACGACGTCCCGGACCCGGTCTGGAAGACGTCGACCGGGAAGTGCGCGTCCCAGCGGCCCTCCGCGACCTCGGCGGCGGCCTCCTGGATCGCCTCCGCGACGTCCTTGCCGATCACGCCCAGCTCGCCGTTCACCTTCGCCGCGGCGGCCTTGATCCGGGCGAGCGCCTCGATGTGGGCCCGCTCGATCCGCTGCCCCGAGACCGGGAAGTTCTCCACGGCGCGCTGCGTCTGCGCCCGCCACTTCGCGTCGACCGGCACCCGGACCTCACCCATGGAGTCGTGCTCGGTCCGGTACGCGGTTTCCGCCTGGCCATCTGTCATTGACGACACCTCCATGGGGGACAGCATCCTGGACCCCACGGGTGTTCCCACCGTGGCCGGTCAGCGGGGCGGGGGGTGTTCGTCCGGGAGGACCAGCCGTACGCCACGGGCACGCGCCGGTCGTGGACCCGCGCGGAGACGGCGACGGCCCGTCCTCAGCAGACGGCCGAGGACCGCCTTCACCCGCACACGCGCGGAGACGGCGAATGACCTCCCCCACCCGCACACGCCGAAAGGGCCGCTCCGGCGGAGCGGCCCTTTCGGCGGATCCCCGTTCGCGCAGGGCCACCCCCCGAGGAGCGGCCCTGCGCGAGTCCCTCATGACGCCGAAGGCGTCGCGCGTCCGTCACGACGCCCGGGGCGTCCTACGCCAGGCCGGGGCCCCGGACCGGGATCGACGTGAACGTCGGCGCGGGCGCCGGGTCCTTGAAGAAGTCGTTGCCCTTGTCGTCGACCACGATGAACGCCGGGAAGTCCTCGACCTCGATCTTCCAGACGGCCTCCATGCCGAGCTCCTCGTACTCGACGACCTCGACCTTCTTGATGCAGTCCTGCGCCAGACGCGCGGCGGGGCCGCCGATGGAGCCGAGGTAGAAGCCGCCGTGGCTGCCGCACGCGTCCGTGACCTGCTGGGACCGGTTGCCCTTGGCCAGCATCACCTTGGAGCCGCCCGCCGCCTGGAACTGCTCGACGTAGGAGTCCATGCGGCCGGCCGTCGTCGGGCCGAAGGAACCGGACGCGTAGCCCTCGGGCGTCTTGGCCGGGCCCGCGTAGTACACCGGGTGGTCCTTCAGGTACTGCGGCATCTCCTCACCCGCGTCGAGCCGCTCCTTGATCTTCGCGTGCGCGATGTCACGGGCCACGACGAGCGGGCCGGAGAGCGAGAGGCAGGTCTTGACCGGGTACTTGGTGAGCTCGGCGAGGATGTCGTCCATCGGCTGGTTGAGGTCGATGCGGACCACGTCCGACGACTCGTCCAGGTGCTCGTCCGTGGTGTCCGGCAGGAAGCGGGCCGGGTCGGTCTCCAGCTGCTCCAGGAACACGCCCTCGGCGGTGATCTTCGCGACGGCCTGGCGGTCGGCCGAGCAGGACACGGCGATCGCGACCGGACAGGACGCGCCGTGCCGGGGGAGACGGACCACACGCACGTCGTGGCAGAAGTACTTGCCGCCGAACTGCGCGCCGATCCCGATCTTCTGGGTCAGTTCGAAGACCTTCTCCTCCAGCTCCTTGTCCCGGAAGCCGTGCCCGAGCTCGGAGCCCTCCGCCGGGATCTCGTCCAGGTAGTGGGCGGAGGCGTACTTCGCGGTCTTGAGCGCGTACTCGGCGCTGGTGCCGCCGACGACGATCGCCAGGTGGTAGGGCGGGCAGGCCGCCGTGCCGAGCGAGCGGATCTTCTCCTCCAGGAACTTCATCATGGAGCCCTCGTTGAGGACCGCCTTGGTCTCCTGGTAGAGGAACGACTTGTTGGCGCTGCCGCCGCCCTTGGCCATGAAGAGGAACTTGTAGGCGCCGCCGTCGGTCGCGTACAGCTCGATCTGCGCCGGCAGGTTCGAGCCGGTGTTCTTCTCCTCCCACATGGTGAGCGGAGCCATCTGCGAATAGCGCAGGTTCAGGTTCTTGTACGCGTCGTAGATGCCGCGGGACAGAGCCGCCTCGTCGCCGCCCTCGGTGAGCACGTTCTGGCCGCGCTTGCCCATGACGATGGCGGTGCCGGTGTCCTGGCACATGGGCAGGACGCCCGCCGCCGCGATGTTCGCGTTCTTCAGCAGGTCCAGCGCGACGAACTTGTCGTTGGCCGACGCCTCGGGGTCGTCGATGATCCGGCGCAGCTGGGCGAGGTGGGCGGGCCGCAGATAGTGCTGGATGTCGTGGATGGCCTCTTCGGCGAGCTTGCGCAGCGCCTCCGGCTCGACCTTGAGGAACGTGCGCCCGTCGGCCTCGAAGGTGGAGACACCCTCGGAGGTCACCAGCCGATAGGGGGTGGTGTCCTCTCCCATGGGGAGCAGATCGGTGTACGCGAACTCAGGCATCTCGCCCATTCCTCACTCGACAGACAGCGGCGTGCCTCCATTGGCAGCGCCCACCAGCCTAGAACCTGGCTCGGACGGTGACCTTGTGAGGTAGGGCTCAGTTGCCCGGCCGGGAGTCGTCCACACCCCTAGTCGCGATCTATCGCGTTTGGGTACGCTGCTGCCGTGGACCTTCACAAGCGCCCCGACCCGACCGTCCCGACGGCGGCGAAGCCGACCGTGGCCACGGCCGTGCAGCCGTCCGAGCTCCGTGCCTCCGACGCCGACCGCGACCGGATCGCCGACATCCTGCGCGAGGCGCTCGCCGAAGGGCGCCTGACCGCCGAGGAGCACGCCGAGCGGGTGGAGGGGGTGCTCGCCACGAAGACCGTGGGCGAGCTCGACCGCTTCGTCCAGGACCTGCCCGCCGCCCACGCGGCCCGGGCGAACGCGGCCTACACCTCCGCGCCCAACCGCCCGGCCGCGGGCGCGATCCCGGTCGAGGCCGACGAGAACGTGGTGGCGGTCTTCAGCGCCGCGGTCCGCAAGGGCCGCTGGCGCGCCGGCCGTCGTATCCACGTGTACTCGGTCTTCGGCAGCGTCGAGATAGACCTCAGCGAGGCGATCTTCGAGTACCAGCAGGTCGTGATCAAGGCGATTTCCGTCTTCGGTCACGTGGAGGTCCGCGTCCCGGAGAATGTCTCGCTGCGCGGCAATGGCGGCGGCGTGCTGGGCAACTTCGAAGTGGACACGCTGGATTCGGGCGATCCCCACGCGCCGGTCGTCTATGTCGACGGATTCGCCGTCCTGGGAAATGTCGAGGCACGGCCCAGGCGCGGCAAGCTCGTCGCGGACATTCTCGACCGCGTGACCAGCCGCGTGAGCGAGCGTGTGGCGGACCGCGTCGACAGGGGTTTGCGCAAGCATCTGGACCGTTGACGCTTGTGAATTCAACGGCATCGGCCGCGTATTGGTCCAGTCCCGGCAGCCGTGCCGCGCACGAGAATTCCAGGGCTTCGGAACTCAGTGCATAGGCACGCGCACAGCGGGTAGGCCTTGCTGCATCGTCTCTTGGAGGGCGCTGCGGGACTTTCCGCGGCGCCCGGCACGCTCGCGAAGCCGTCGTCAGGAGTAGACCGTGCTGCAACCGCCGCATCAGTCCCTGCAGGTAGCTGCCGTTCCGGCCCCGCGGGCGCCCGTGCGGGACAGGGATCAGGAAGCGCCATGGCACACGGAGGCCGTGTGCCGCCGAGACGAGGCCGGCCTGTTCTTCGCCCCGTCCAAGGAGCCCACCGCGGCGCGACTCTCCCGTGAGGAGGCGGCCAAGCGAGTCTGTGCCCGCTGCCCGGTGATGGTCGAGTGTCGCGAACACGCGCTCCTGCAACCCGAGCCCTACGGCGTGTGGGGCGGCCTCACCGCCGCCGAGCGCCGTGTGGTGCTCGCCCGGCGTCGCCGCCGCGACCTCGAAATGACGAAGGCCGCGCGCGCGACGGGGAGGATAGCGGCAGCCGGTTAGCCGGGGCCGTGACCGGGCGGCCCGCCCTTGCGGGCCGGAGCCGCCCGCCCGGTCCGTCGACATGGAAGAGGGCGCCCTCCCCGCACGGAGGGCGCCCTCTTCCATGTCGGTACGACCGCTTCAGGCGGGCCCGCGGACCCGCCTTCACCGCTGTCCGTACGACCGCCTGCTCGCGTTTGTACGGCTGGTCGGAGCACCGGGGCGGCGCCGGTCACCCGGCGCCGCTCATACGGTGGCGCTCACTTGGCCCGGTCGAAGTCGATCGCGCTGTACGCGCGCAGCTTGCTCAGTCGGTGCTCGGAGTTGATCTGGCGGACGGTGCCGGACTTGGAGCGCATGACGATCGACTCGGTCGTCGCCGTCTCGGAGCGGTAGCGCACCCCGCGCAGCAGCTCGCCGTCGGTGATGCCGGTCGCGACGAAGAACACGTTCTCGCCGGAGACCAGGTCACCGGTGGTCAGCACGCGGTCCAGGTCGTGCCCTGCGTCGACGGCCCGCTGGCGCTCTTCCTCGTCCTTGGGCCACAGCTTGCCCTGGATGGTGCCGCCCAGGCACTTGACCGCACAGGCCGAGATGATGCCCTCGGGCGTGCCGCCGATGCCGAGCAGCAGGTCGATGCCGGTGCCCTCGCGCAGGGCCAGGATCGAGCCGGCGACATCGCCGTCGGAGATCAGCTTGATGCGGGCGCCGGTCTCCCGGATCTCCTTGATGATCCCCTCGTGGCGCGGACGGTCGAGGATGACGACCGTGACGTCCTCGGGCGTGACCCGCTTGGCCTTGGCGACCCGCCGGATGTTCACCGAGACGGGCGCGTTGATGTCGACGAAGTCGGCGGCCTCGGGGCCGGTCACCAGCTTGTCCATGTAGAAGACCGCGGACGGGTCGAACATGGTGCCGCGGTCGGCGGCGGCGAGTACCGCGATCGCGTTGGTCATGCCCTTGGCGGTGAGCGTGGTCCCGTCGATCGGGTCGACGGCGATGTCGCACTCGGGGCCGGTCCCGTCGCCGACGCGCTCCCCGTTGAAGAGCATCGGGGCCTCGTCCTTCTCCCCCTCACCGATGACGACGACGCCGTTCATCGAGACGGTGGAGACGAGGGTCCGCATGGCCCGGACGGCGGCGCCGTCGGCGCCGTTCTTGTCGCCGCGGCCGACCCAGCGGCCCGCGGCCATGGCGGCGGCCTCGGTGACCCGGACCAGTTCCAGGGCGAGGTTTCGGTCCGGGGCCTCGGAAGGGACCTCGAGTTCGGACGGCAGATGATGCTCGGTCATCGGAGCGCACCTTTCTGATACGACGACGGCCGGATGAGGGTGTGCCCCGACTCTATCGTCAGGCAGACAAAATGAGCAGGGGGCCCCACGGATGAGCAGGCCAGGGCACCTGCGACGATAGGTACGTGGCAGGTATGAAAGGCAAGCAGTCGGTCCGGGACATGCTCATCTCCCTGGGCCTCATCGGGCTCATGGCGGGCATCATCTACATCTTCATCCCGCACGACGACTCCGAGCCTCCTCTCAAGCGTGTCGACTACCGTGTCGAGCTGCTGACGGCTCGCCGTGCGGCGAGCTATCCCGTGGCGGCGCCCGAGGGCCTGCCCCGGACGTGGAAGGCGACGTCGGTGCGGTACGACGGCTCCGAGTTCGACGCCTGGCACCTGGGCTTCCACGATCCCGACGGTCAGTACGTGGCGGTAGAGCAGTCCACTCAGAAGCCCGCCGTGTTCATCGAGACGGCCAGCCAGGGCGCCGAGCGGACCAAGGCCACCCAGCGCATCGGCGACCGGACCTGGGAGCGCTACGAGGGCGGCCACTACGACGCGCTCGTCCTCAGGAGCAAGGGCTCGACGACCGTGGTGACCGGGACGGCGTCCTTCGACCGGCTGACGAAGATGGCGCAGTCGCTCGCCACCTCCTGAGCCCCGTGTCCGCGCGCCGTGGCACCGAAGACGGCAGAAGGGCCCCCGGCGACTGCCGGGGGCCCTTCTCGTGCGCGTACGGGGTCGGTGTACGCGCCGACGTGCGGGATCAGACGGTCGTGACGACCTGGTCGAGCTCCAGGCGCGGGGAGCGCGGGAACCAGGCGTCCTCGCCCGGCCGGCCGATGTTGACGATCATCAGCGGGGTGTGGTCGTCGTCCAGGAACTCCTTCCGGACGCCGGCGAAGTCGAAGCCGGTCATCGGGCCGGCGGCGAGGCCGGCGGCGCGGACGCCGATGATGAAGTACGCGGCCTGGAGGGCGGCGTTCAGCGCGGCGGCTCCCTCACGGGCCGGGCGCTCGGAGTAGAAGACGTCCTTGGCGGCCGGGAAGTGCGGGAAGAGGGTCGGCAGCTCCTCGTGGAACTCGTTGTCCGCGGAGAGGATCGCGACCAGCGGGGCGGCGGAGGTCTTCGCCTGGTTGCCCTCGGCGAGGTGCCGCACGAGGCGCTCGCGAGCCTCGGGGGAGCGGACCAGAGTGATGCGCAGCGGCGACTGGTTGAAGGCGGTCGGGCCGTACTTGACCAGGTCGTAGATCGCCTGCACCTGCTCGTCGGTCACCGGCTCGTCGGTGAACGTGTTCGCGGTACGGGCCTCGCGGAACAGCAGGTCCTGTGCGGTGGGGTCAAGAACGAGGGACATCGAAACCTTCTCGGTACGTGCGGTCGATCCGGGGGGATCTTCTTGCAGCACCGACAGTAGGACTTGGAGGTTTAACATTCAACCAAAAGTGGGGCGTGGTGATCCGCTTCACACGTCATGGAGTGATGAAACACCGCCTGACCTGGGCGGTGAGGCGGTGACAGGGCGCCGACCACCGGGGAAAAAGGGTGCCGGCCGCCACGGAGACAGGGCGCCGACCGCGACGACGAGGGGCGCCGGCCGCCACGGAGACAGGGCGCCGATCGGGACGACGAGGGGCCGGCCGCGAGGCTGGCAGGGCTCCGGCCATGACAGTGACGCGGCGCCGGTCGTGGCGGCGAAGCGCGCCGGCCGTGCACGCGGTGACGCGCCGGCCGTGACGGTCACGGCGCGGCGACCGGCATCGTCGGTGACCGGACGCCGACGGACCCCGAGGAGCCGGCGGCGTCGATCACTCGGAGTCGGTGGCGTCCTCCTCTTCCGCCTGCTCCTCGGCCAGTGCCGCGTCCAGCCGCGCCCGTGCGCCCTCGAGCCAGCGCCGGCACACCTTCGCCAGTTCCTCGCCCCGCTCCCACAGGGCGAGGGACTCCTCCAGGGTCGTACCGCCGGCCTCCAGGCGGCGTACGACCTCGATGAGCTCGTCCCGCGCCTGCTCGTACCCGAGCGCCTCGTCCACCTTGCTGGTCATGCGCCCACCCTATGCATCGACTCGAACCGTGAATTCACCCTCGGCGACCCGCGCCCGCAGCGTCTCGTCCCCCGTGACCTCCTCCGGGTCACGCACCACGTGACCGTCGGCCTTCTGCAGCACCGCGTACCCGCGCTGGAGGGTCGCGGCGGGGGAGAGGGCCACCACGCGTGCGTGCGTGTGCGTCAGCTCGGAGTCGGCGCGGTCGAGGAGGTGGCCGAGGGTGCGCCGCCCGCGGTCCAGCAGGGAGGCGACATGGTCCGCCCGCTCGTCGACCATCCGGTGCGGGTCCTCTATCGACGGCCGGGCCAGCGCGTGCGACAGGCCGCGCTCCTCGCGATCGATGAAGGACGCCACACAGCGCCGCGCCCGGTCCCGCAGGAACCGCACCCGTTCGTACTCCTCGCCGACGTCCGGCACGACCTTCTTGGCGGCGTCCGTCGGGGTCGACGCGCGCAGGTCGGCCACATAGTCGAGGAGAGGGGTGTCGGGTTCGTGCCCGATCGCCGACACGACGGGCGTCCGGCACGCCGCGACCGCCCGGACGAGCTGCTCGTCGGAGAACGGCAGCAGGTCCTCCACGCTGCCGCCGCCGCGCGCCACGATGATCACGTCGACGTCGTCGAGGGCGTCGAGGTCCTTCACGGCCTGCACCACCTGCGGCACCGCGTGGACGCCCTGCACGGCGACGTTGCGGACCTCGAAGCGGACGGCGGGCCAGCGGTGCCGCGCGTTCTCCAGGACGTCGCGCTCGGCAGCGGACGCGCGCCCGCACACCAGCCCGACGAGCTGCGGCAGGAAGGGCAGCGGCTTCTTGCGCTCGGGCGCGAACAGCCCGTCGCCGGCCAGGGACTTCTTCAACTGCTCCAGCCGGGCGAGGAGTTCGCCCACGCCCACCGGCCTTATCTCGGCGGCCCGCAGCGACAGCTGCCCGCGCGGCGCGTACCACTCCGGCTTCGAGTGGACCACCACACGGGCGCCCTCGCTCACCACGTCGGCGACGGCGTCGAACACCTGGCGGTAACAGGTCACGCTCACCGAGATGTCGTGCGACGGGTCGCGCAGGGTGAGGAACACGACGCCCGCACCCGGGCGCCGCGACAACTGGGTGATCTGTCCCTCGACCCACACGGCGCCGAGCCGGTCGATCCATCCCCCGATGAGCCGCGACACCTCTCCGACGGGCAGTGGGGCGTCCGCGGACGTGTTGAGAGCCATGCGCCCGAGCGTAACGGCCGCCACCGACAGCGCCCGCCCTCGTGGGCGTCCAGGGCAGCCCGGCCTCCCTGGCCGGTACGCCCATCGCGTGGGCCGGCGCGGTCCGTTCCGCCTCGCTCAGGCCCGCGGTCAGCTCGTCGTCGACGGCACGCGCGCGTGCCGTGCACTCGGCGAGCAGGGTGCGGCCGCGCTCCGTCAGCCCGAGCCGGTGCCGCCGCCGGTCGTCGGGAACGCGTACGCGCTCGATGGCGGCCACGCCTTCGAGCCGGCCGGCGAGCGTCACCACGCGGCTCGGCACGACCCCCATCGTCCGTGCGACCTCCTGCTGTGAGACGGGCGCGCCGCCGCTGAGCACGGTGAGCAGCCCGACGTGCTTGGGCTTAAGGCCGAGTTCCTCGACGGCCGCGGCGAAGCGGGCGGTGGCCAGGGTGCCCTCCGCAGGGACGGCACACCGCGCCCACCTGGCAGGAGCAGAGCCGTCGGCCGAGGCTCGAGCCGGGCCGTCACGGCCGAGGCGGCGAACCGTCCGCGGCCCTCCGGAGCGTGCCCGGTGCGACGGGACCCCCCGGCTCCGCGCGCCCCCGCTGCACGAGCAGGACGACCAGCCCCACCCCCAGCCAGACCGCCCCCACCACCTGCGCCGTCCCCGACGCCTCGACGATCACCGCGACGGTGACGGCCGCGCCGACGACGGGCACGAGGACATGCCGCCACCACACCACGGGCCCGCCCCGGCGGCGTACCGCGAACCAGCCCACCACGCTCGCGTGCAGCAGCGTGAACGCGGTCAGCGCGCCGATGTCCACCACGGACACCAGCTTGTCCAGGCCGTCGTCGTGCCGCGCCGCCCAGACCGCGGCGACCAGCGTGATGACCGCCGCGCACAGCAGGGCCGGCCGCGGCCCACCGGAGTCCGTCCGGGCGAGGACCCGCGGCAGCCGCCGGTCGCGGGCCATCGCGAAGAGGAGCCGGCCGGCCGCGGCCTGCCCCGCGAGCGCCGCGAAAGCCGCACCGATCGCCTTGCTCACGGCCACCACGTCGTGCAGCCACGCACCGACCGAGGAGTCCACGGCGTCGTAGAAGGCCGAACCCTGTTTCCCGGGATCGGCGGCCAGCTGCGCGGACGACAGCGGCTCCAGCAGCGCGACCAGATACGTCTGGGCGACGAACAGCACGCCCGCCAGAGCGAGGCAGAACAGCACCGCGCGGGCCACCTTCTCCGAGCCGCCCGTGACCTCCTCGGCGAACGTGGCGATCGCGTCGAAGCCCAGGTACGACAGGACCGCGACCGAGACGGCACCGACGACCGCCGACAACGCGAACGCCCCCTGCGCACCGTCACCGGACAGCGGGGAGAGCCAGCCGCGGTGGGCCCCGTCCCGCCCGAGCACCACCACCGCGGAGACGACGAACACGAGCAGGACCACGATCTCCATCGTGAGGACCACGAACCCGACCCGGGCGGCCGTCCGCACCCCCCGCAGGTTCAGCGCCGTGGTCACGACCACGGCCAGTGCCGTCCACACCCACCGGGAGACCTCCGGGACCAGGGCGTTCATCGCGATCCCGGAGAAGAGGTAGGCCACCGCGGGGATGAGCAGATAGTCGAGCATCACCATCCACCCGGCGACGAACCCCGCGCTCCTGCCGAGCCCCGCGCGCGCGTAGGCGAACACCGACCCCGCCTGGGGGACCACACGCACCATCTGGGCGTAGCTGAACGCGGTGAACGCCATGGCGACCGTGGCGACGACGTAGACCAGCGCGACGGCGCCGTGCGACGTGGCGTCGAGGGTTCCGAAGACACCGACCGGCGCCATCGGCGCGATGAACAGCAGTCCGTAGACCACCAGATCGCGGAATCCGAGGCTGCGCCGCAGTCCCTGCTCGGCGCCGGCGGCGTCCGCGGCGGTCCGCGTGTCGGACATCGTCTCTCCCGAGGGTCGCGCCTGTCCCACCCCTCCAGGTTCCCCACCAGTCTCTCCAAGGAGGCGATCTCCGACCCGCCGGACGCGGCCTTACGATGGGGGGCATGTCTGCTTCGCCTGGCCGCCGTGTCCTGCTCGCCGCCCCCCGGGGCTACTGCGCGGGCGTGGACCGCGCCGTGATCGCCGTCGAGAAGGCCCTGGAGCAGTACGGGGCCCCGATCTACGTCCGCCACGAGATCGTCCACAACAAGTACGTCGTGCAGACCCTGGAGAAGAAGGGCGCGATCTTCGTCGAGCGGACGGCGGAGGTCCCCGAGGGGTCCATCGTCATGTTCTCGGCGCACGGCGTCGCCCCCGTGGTCCACGAGGAGGCCGCGGCCGGCAGGCTCGCCACGATCGACGCGACCTGCCCCCTCGTCACCAAGGTGCACAAGGAAGCGGTCCGGTTCGCGGGCGAGGACTTCGACATCCTCCTCATCGGGCACGAGGGCCACGAGGAGGTCATCGGCACCTCCGGTGAGGCGCCCGACCACATCACCCTCGTCGACGGCCCCGAGGACGTCGCCAAGGTCGAGGTCCGTGACCCGTCCAAGGTCGTCTGGCTGTCCCAGACCACACTGTCGGTCGACGAGACCATGGAGACGGTCGACGCGCTCAAGGAGAAGTTCCCGCAGCTCATCTCCCCGCCCAGCGACGACATCTGCTACGCCACGCAGAACCGCCAGCTGGCCGTGAAGCAGATGGGCGCGGAAGCCGACCTCGTGATCGTCGTCGGCTCCCGGAACTCCTCCAACTCCAAGCGGCTCGTCGAGGTCGCCAAGCTCGCGGGCGCGCGCGACGCGTACCTCGTGGACTTCGCCGACGAGATCGACGAGGCCTGGCTGGACGGCGTGACCACGGTCGGTGTCACCTCGGGCGCGTCCGTCCCGGAGATCCTGGTCGAGCAGGTCCTGGAGCGGCTGTCGCAGCGCGGCTTCGAGGACGTGGAGATCGTCAAGGCCGCCGAGGAGTCCATCACCTTCTCGCTGCCGAAGGAACTGCGCCGCGACCTGCGCGCGGAGGCGGCGGCCCTGGTGGAGCGGCGCACGGGCACCGGCCCCTCCGCAGAGTGACTGTTCGTCGTACGACGTAACGTAGAGCCATGCAGATCTTCGGCGTGGACATTGGCGGATCCGGGATCAAGGGCGCCCCTGTGGACCTTGACCGCGGGGACCTGGCGCAGGAGCGCTACAAGGTGCTGACCCCGCATCCGGCGACACCGGACGCGGTGGCCGACGGCGTGAAGGAGGTCGTCGGCCACTTCGGCTGGTCGGGCCCCGTCGGCATCACGTTCCCCGGCGTGGTCACCGGCGGTGCCACCATCCGTACGGCGGCCAATGTCGACAAGGGCTGGATCGACACCGACGCGCGGGCCCTCCTGGGCGAACGGCTGGGCGGTCTCCCGGTGACCGTGCTGAACGACGCGGATGCGGCCGGCGTGGCCGAGATGCAGTTCGGCGCCGGGCGCGACCGCCAGGGCACGGTCATCCTCCTCACCTTCGGCACGGGCATCGGCAGTGCCCTCTTCATCGACGGCGACCTCGTCCCGAACACCGAGCTGGGCCACCTGGAGCTGGGCGGCCACGAAGCGGAGAAGCGGGCCTCCACCAAGGTCAAGGAGGACCAGGACCTCTCCTGGGAGCGGTGGGCGCACCGCGTGCAGAAGTACCTCGCCCACGTGGAGATGCTGTTCTCCCCGGAGCTCTTCATCATCGGCGGCGGCGTCAGCCGCAAGGCGGACAAGTTCCTGCACCTGATCGAGGGGATCAAGGCGGAGCTCGTCCCGGCGCAGCTGCAGAACAACGCGGGAATCGTCGGGGCGGCTATGCGGGCGGCGAAGGCCGGGGGCTGACACCCGTCGTCGGCCGGACCGGGCCGACGACGGGCCGGGGCGGGCGCCCGGAGGACGGGCGAGCGTGCGACGGGTTCACGGCGGGCGGTGGCGGACTCGGACCGATCGTGCGACCGGCTTCGGGTCGCCGACGGCGGTGAGGAACCCCGAGCGGATGTGCGCCCGGGCTCACAGCGGGCGGAGAAGCCGGATGTGGCATGCGCCCGGGCGCGGGGTCAGACGGCGCGGCGGGCCGCCCGCCGCTGCGCCGCACGGCGGCTCATCAGCCGCACCTTGCGGACGGTCACGATCAGACCCGCGACCAGCGTCCCCCCGTACAGCCAGCCCGCCTGGAGGGCGAGCGCGGTGATCAGGCCCATGAACCGGCCCCCGAGCCCGCCCCCACTGTCGTCGGCGACGGGCAGCAGCCCGAAGGTGAAGGCGATGGGGACGACGACGGGCGCCGTCGCCAGGTCCCCCCGCCGCACCCACACCGCGGTCAGCGCGCACACCGGCAGGAACAGCACCCCGTACACCACCATCGACGCCCCGAACAGCAACTGGTCGAGGCAGGCCAGCGCGAACATCGTCACGCTGCAGAACAGCCCGCTGCCCAGCCCCGTGAGCCGGGGGTTCGGCATGCGCCGCGCCGCGGGAGGCCGGGGCGGCGGGGGCCGTCGCACCACGGGCGCGGTCCGCCGGACCGCGCCGGCCCCGCCACGTCCCGTCTGCGCCGGAACGGGCATGCCGCGCCGCGGTCTGTACTGAGGGGGACGCGTCCTGTGTTGCTCCACTGGACCAACTTAGGTCGGTTTATGTGCCGAATGGCCTCACAGACACGCCGATGAGAAGAGCTTGGCCAAGCGTTCGATACGTCGCCGGTCCGGGCCCCCGGCACGCCGTAGACTGGTGGATCGGCCCGCGCATCGCCACGTCGGTCATGTCAGCCAGGAAGGGCCGGGGCCAGCTGCCCGGTCCGCACTCCACACCATCCTCACGTACGGGAAGTCGCAACGTGTCGCTCACGATCGGAATCGTCGGTCTGCCCAATGTCGGCAAGTCGACCCTGTTCAACGCCCTGACCAAGAACGACGTGCTCGCGGCCAACTACCCGTTCGCCACGATCGAGCCCAACGTGGGCGTGGTCGGCGTCCCGGACACCCGGCTCACGAAGTTGGCCGAGATCTTCGGCTCGCAGCGTGTCCTCCCGGCGACCGTCGACTTCGTCGACATCGCGGGCATCGTGCGCGGCGCCTCCGAGGGCGAGGGCCTGGGCAACAAGTTCCTCGCGCACATCCGCGAGTCGGACGCGATCTGCCAGGTCATCCGCGCCTTCAAGGACGAGAACGTCGTCCACGTCGACGGCAAGGTCTCGCCCAGGGGCGACATCGAGACGATCAACACCGAGCTGATCCTCGCGGACCTCCAGACGATCGAGAAGGTCCTGCCGCGCCTCCAGAAGGAGTCGCGCATCAAGAAGGACGTCGCCCCCAAGGTCGCGGCCGTCGAAGCGGCGAAGGAGATCCTGGAGAAGGGCGACACGCTGTTCTCCGCGGGTATCGTCCAGGGCTCCGGCAACGAAGAGCTGCTGCACGAGCTGCACCTGCTCACCACCAAGCCGTTCCTCTACGTCTTCAACGTGGACGAGGAAGAGCTCATCGACGAGGACTTCAAGGCCGAGCAGCGCACTCTGGTCGCCCCCGCCGAGGCGATCTTCCTCAACGCCAAGCTGGAGGCGGACCTCGCCGAGCTCGACGAGGAGGACGCCATGGAGCTGCTGGAGTCCGTGGGCGCGGAGGAGCCGGGTCTCACGACCCTCGCCCGGGTGGGCTTCAACACCCTCGGCCTCCAGACCTACCTGACGGCCGGCCCCAAGGAGTCCCGGGCCTGGACCATCAAGAAGGGCGCCACCGCCCCCGAGGCCGCCGGTGTCATCCACACCGACTTCCAGAAGGGCTTCATCAAGGCCGAGGTCATCTCCTTCGACGACCTCGTCGAGACCGGCTCGGTCGCCGAGGCCCGCGCCAAGGGCAAGGCCCGCATGGAGGGCAAGGACTACATCATGCAGGACGGCGACGTGGTGGAGTTCCGCTTCAATGTTTAATTGAAGTTTCAACTAAATTCACGTTCTGTAACGTCGCAGGTCAAGAGGGGTCTGTCAATTCGAGACAGGCCCCTCTTGCGTCTCCATCACAGGTTGGACGGTGCTTTGGTGCTGGATGTTGCCCCTGAGGGCCGGATCGGACCACCTGTCGCCACCTGTGGTCACCCCCGGGTTGCTGTCCCGTGCTGACATTGCGCGGCTGCGTGGATCATTCCGAACGCACTGGAATCCTTGAGGGTGGGCGGCTGTGGGGGCCGTCGATCTTGTCGCGTTCGATTCATTTGCCAGAGCGGAGCGCTTGGTTGGACATAGGCTGAGAGGTCTTGTCACAGGTGAGGGCCGGATGCGGCCTGGTTCGAGGAGCGGCAGCGTATGAGCGGGCAGGCACGGCGTCGTGAGCAAGTCCCGGAGCAGCTGAAGGCAGCGGCTCGGAAGTCGCCCAACTTCGGGCGGCTCTACGCGATGCAGCCCCTGTTGGCCATCTACGGCGCGCAGGCCGAGCAGTCCGTCTTCACTAACCCCAACGTCTCGTACGTTGCCTCCGGCCAGTTCGGCGAGTTGCTCGCCGCGGAGCTGGTGCAGCGGGCCGGGGTGCGCGTCGAGGGAACCCGGCAGATCGACCGGCTGGCTGGACTCCAGCGCGCCGGCCTGCTCCCCGGCCGCACCAGAGATGCCTTCGACACGCTCCGCCGTGGGCGCAACGACGCCGCGCACAATCACCTCTTCGACACCAGCAAGGCCCTCAAGGCCGTCGAACTCTGTTTCCAGCTCGGCCAGTTCTTCTCTCGCGCGATCGACAACGTACGGGAGATTGCCGCGTTCGTGCCGCCCCAGCTGCCGAGCGAGGTCGCGGGCGGATCCGCCGAGTTGGCCGAGCTCCGCGAGGCGCTCGATCACTACCAGCGCACCCTCGCCGAGTCCCGAACCCGCCTCAGTGAGGTCGGTGACCGGCTGGAGGCCGAGCGGCGTGGCCGGGAGGAGGCCGAGAGGCTGACTGAGGCGGCTGAGCGGGCCCGTGCCGAGTCCGAGGCGGAGGTGGCCCGCCACCGGGATGAGATCGAGCGGCTCCGGCGCGCCTACCAGGACCGTTACGACCAGGAGCGCCGCAAGCCCCGGTCGGTCACCGTCAATGCTCGTGAGGCGATCGTTGAGCGCGCCCAGCGGCCCGAACCGCTCAACGAGGTGCAGGCCCGCGTCCGTATCGACGAGATGCTCGCTCAGGCTGGCTGGACGGTCCAGCACCGTAGCGACCTCAACCCACTCGCCTCCCAAGGCGTCGCGGTCCGAGAGTTCAGCCTGGCCACCGGTCGCGCCGATTACGTCCTCTACGTCGACGGCATGATCGTCGGCGTCATCGAGGCCAAGCGCGAGGGCACCGCCCTGGCCGGCGCCCTCGCGCAGAACGAGCGGTATGCGGGCGGCGTTCTCAAGGAACACTCCATGGCGGTCTGGCGTGAGCAGGAACCGTTCGCCTTCCGCTACGCCACTACCGGCGCCGAGACGTTCTTCCTCAACCGCCTCGACCCGCACGCCCGCTCCCGCCCGGTCTTCGCCTTCCACCGCCCTGAGTCCTTCGCGGCCTGGATGAAGCGCGCCACCGAGCACCCGGACACCCCCACCTTCCGGGCCGCCCTGCGCACCGCACTGCCGGTCCTGGAGTCGCACGACCTGCGTACGGCCCAGGAAGAGGCGGTCGTCGGCCTGGAGGGATCACTCGCCCAGGACAAGCCGCGCGCACTGATCCAGATGGCCACCGGCGCAGGCAAGACCTACACGGCGGTCACCGAGTCGTACCGGCTGCTCAAGCACGCGCGTGCGCGCCGCATCCTCTTCCTCGTCGACCGCAACAACCTCGGCCGCCAGGCCAAGGCCGAGTTCGACCGCTACAAGACACCGGACGAGAACCGTAAGTTCACTGACCTCTACAACGTCGACTCGCTCGGCCGGTCCGGTCTCCAGGAGACGTCCTCCGTCGTCGTCTCCACCATCCAGCGCATGTACGCGCTCCTCAAGGGCGAGCCGCTGGAGGACACCGCCGAGGCAGAGGACCGCGAGGACTCCTCCACTCTGGACGAGAACTACATGACCGACCGCCCGGTCACCGTTGAGTACAACCCGGCCGTCCCGATCGAGTCCTTCGACTTGATCGTTATCGATGAGTGCCACCGCTCCATCTACGGCCTGTGGCGCGGTGTCCTGGACTACTTCGACGCCCACCTGGTCGGTCTCACCGCTACCCCTACCCGGCAGACCAAGGGCTTCTTCGACGGCAACATGGTCTCCGAGTACACCTACGAACAGGCCGTCGCCGACGGCGTGAACGTCGACTTCGACGTGGTCACCATGGACTCCTCGATACGGGAGGACGGCGGCGCGAAGATCGACAAGGGGACGACGGTCCGTATCCGTGACCGCAAGACCCGCGCCCAGCGTTACGAGGAGCTGGACGAGGACTTCACGTACACGGTCGGTCAGATCGGCCGCACAGTGATCGCCGAGGACGAGATCCGGGCCGTCCTCACCGCGTACAAGAACAACTGGCAGCGCTGGTTCCCGGGCCGGACCGAACTGCCCAAGACGCTGGTGTTCGCGGCGACTGACGACCACGCGGACGAAGTACTCAAGCAGGTCAAGGAGGTCTTCGGGCGCGGAGACGCCTTTGCCAAGAAGATCACTTACCGCTCCCGAGACAAAGGCGACGACCCCGAGCAGCTCGTCAACGACCTGCGGAACTCGCCGTTGCTGCGGGTCGCCGTCACTGTCGACATGATCGCCACGGGTACGGACGTCAAGGCCCTGGAGTGCGTGATATTCCTGCGGGCCGTGCGTAGCCCCGTCCTCTTCGAACAGATGAAGGGACGCGGCGCCCGCACGATCGACGCCAACGAGCTGAAGGCGATCACCCCGGACCCGGCCACCGACCTCGCTAAGGACCGTTTCGTCTTGGTCGATGCGGTGGGCGTCACTGCCTCGCCGCTGGTCGACACCCGCCCGATGCTGCCGCCGGACGGCGGCAGTCTCAGCCTGACCAAGCTGATGGACAAGGCGGGCAGCCGCTCGCTGACGGCCGAGCAGGCCGAGACGCTCGGGCGCCGGCTGGCCCGGCTCGACCGCAAGCTCACCAAGGAGGAGCGGGAGCGGATCGAGCAGGCGTCGGGCGGGGTGCCACTCGCGGACATGGTCCGAAAGATCACCGACGCGGTGGACGTCGACACCCAGGACCGGGCATACCGGGAGGGCGGCGCGGACCACGCGCGGCGGCTGGTCCACGACTCGGTCGAGACCCTGACCACCCACCCGGAACTGCGGAAGCTGATCATCGGCATCAAGCAGCAGCACGACCTCACGTACGACGCGACGACCGAGGTCACGCTGAAGATGAACGAGGTCCCGAGGGAGGAGCGGGCGGCGAAGGAGCTGGCGGAATGGCGCCAGCTCCTGGATAGCCGCAAGCGCGACGAGGCGGCGGCGGAGGCGATCGCCCTCCAGGTGATCCTCGGCAGCGGATCGCGGGTCCGGCCGCAAGAGGCGCGGGCCCACCTGAAGGAACTGATGGCCGCCATCAAGGCGACCAAGCGGAACTGGACCCCGAAGGTCATCTGGGACCACTACGCGCTGGTAGGCGAGGCGGCCGAATCACTGTCGAAGACGGCTGGCCTGGGGGACCTGATGAATCTCGTCCGCTACACGCTCGGCGCGGACGACCAGCTTCGCCCGTACCGTACGGTGGTCGAGGAGCGCTTCGAGGGCTGGCTGCTGCGGCAGAGCCAGGTGGGTGCGGAATTCACAGATGACCAGCTGTGGTGGCTAGACCGGATCAAGGACGCGATCGTGGTCGATCTGGGCATGGAACGCGAGGACTTCGGCCACATGCCGTTCTCTGAAAAGGGCGGCGGCCCAGGCTTCGCGAACGCCTTCGGTGGCAGGAATCAGGCGCTGGATCTGTTGGACGAGCTGAATCGGGAATTGGCTTGAGCGAGGGAATGGGCGGGTTGCCGGAGGGGTGGGCCACCTCGACGCTGGGGGAGCTTGCAGAATACGTGAATGGTCGAGGGTTTCGAAAGAGTGAATGGTCTAAGTCTGGGCGGCCAATCATTCGCATTCAGAACCTTACTGGCTCGAACAGTGCGTTTAACTATTACGACGGCGATCTGGAAGATCGTCACCTTGTGGAAAGTGGAGACCTGCTACTTTCCTGGGCTGCCACGCTGGGCGTGTACGAGTGGGCGGGGCCGGCAGGAGCGTTGAATCAGCACATCTTCAAAGTGGATCCTTACGTCGATCGGCGATTCTTTCGCTACCTCTTGCAGTACAAGTTGCAGGAGGTTAAGGCGCGCACTCAAGGTTCCGGAATGGTGCATGTTACGCGCGGAGAATTTGAGGCTGTTAGTGTTTCTGTTCCTCCACTTGCCGAACAGTGCCGCATCGTCGAGGCCCTCGAAGAGCAGCTCTCCCGTCTCGACGCGGGAAATGCCTTGTTGGAGCAGGTGCGACTGCGTGGGCTTGCTCTGGAGAAGCAGCTGACTAGCGCTGTTGTTGGCGGACGCCGCCTGACCGTGCAGGAGGCAGAGAACGCTGACGAGCTTCTTTCCTTGGTGGATGCGCAGGTTGCGCGTGTGGCTGGGAAGAAGCGCTGGGCGCAAGTTCGTGACCCTGATGCTCTCTGGGTGCATGAACTACCTACTGGTTGGCGTTGGCGCACCCTGGGCTCGCTATGTGTAGATATACAGTACGGAACTTCCGCGAAGACTGCCCCCAAGGAGAGCGCGGACGATATCCCTGTTATCAGAATGGGGAACATTCAAGGCGGCCGATTGGACTTGGAGGACCTTAAGTACCTTCCGGCGGAACATCCCGACATCGAAAAGACGGCGCTCCGGGACGGAGACCTCCTCTTTAACCGGACGAACAGTGCCGAGCTGGTGGGTAAATCCGCCGTCTATCGCGAGGCGATGGGGGTAGCGGTGTACGCCTCCTACTTGATCCGATGCCGCTTTGCTGAAGGTATCGAGCCAGAATGGGTCAACACGGTCGTGAACAGCAACTTCGGGCGTCGGTACATCGCATCTGTTGTGAGTCAGCAAGTCGGTCAGGCGAACGTCAATAGCGCCAAGATGGCGCTGATGCCGATCCCGGTTCCGTCGCAAGCTGAGCAGCGCGCGGCATTGAAGGTATTGCGTGACTGGGGAGGAGCGTTGGCGCGCCCGCAGCGTGCTGCCCGCGTGGCAATGAAGCGCTCCGACGGGCTGCGGTCGGCGATTTTGCGGAGTGCATTTAGCGGAACCCTTGCCCCGCAAGATTCTGCCGATGAGTCTGCCGCCATCCTCCTGGCCCGTATTGCCGCCGAGCGTGACGCCACTAAACCCGCCCGCAAGACCAAACGCGCCGAAATCCTCCGCAAGAGGGCCAGCGCAGAGAAGTCGACCGAGGTCCTCCCCGCGCCAACTCCCGCACCCCTCACGACCGTTCAGCAGGAGCTCTTTCAGTGACCGCCCCAGCTAATGACGACGCAGTCATCCCCTCTTCCGACAACGTCCCTCTCACAGAGACACCGAAGTCCAAGAAGGCTGCCGCGCAGACCAATACGCTGGTCGCGAAGCTCTGGAACTACTGCAATGTCCTCCGTGACAATGGCATGTCGACTATTGAGTACGTTGAGCAGCTCTCGTACCTGCTCTTCTTGAAGATGGTCGACGAGATCGAGAACGACGAGTGGGGCGGTCGCGACCTCAGTGCCCTTGTGCCCGCCGACTACAATTGGAAGTCGCTCGTCAGCAAGCGTGGTCCCGAGCTCGAAGCGCACTACCGCGCCATCCTGGAGCACCTTGGCCGTAAGCCCCACACCACCATCGGCACGATCTTCGCCGACGCGCAGAACCGGATCACCAAGCCCGCCCTGCTCGAAAAGCTGGTCGTCGAGCTGATCGGCCGCGAGGAGTGGACGGTCACCGGCACCGACCTCAAGGGCGATGCCTACGAGGGCCTGCTCGCCAAGGGCGCATCGGACACCAAGACCGGCGCCGGCCAGTACTTCACCCCACGCGCGCTCATCGACGCCATGGTGGACGTGACCCGCCCTGGCCCGGACGACACCATCACCGACCCCGCCTGCGGCACCGGCGGATTCCTGATCGCGGCCCACGCGTACGTCACCCGGCACCACGTCCAGGACATGGATATCGACGCCCGCAAGGCGTACGACAGCGGGTCCAAGATCTGGGGCAACGAGCTGGTCACCGGCACCGCCCGCCTCGCCGCCATGAACATGTTGCTGCACGGCATCGGCAAGAGTGACGGCCCGAGCCTGATCGACGTCGGCGACGCGCTCGCCGAGAAGCCGAGCGGACGGCACGCCTCCCTCGTCCTCGCTAACCCGCCCTTCGGCCGGAAGTCCGCGATCACTGTGATCGGCCAGGACGGCGAGCTGGAGAAGGAGGACGTCCAGTACGACCGTGACGACTTCACGGCCACCACGACCAACAAGCAGCTCAACTTTCTTCAGCACATCATGTCGTTGACGGCAGTCAACGGCCGGGCCGCTGTCGTCCTCCCGGACAACGTCCTGTTCGAGGGCGGCGCGGGCGAGAAGGTCCGCCGCAAGCTCCTTGACGAGTTCGACCTGCACACGATCCTGCGCCTACCCACCGGCATCTTCTACGCGGGCGGCGTCAAGGCCAACGTCCTGTTCTTCGACAAGAAGCCCCCGCGTGCCGACGGCAAACCGCACACCACCGTCACCTGGGTCTACGACTTCCGCACCGGCCAGCACTTCACCATGAAGCAGCGCCCGCTGACCCGCGCCCACCTGGACGACTTCGTCGCCCGGTACAAGGCAGGCGAGCCGCTGACCGCCCGCGTCGAGGACGAGGACGAGAACGGCTGCTGGAAGCAGTACGCGTACGAGGACTTGATCGGGCGCGACAAGGTCAACCTCGACATCACGTGGATGAAGGACCCGGCCCTGGAAGACGCGGACAGCGACCTGGAGCCGGAGGTCATCGCCGAGGAGATCGTGCGCGATCTTCAGTCTGCCCTGGCCGAGTTCACGGCCATCGCGAAGTCCTTGGGCGCGGATGTTGATGTACCGGAGGCAGAAGAGGTCTGACGATGGCCGGAAGGCTGGCGTCGCCGCGCTGGAGGGCCGCAATGCCGAGTGCCTTGCGGCCCTCGGCTTCCCGCGCAGTTACTGTCGGCTGTTCCATCAGAGGTCGCGATGCCGAAGTCCCTACGATGTACTGGTCCGATGATGGAGCAGTCGCCACAGCCACCACGGCGGACATCCCTGGGCCAACCCAGCCACCCCTTTGGGACAGTGTCGACGGCGAAGTCTCCTACGTCGTCTCGGCTCCGGTAGTGGACTGGCCTCTGGGCTGATCGCCCAGAACGCTGAGTCGACGCCTCGACGCCTCGACGCGAGCCGGCCGACCCCGTACGTATCGCGGAGCGCTCCAGATGACTGCTGTAAGGGAGTAAAGGTCCGGATTCGGAGCTGAACCGATCAGATCGAGCCACAACCTGACCGTGATTCGAAAAGCCGCTTGACCGACCTCTGTGCAGTACAGGGAACATCAGGAGTCCACGTTCCGGAGTTCTCGTTCTCCCTACGCGCCGTACAGAGGTATGCATGGCCATCGCGCACCCTCAGACCCGTCAGTTCGAATCGTTCGTCACGAACTTGTCGTACGCACGCAAGATGGTGCGAGCCGGGCAGGCGCTGGAGGTGCTCAGTCCCAAGGGCATCGACACCGCCGACTTCTACCGAGCAGCCTGGGTGCAGTCCATCGCCGCCCTCGAACACTGGGTACAGGAAGAGGTGTTGCGCCGGGTCGCCGAAGAAGCTGCCAAGGACGATCCGGACATGCCGCGTAAGCTCCGTGAATACCCGTTGCCTCTGCACTGCGTGGAGCAGGTGCAGCGGGGCGAGACGACTACAGCCGAGGTGGTCGCGGAGCGGGTGCGACAGGACATCGCTCGCCAGACGCTGCAGAACCCGGATGCCATCGCGAAGGTGATGGCGCTCGTCACCGATGTCAAGGTGTGGCGGGAGGCGGCGAAGTGGGTCAACCGGTGGAGCCAGTACCGCACTTCATACGACGAAAAACGGCTGCGCGGCCAGTACGTCCTGCTGCTCCGCCGCCGAAACCAGATCGCACACGACGCGGATCTGATCGACGGTGACCTCAAGCAGCGCCGCCCGATCGGCGAGGCTGATGTCACGGACGCGCTGAACTGGATTGAGCGGATTGCTCTCGCGCTCGCGTACGCGCTGGAGGGGGACGCGTCCAAGCCGTCGCAACATCCGACGCCGGCCCAGGCTCCGGACGGGACTGAGGAAGTGTCAGGTGCAGATCAGCTGGACGTCGACTGACTGGTGGTGGGCCCTGTGAATGCATCTTCGGGCGCTTTCAACCCTCGGGTTTGACCTCCGGCTATGTGACCCGCCGGTTCATGTGGCTGACTGCTTACTGGCGCCGTCGATCTGGCGACGATGAGATATGTTCGCCGGAAAGTGCGGATTAGTGGCGAGTGTCTTGCCCATGTGTGAGGTGATAGCGACGATCTCAAGGACAGACGTCTGGCAGATCGGAGTGTTGGGTGGCGCGCGTCTTTCAGAGGTGCAAGCAGGATGTCCGCGATTGGAACTATCCCTGCATGCGTTCAAGATGCGGTCACGCGTGGACCGTGCGGTATCGGGAGCCAGGCGGCAGGCGAGGGCGGCAGCGAGAGAAGTCGTTTCCACGAAGGATCGGCTCGGACGGTGCGGACGCTTTCGCTGCCGTCGTGGAGAAGGATAAGAAGGCCCGCGTCTGCATCGATCCTGCGCGCGGCGCCGTGTCCTTGTCGGTCTGGGCTGAGGAGTGGTTGGAGCGACGGGCCATCGGAGAGGCGACTCGCTGCAACTACGAAGGGTTCATTCGCAACCATCTCGTGCCGAACCTTGGTCGTAAGCCCCTGGCTGGGCTGGCGCGCCGGGACTTTGAGAAGTTCGTCAAGGACATCTACCGAGGCGGTGCAGGGCTGGCTGCATCGACGGTGAACGACCGGATGGTGATGGTAGCCGCCATCATGGAGGCGGCCGTCGTGGACAAGCGCATCACGGAGAACCCGGCCCGGGGCATCCGGATCTCCCGCAGGGATGCGCTGGCGGTGGACGAGGACGAAGTTCCGACGTCAGCCGAGGTCGATCTGATCGCTGCGCACATTGCGCCACGCTTCCGCCTCACCGTCTACCTTCAGTCCGGAACAGGCCAGCGCCCCAGCGAAGCCCTGGCGTTCTCCACCGAGTGCAGGCGGCCTGGCTACGTCAGGATTCGATGGCAGGTCAGTGCCAAGGCGCACCGTGAGGACTGCCAGACACCTTTCGTGCCGCTCAAACATCGGCTGGAGAAGGAGTGCCGAGACGTCCCAACCGCCCTGTTCGTTGAGCAGGAGATCGACGTGCACCTCCTGAAGTGGAAGCCGGTGCCCGTCGTCTTCACTGGGCAAAAGGGGAAACGGATTCGGCTCGAGACCTTCTTTGCCTCGCGTCAGCCTGGCGTTGGCGTAATGCCGTCAATTGCGTCCTACGGCTACCAGTTCAAGAAGGCATGCCTCTCGGCCGGCCTTGTCGATCTGGACGGCAGTGCCAAGTACACGCCCCGCAGCCTGCGGCACTTCTTCGCCTCCACGGCCCTGGCTAACGGCGTGCCGATCCATGAGGTCTCGCGCTGGCTCGGGCACCGTTCGGTCAAGACGACGGTCGACATCTATGGGCATCTGCTGCCCGGCGCGTGGGACCGTTGCCGGGAGGTACTGCAGCGCGCCATGAGGCCCGCGCCCCTGGATGCGACGTTCCTGCCAGCGGAGGAGGCGAGCTCGAGCGCTGACGCTCGAGCTGCGTAGGCGTAGGAGAGGCGTCGGGCCTGCGTGGTACTGGGATGAGACGCCCGTGCTGGGATGGTGCTGGGATGACCCCTGCAAAACCCGCGTTTCCGCAGGTGGGAGCCCTGTACTACGGATTCCGCTTCAACGTCTAGTACGTCCGGCGAAGGCCGTCTGACCTGCGACGGAGCGGGTTGGGCGGCCTTTGCGGTCCGCGCAGAGTCCGAAGCGTGCTGACTTCGGTCAGCGCGCGGGGGAGCGGTTACGCCGCTTCGTCGACTTGTAGCTGGGGCATCGGCGGACTGGTCCGCGTACGCCTTGTCGACGGCGGCCCGGGTCCGCTCCTCGGAGTCGGGCCACAGGTGGGTGTAGATGTTCAGCGTCATGGCCGCGTTGGTGCGGCCAAGGCGCTCGGAGACGTCTTCACGGACTCGCCGTGCTTGATCAGCAGGCTGGCGTAGTGATGCCGGAGGGCGTGCCGGTCCGGTGCCCTTCGGTATGCCAGCCTGAGGGAGACGCTTCGTGAGGTGCTGGCGGCCAGCCCGTGCGTGGTGGTTGGGCTGCTGACCCAGCTCTGGCCCATCGGCCATGCCCGCCACGCCACACCCTCCGGCCACACCAGTGGCCACGAGGCCCGAAGAGCGCGGTCGACACCGCTGACACCGGTCAGATGCCCTCGCCACGCGTCCTGGCGGGGGCATCGGGTCGGGTTTAACGGCAAAGCTTCATGATGGTGTCGTCGAAGTCGGGAAACTCTCGTGTGGCCTGCGCGATGATTGCCGCTGCCGACGCGCGGCGGTCCGGAGCGAATTGCTCCGCGATGGCCGTCAGGTTGCGATTGACCTGTGGAGCCCAATCGGGCTCGGGCTCATACGAGGTGGCTGCTTCCCACGGGCCGAAGCCGTCAGCCAGCAGCCACAGGAAGGCGCCCAGGTCGCGAGCGACAACGCCCGTCTCTCCTTCGGAGCCCAGAAAGACAACGGGCTGCTCTACCAGCTCCCGACGTGGACGAACCAGCCAGAACGCCGCGTTCCCACCGGTGCCGTCCTGGCCAAATACGCGGAAGTCGTCACCGTTCAGCTCGCTGTTGCCTGTCCACGCGCGGAACCAGTCGGTGGTCTCATCGGCAGACAGAAAGGACTCGTACGGTTCGAAGTCGACACCATCCTCGCCAATGCACTCGAGCCTGACCGCCATGGCAGCGGCGAGCGCGGCGGGGAACTGGCGATCTCCGTTCACGATCATGCGAACAGAGTAGCGATCGGCTTGGGCTGCCAAGCTGCTGATAGTGCTGGCGGATCTCCAGCCGAGATACGCGTGGGGCATGCTGTCACGGTGAGTGAATCCTCAAACGAGTGGCAGGCTTGGCTGAACAGTCTGGACGCGCGTGGAAGGGCGACAGCGGAGTCGCTGCGCGCCCGATTCGAAGCACTCGGCGCAGCCGATGCCGGCGACTGGGCCAAGTCGGAGATCTGTGAGGACCTTCCACACCTCGCGCGGTTCATGCTGCTGCGAAGTCTGTGGCGCGGTCCGATCGGCGGTTGGGCCGATCCGGACGCCATCGATCAGCTTCCTGTTGCCCAGCGGCTCCTTGCTGCTGGGGCGAACAAGGAGGATCTCGTTCGCCTGGCGCGAGCGGTCGCCTATGAGGCAGTGTTCGCAACGCTCGATGAGCTCGACACCGGGAGTGATCTGAACGTATCGGGCATCGATGCCGGCTGGCTCGTCATGGAGTCAGCCGAAGACGGCGCCCCGACTGGTCGAGTCCTCTCGGGCCTGCACGAAGATCTCTTGGCCATGGACCCGAGTGGGCGCGATGGAGCGGACTTGTGGCAGTAGCCCTGGTGCAGGCCTCGCTGCGCACCCTGATGCCCTCGCTGCTCGTGACAGCGAGGGCATCAGTCGTCAGGCGGCGCGGGCTGCGCGTAACTGGGCAACCCGCCTCGTGACCTCGGTCAGGTGCTCGGGCTGTAGACCGAGGTGCGGGTCGGGCTGAATGAGGAGGGTCGCCGTTCCCTTCACAGTGCGCTCCACCGCCCATTCATGGTCGAGGTCGGTGAAGTCGTCGTCGATCCAGACGGCGGGGGCGTCGCCCAGCCAGGCGTCGACGTGGTCACGCTTCCACAGGTAGCCGTTGGGGTGGCTGGTGGTGATCTGCGGACGCGGGAGATCGACGTACGGCAGGGTCGGAAGGTCGAGGAGCGGGCCGATGAGGGCGGTGGCGTCCTGGCGCCAGCTGGTGCACCAGACGGGGGTGACCAGGCCGGTGCGGATCACGTCCATGAGCAGGCGGCCGTGGTCGGGGTTGAGCCAGACTGTGACCGGGTTGTCGGCGCTGCGGCCGGCGGGGACGACGTCGTGGCGGGCGTGGGTGGCCGGGGTCGAGCCGTACTCGTCGGGGAAGGGTATGAGGACGCCGTCGATGTCGATGAGCAAGTAGGGCGGGCACATCGGTCCTCCAGGGGCCGGGGCGAGGGCGGCAGTCAGAGTTTGCGAGCGCGGATCAGCAGGGTGGTGGGCCAGTGGCCCATGCGGGGGTCGTGGAACTCCTGGGCCGAGGTGAGCCAGAAGCCCGCCTGGTTGAGATGCTTCTGCCACCGGTCCGTGGAGAACTCCCAGCGGGCGACGGGGAGGCGGGTGCGGTCGGGGAGGGTGACGTGGTCGCGGCGGGGCCGGTCGTCGCCCGAGGGGCTGCGGCCGCCGCGCTGAGGGTGAGGGACGGAGAAGACGAGCACCCGGCTGGGCGTGAGGTGTTGAGCGATGGCCGGCAGGAGGAGCTCGGGGGCGACGAGGCCGACGGCCCCGAAGACGGAGTAGATCGCGTCGAACTGCTCGTCAGAGGCGTGCAGGTAGTGCAGCGCGTGGCCAGCCACGAAGGTGAGGTTGTTCAGCCGTCCGTAGTGGGAGCGTGCGCGGCGGACTTGGAGGCCGACCAGGTCGACGCCAGTGACGTGGGCGCCGTGGCGGGTGGCGAGGTGGGCGGCGTTGTGGCCGGGGCCGCAGCCGAGTTCCAGGAGCCGTTTGCCGCGCAGGTCGGGACCGAGGACGTCGGCGCCGGGACCTTGGCCGGGTCTCGTGGTCCATTCCATCCGGGCGGGTACGGCCAGAGGCTCGGCGAGTCCGGCGGCGGTGCGCTGGACGGCGTGGGCGTGCCAGGGGGATGCCTGGGCGAGCACGTCAGATCTCCAGGAGGTGGAGGACATCGGTGAGGTGGCGGCGGACGGCCTTGATGTAGGCGGGGTCGATGACCGGGTCGTTGATCCAACGGATGGCCTGCTCCATGAACCACTCGACGGCCCAGATGCGGTGCCAGCCCAGGGCCCAGTTCTCGGCGGCGAGCCCGCCGCGCGGCGCGAGGGCGTCGGGGGTGCCGCCGGCGGTGACGTACTGCTCCAGGAAGACACGCAGGCGCACAGGGTGCGGGGGCTCGATGGTGCCGTGCCAGCTGGCGAGGTCGAGCAGACCGGGGCCGGTGAAGGCGCGGGCGAAGTCGAGCAGCCGCCAGCCACGCTCGCCGATGTGGAGGCTGGTGGGATGGAACTCGGAGTGCACCCAGCCGAACGGTTCCAGCGTCGCTTCGGCCGAGCGGGCCTCGGCGGCCTGGGCGATCCGGTCGAGCGCGTCCTCGACGTCGTCGGCGTCCTGTCACCGGTCGGCCTTGCGCAGCCGTTCGAGATGCTCCAGTGCCCGGGCCGGCAGCGTCCGCAGCCGCTCCTGGTCGAGGACGGACAAGGGAGGAGCCGTACGGGTGCCGTGCAGGACCACCGCCGCGGCGACGCCGTCGAGGTCGTCGGCCTCGCGGACGGACGGTCCGAGGTCCTCCATGAGCATGCCGAGCCAACCGTCCAGGACGGCGGAGGCGTGGACCTGGGGGACGGGTACGCCGAGAGTGTGGGCCAGGCGGAGGGCCTGGTCCTCGCTGTCGAAGGGCTTCTTGGCGTACTTGAAGATGGCCGTGGAGCCGTCGGGGAAGGACACGCGCTCGACGCCCGACATGGACCACACGCGTACCTCCTCCCGTACGGCGGTGGTCTGGCCGGTAGCGGTGAGCAGGTTGTCGAGGAGTTCGGCGCTGGGATTCGTGGTCACGTGGGCGCTCCGGGGAGGGGTGGTGGCGTCCCGGGCGGGCGAGGGGTGTCGGCCCGCCCCGGAGCCTGATCGGGGGGAGTTACGCGGCGGGGTTCACGCGGTGGGCGTAGACCTGCTCGATCCAGCCCGCCTTGAACGCGGCGAGGTCGTCACGGAAGTTCGCCATCGAGGCACCGTATGGCGCGACCATGCCGCCGGACTGGTCCGGCACGGACTGGCAGCCGTGCACGAGCCGGCCGCCGAGCGCGGCGTGGGCCTTGATGGACTCGATCCGGCGGCGCTCGTTGAACCAGCCGCCGTGGTAGACCTCGTCGAGGATCCCGCCCATCTCGTCATTCAGGTCGAAGACGACGGAGGTGGCGGCGGGGAAGAACCAGCACGGGCCGACGATGGAGATGTGCCCGTCGAGCTCGACCTTGTTGAGCGCCATGAGCGTGGCCGCCTCGCGGAGCATCCGCAGGTGATCGGCGGTGATCTGCGGCAGGCCGAGGCCGGCCAGGTGCTCCTCGCGGAAGAGGTACGCGTACACCCCGTACGCGGTGGCCACGACGCGGGCCGCGTCGGACGTGGACTCACTGTGCTGCTTGATGAAGTCAAGCGCGAGCTGCTCGACCGCGCTCTCGGTTGTCTCGTCCACCTCCAGGAGCTGGGACTTGACCAGCTCCCAGTCGGCGACGAGCCACGTGCTCGACTCGAAGCGGAAGAAGTACTCGGCCGGGTCGATCGTGATGCGTCGGTCGTCGACCTGGATGCCGGGCAGGCGACTCCAGCGCGGGTCGAACGCCTCGGGCAGCTCGACCGTGATGGCCGTGGTGGCGATGGTGGTCACCGTGTCTCCGTCTCTGATCGGCCAGGTCCGGGCACAGGAATGCCCGAGCCTGGTGTGGGCGTACGGAACTTCGAGGTGCCGCCCGGACCAAGGGGGAGCCTGGATCACGGTCGCGCCGTTCCGGGCGGCTGCTGATAAGTGAACCGGTGGTCACGCTGAGTGGGTACGGTGGAAGGCAGTTGAAGCGGTATACGCGGTTTACAGCTCCAGGGCGGAGGGGATCGTGGCGGCGCAGAGAGACCCCAATTCCCGTCTGCGCGACGTCATCAACGCGGCTGGCTGCAGCTACGAGGGCCTCGCCCGAGACGTGCGGCGTATCGCCGCCGAGAACGGCGAGACCCTCCAGACCAAGAAGTCGGCCATCTCGCACTGGGTGAACGGCACCCGTGCCCCGTCCGGCCGGGTGGGCCAGTACCTGGCCGAGGCACTGTCCCGCCGAGCGGGGCGCACGGTCACCCAGACCGAGATCAGCCTCCAGGCCAGCGATGACGAAGTGCCGGCGGAATCCGACCCTGTCCTCGCCGCCACCGACCTGGGCCGCGCCGATGTCGAGCGCCGCCGCTTCCTCGCCATCGCGGCCTTCACCACCGCCGGCGTCGCCATGCCGCTCGGATACGACCACGAAGCCACCGCCCGCATGCTCCGTGCCCGCAGCGGCACGTCCCTGGTCGGGGCGGAGGACGTGGACGTCGTACGCCAGATCACCGCGGCCTTCAGCGCCGCCGACGAGCGCCTCGGCGGCGGACACGGCCTGACCACCGTCACCGCGTACCTCGCCGACACAGCCGCCCCCATGCTGCGCGGACGCTTCCCCAGCGAAGCCTTACGCCGGGCCGCCTTCGGCGCCGTCGCCGAACTCGCCTACCTCCCAGGGTGGAAGCACCACGACCTCGGCCAGGAAGGCGTCGCCCAGCGCTACTACCAGGTCGGCTACAAGCTCGCCTGCGAAGCCGACCCCCACGGCCACGCCGCCTGGATGATGCGCGCCCTCGCCCACCAGGCCCTCAGCCTCAAGCAGCACCACCACTGCGTCGACCTCGTCGAAGGCGCCCTCCGCACAGGTCTCGGCCACGTCGACGGCCAGACCGAGGCTCTCCTCCACATCACCCATGCCCGCGCCTACGCCGCCACCGACGAACACCCGTCGGCCGCACGCGCCCTGCTCGCCGCCGAGGACGCCCTCCTCCGCGATGACGACCCCCAGCCCAGCTACTCCCGCGTGAGCGGCCCCGCCGCCGGCACCGTGGCCAGCCACACCGCCCGCACCCTGACCGACCTCGCCGACCACATCGGCACCGAGCAGCAGCACCGCGACGCCCTCACCCGCTGGGACCCCCAGAAGTACAAGCGCGTCCACGCCCTCACCCACGCCGACCTCGGCGACAGCCTCGCCGCCCAGGCCGGGCAGACGAAGCGGTCGCCGCCTGGACCCAGGCCCTGGTCCTCATGGAGGGCATGACCTCCGACCGGACCCGCAAGGCAATCACCTCAATCCGCTCCACGCTTGTGATTTACCAGCGCCGCCGCGTTCCCGGTGCCGCCGATCTCGCCCGCCGCTCCCGCGAGGCCCTCGCCTAACATGCCCAACAACCCGCCCGACGAAGGGAACACCGTGACCCAGCAGACCGACGACCAGCCGAAGGCCCTCAGGCCGGCGCTCGAATCGATGACCCTGCTGGTCGCGGCCGTCATCGTCCACGACAAGGCCACCAACCGCGTGGTCCTTCTCCAACGCAGCGAGAACGCGAAGTTCGCCCAGGGCCTGTGGGACCTTCCCGTCGGCAAGAGCGAGCCGGGCGAGTCCATCACCGAAACTGCAGTGCGTGAGCTCTACGAGGAGTCGGGCCTCACCGTGAAGCCCGAATCCCTCAAGGTCGCCCACATCATCCACGGCGCCTGGGGCGTCGAAGCCCCCAACGGCTTCCTCACGGTCGTCTTCGCAGCCCACGACTGGACCGGCGAACCCGAGAACCGCGAACCTCGCAAGCACGCCCAGGTCTGCTGGGTCGACGCCGACGCCATCCCCGATGCCTTCGTCGACACCACGGCCAGCGCCCTCCGCCACTACCTGAGCGGTGGGATGGATGTGTCCATTCAGGGCTGGACGGCGGCGTAACGCGCTCACTTTCTCCGTCACCTCATACCGAGGCCCGCAGTAACTGTTAGAGGAGCGGTAGAAGCTCCGTGTCGATCGTTTGATCCTGGCATTTGCAAGAAGAAGACGAGCAAAAGGATTAGCGGAGAGGCTGAGTACTGATGGCGATTGAACTCACGGACGATCAGAAGAAAGCCCTTAGGCGGGCTGTCCATAACGGGGACTACCACCTACTGCTGGGTGCCGGAGCAAGTCGTGACGCAGTTTCTAGGAATGGCTCTGGGCTGCCGACGGGCCCTGAATTGGCAACGCTATTGGCTGAGCGATTCAATGTGCCGATTGAGGAAGGTGACCTGCTGTGGCGAATCTATGCCCGTTCGGTTGAAGACGCAGGAGAGAATGAGGTCTACGACTGGCTTAGGAGTACCTTTTGGGAGGTCAGTCCGCCGGACTGGATGGACGTCTATGCCAGGACCCCGTGGTCGACGGTTTGGACCCTCAATATTGATGATGTCTTCGAGCAGGCATATGCGCGTGTACGATCTGATGAGTCGCGCCCTCTGGTTACCGTGAACTGGGATGACGAGTTTCGCCAGAGTCGCCACCTGTCCGTCGTGCATTTGCACGGATGTGTCGATCGCGACATGGAGAGGCGCCGCCTGGTATTCTCCTTGAGTGAATACTCGGGCAGCTCGATGGCTAGTGCAGCCTGGCCGCTCAATTTCCGCGACACTTATGGGCTCCTTCCTTTTGTGATCATCGGAGCTAGGCTGCGGGACGAGCCGGACATTGAAGCAGTGATCGCCAATAGGACGCCATCTCATGAAGCCCCCAGCTTTTACGTAAGCCCGAGTATCTCGGAAGCCGTTGAGAGGGATCTCCGTAAGTGGAATCTCGTGCCCGTGCGGATGACTGCCGAGGAGTTTGCGGATGCCTGGCCGGAGCTTACGGGCATGAATCTGAAGGAGGCCCCGAGTAGTCGCGAAGAGATTACATTCCGGGTGGGGCGGCAGTTCAGGGAATTGAGACTCGACACCCCTCGGAAGTCATCTCAGGATCACGATTTCATTGGGGGTGACGAGCCTGAATGGGGCGATATTCAGAATGGATTTAATGCGGATCTTGACTGGATTAGGCAAGCTTCAGCTGACTGTCAACAGATCGGTCGAAGCATCCGTACGAACACGGCCATGGTCTATGTGGGGAAACGCTTGACCGGCCGCACCACTGGGCTGCTTGCTATTGGGAAGGCGCTGAGGACCCTTTCGTGGCGGACTTACCTCTATGTTGGAGACGAGCGCCCCGACATCGATGCCATTGTCCAGTTTGCCGCCGGCGGGAAGGCGGTCGCGCTGCTGTTTGATTCCGTCGCAGACATTGCCGACGACGTCGCGTCTTTGTTGAGCCTGGCGCGAAGCGCCGATCTCCAGATTATCTGTGTTGCCGTCGATCAGGTGGATCGGACCGCGAACGTGCTCGGGCGAATCGACGAGGTATACCTGGCCCGCAACCGCATGACGACCATCAATAATCACCTGACGAAAACCGATGCTGCACGGCTGGTTGATAAGCTTCAGTCCATTGGGCGACTGGGAATCCTTGAGTCCGAGAAGAAGGACTACCGTCGCCTGGCTCATTTCCGCGGGCGTGAGTTGTTCGATTCGATGGCCGAGCTGGAGAACGCTCCAGGATTTGGCCGGAGGGTGAGTGAGCTGGTTGGCGCTATCACTGACCCGAACCACATTTCTGTTCTCTTGCTTGCTGCTCTTGCATCGCGCTTCGATCGCAGGTTCCACGCCTCCGATGCAGCTCGAATGGTGGGCATGGAGAGTGATGCTCTCGTTCGACTGATTCGCGATGGCCATCCACTTTCTTCGGTGTTGAAAACAGACGGTATCTGGATCAAGCCCAGACAGCGTTGGATGGCACTCGAAGCCTGCGTAGCGCGACTTGGCAGTCGAGAGGCGCTCGCGACAATAGGTGCGGCCATGCAGCGCGTCGCCCCGCGCTTGGGCAGGACTAGCCAGCGGGAGCGGAATGCAACATCGCTGCTCGTGGGTTCCTTCATGGCCTATAAGAACGTGTCAAGTGTATTTCCGAATGAAGACCTCGATCAGTGGTACGAATCACTGTCCCCGACATTTGGCGATTGGAGCGCACGCTATTGGGAGCAGCGGGCCATCCTGAACCGACATGTGGGCAGATCAAAACCGGAGGTGCTGGCAAAGGCGGAGTCGTTCGTGCTCCGTGCAGTAAATATTGTCCGAGACTCGTACAGCCTCACTACACTCGGAACAGTTCTCCTGGTCAAAGCTGCATACGGCTCCGGGAGAGACGTGGAGCATTATTATGACCGTGCGATCGACGCTTTTGAAGGTGCTAGCGAGGCAAATCCAAATAACCTAGTCACCTGGGATGCATTCCTGCGTTACGCCCTCCGGGTTCTAGCTCCGGATGGAAGTTCCCTCCGGACTCTCGATGACGAGCTGATGGAGCGTCTTCAGGACGACTGGCTCGGAATCCACTCGCAAAGCGTGGTCGCGGCCGGAGCCAGTGAGGAAATGAAGAGAGAGTTGGCGAATCTCAAGCGTCGTTTCCAGAGGATCACGGGACGCTGAGTGGTGAGAATCTGTCGTGCGAAGGGTTTGATGTGAGGTTCGTGGCCCGGGTGACTCAGCGCTCGGTCCATTCTGAAGAATGGATCTCATAAGCTGGTTGCTGCGGAGGGCAGGTGCTGAATGAATACTCAACAGCTGAGCATTACGTTCATCCTGATGGTCGCTGGCGTCGAGCTGCAGATTTGGTCATCGAGTCCGGATCGAGTCGGTCGACAGTATGCCCTTCAGTTGCCGTCAATCTTTCTTTATTCCCTTGGCGGAGCTCTCCTTCTATTCCCCGTATTTCCGGACTCCATCTCCGAGGGGCGCGCACTTGGCTTCACGCTCGGAGGCGCGACAAGTTTTGTCGCGTTCTTCATGCTTGCTGCGTTGGTTGGCTGTCCCGGACCAATCAGCGTGACGAGGTTCTGGCCGCACTTGCGACGGCACGTGAGGAGACTGCTGCTGCAAAGCGTCAACTGGAAGTTGAGCAGGTAATAGTCCGTCCTCCCAGCCCCCTGCAGCAGTGTGCGCGCGTCCTGGCTCCGCTCCGCGGCGATGCCAAGCGTCGCGTTGGATCCGTCGGGAGCCAACGCATGCCAACGAAGAAATCCCAGGTCAGGGCCCTGGGTGGGGCTCCGCCGCAGGTCAGGATCAGCCCGCAGACATTCCGCTTCAACGTGTAGCGGGTGACGCGCCACCACGTCACTGATCTGGCAGACATGCAGTTCAGGAGGGGTTCGGCTCTTTGGAGTCGGACCCCTTGGTTTACCCCGTGCCGGGGTTGTGCTGGGACCGACGGGCCGGCGGGCGCAAGCCCGAGGCACTGCGGCTACGCCCCCTGCTCCATGGATTCGACTACCTGCCCCGCCATGACGAAGAGTTCGAGCGGACGCTCGAGACCCAGGCTCTGGCCCTGAACGCCGGCTTTCACCGGGCGCTGTCGCTGGCTGGCGTCCTCGTCGCGGCAGTCGCCGAGCGGCGTCGAGCCACGGTCCTGCGCTACGACGGCGACTTCGACATGATCGCTTCGGTGAGCGGGCTGCGGGCCGAGTGGGTCGTGGAGCCGGGCACCGCCGACTGAGCCGGGGACGCGCACCGGCACCCGTTCCGCCCTCAGCGCCGTACGTCCAGCGCGGTGAGCGCCGCGGGCCCCTGCACGCTCACGCGTACGTACCGGGCCGCGCCGCCGTCGGGCGCGTGCCAGGCCCGCCCGTCCGCCGAGACGTCGGCACGGGCCGAAGCGGGCCGCGTCGTCCAGGCCGGCCGGACGGAACCGACCGGGGTCACGCGTCCCAGGTCGACCGTGAGGGAGGCCCGGTCGGCGTCGGGTACCCACGCGGTCGCCGCGTTGCCGTCGACCGCCGCCTCCGGGTAGAGGCCGGGCTCCGACGAGGTGGCCGTCGCCTTGCGGCAGCGGGCGAGGTCGGCGGTCGGGGCGAGGTCAGGGCGGCGCGTCCTGAGGGTGGTGGTGCCGGTGAGCGTGCGGCGCCCTTCGGGCGTCTCCAGGGTGAAGGGGGCGCCGGAGCGCAGCCGGACGGTCGTGGTCGTGGGCCCGATGGCGACGTCGTACGTACGGCCGCGCCAGCGCAGGCCCGACAGGCGTACCCCGGCGGACAGTTGGGGCGGGAGCAGCGGATCGAGACGCAGGGCGTCCTCGCGCAGCCGCAGTCCCGTCAGTCCGTGGGTGAAGATCTGGAGGAAGCCGCCCTTGCCGGTGAGGAAGTCCTGGGCCGGGGACCCGGCGAGGGTGTCGCCCGCGCCCGCCTTGTCGCCGCGCGCCTCGGAGAAGAGGGCGAACGGGCCGCGGGCGAAGGGCCGGTAGGCGCGCTGGAGGAAGGTGTACGCGGCGCAGCCCGGTTCACCGATCGCGGCCGCGTCGATCGCGTGCACCGAGTCGGTCATCGCGGGGCCGTCCGGATCGGTGCGCGCCGTGTAGTGGTCGAGGGTCGCGGACGCGGCGCCCTCGGGCATCGGCCACTCCAGCGGGTAGATCAGCAGAACGGTGTCCGCCTGCTTGATCCGTGACCCGTCGTACCCCGCGTACTGGAGGAAGATCCTGCGCTCCGGGTCGTACGGCATGCGCAGCCCGCCCGCGACCTCGGCCCACTCGGGGGCGGCGGGTGTGCCGAGAAGAGCCGCCGCGCGGGTCGCGGCGTGCAGGGCGGTGGCCGCGACGCCGTTCGTGTACACGCCGTCGTCGACGCCGTTGCTGTACTCGTCCGGCCCGGCGACGCCCTTGACCGAGTACGAGCCGTCGGTGTTCGCCGTGGCCCGCGAAGTCCAGTACTCCGCGAGGCCCTTGAGCAGCGGCCAGCCGTGCGTGCGCAGCCACGCGCGGTCCCCGGTCGCGAGGTAGTACTGCCAGACGGCCAGCGCGATGTCGCCCTGGAGGTGGTTCTGGGTGAGGCAGTGCGGCGGGTTCCAGCTCTGGCACTCGGTCCACAGCCGGCCGTGCCGCGCGCTCGTCCACGGATAGAACAGCCCCTTGACGCCGGTCCTGTGCGCGTTGTCGGCCGCCGCGCCGCGTGTGCGGTAGCGGTACTCGAGCACGGGGCGGGCGAGTCGGGGCCGGGTGGCGAGCAGCGGGGGGAACATCCACGTCTCGGCGTCCCAGAAGACCATGCCCGCGTAGTCGTCGCTCGTCAGCCCGGCCGGTGCGACGCTGTCGCGGGCTCCGGCCCGCAGCGCGGACAGCAGGCCGTACTGCGCCGAGCGCGTCCACAGCTGGATGTCCGGGTGGCCCGGCACCTCGATGTCCGCGCTCCACAGCGCGCGCCAGGCCGTGGTGTGCGCCGCGACGAGCGCGTCCCAGCCGCGGTCGGCGGCGCGCAGCGAGGCCCTGCGGGCCGCGTCGCGGGGATCGTGCGCGGTGAGCGAGGTGTCGACGCCGACGTACTTGGTGACGTCGGCGGCGCGGCCCGCGCGGACCTGGAACGTCGCCGGCCGGTCCGCGCCGAGCGTGCCGTGTGCGACGGCCCGCCGGGGGCGTCGGGGCGCCTCCAGCGTGGACACCACCGCGCCGTCCACCGCGGTGCCGTCCGCGTGGAAGGCCACTCCCGTCGTGCGGTGGCCGGAGCGGACGGTGCCCGTCTGCGTGAGGCGCCGGGCCCCGCGGCCGTCGATGCGGTCGGTGACGGTGACCTCGCCGTCCCAGTGCGGGGTGAGGCGCAGGCGTACGGCCCCGGTGTGCGGGGAGTCCCGGGCGGTGAGCACGTCGTACGTCAGGTCGGTGCGGCGTCCGTCGGTGGTCGTCCAGGTCAGGGAGGTGCGGACGTATCCGCAGCGCAGGGAGAGGGTCTGGCGGTAGTGCGAGGTCCGGCTGCCCGCGCCGTACGTCTCGTCGCCGACGCGGATGTCGAGACCCGTCCAGGAGGGCAGCGCGGCCATTGCTTCGCGGCCGGCCGTGTTCTCCGGGCCCCGGGCGTAGAGCCCCGCCACGAAGGCGCCGTCGTAGCGCGGGGTGTAGAGGGGCCAGCCCGTCCTCTCGCCGGTGGCCGCGTACCCGGTGCCGGCGGGCGGGACGCGGGCGCCGAGATAGCCGTTCCCGACGTAGGGATGGTGGCTGTCCGCGGGATCGATCGTCGTCGCGGTGGGGGACCAGGCGGGATCGCCCTCCGCGCAGCCCCGGGGCCCGTCGGCTGCGGACGCCGCGGGGACGGGCAGCAGCAGGGCGGCGGCGAGCAACGGGACGAGGCGGCGCGGGGTGATCACCGTCCGACCATGCGGCGCGCGACGGCCGGGGAGCCGTACGCGCGCCGGGGCGTCCCACGGACGGAGCGCATCCGGCGACGGCGCGCGCCCGCACTGCCCCGTGCCGCACGGAGCGCAGCCGGCGGCGGTACGGGCCGTTCGCCGGGGGGAGCTGTTCCGGGGGCGCAGGTCCGCGCTGCCCGTGCCGCACGGAGGGCATCCGGCGGCGGCAGGGGGCCGTTCGCCCGAGGACACGGTTCCGGTGGCGGCAGGGGCCGTTCGCCCGACGACACGGTTCCGGCGGCGGCAAGGGGCCGTTCGCCCGGGGAGCCGTCTTGACGGGGGTGCGGGATGCTCGCCGGGGGAGCCGATACGGCGGCGCTCCGGGAGGCTGACCCGCGGGGCCGTTCCGGCGGCGGCGCGGGGCCGCCGTCCGTCACGCCCGCGCCAGCCCCGTCTTCAGTCCCGCCCCGCACAACGGCACAACCGCCGAGCGTTCCCCGAGCGCTCCCTCTCGGACGGCGGCCCAGCAGGCCACCCCCGTGGACTCCACGTACAGCCCGCGGGAGGCCAGATCCGTCTGGGCGTGGCGGATCTGATCCTCCGTCACGGTCAGGAAGGTGCCCCCGGAGTCCCGTACCGCCCGCAGGATCTGACGGGCCCGGGGCGGAGCCGGGATCGCGATGCCCTCGGCGAAGGTGGGCGCCATGGGGGTGACGCCGACCAGGTCGTCCGCGTCCTTCGACCAGGCGTGCGCCAGCGGTGCGACCGCGGCGGACTGCACGGCGTACAGGGCGGGCCGGCGGTCCAGGAGCCCCGCCGCGTACAGTTCGGCCACGGCGAGCGCGGCGCCGAGCAGCAGGGTGCCGTTGCCGACGGGGACCACGATGACGTCGGGGAGCCGTCCGCCGAGGTCTTCCCAGAGTTCGTGGACGTAGGTCTTCGTGCCGTGCAGGAAATACGGGTTGAAGACGTGCGAGGCGTAGAAGGTGCCGGGCTCGTCGGCGTCCTCGCGCGCCGTCCGCGCCGTCACCTCACGGTCGCCCTCGACGACGCGCAGCCGCGCCCCGTGCGCCTCGATCTGCTCCAGCTTCTTCGGCGAGGTGCCCTCGGGGACGTACACCGTGCAGGGCAGCGAGGCCCGCGCGCAGTAGGCGGCGATCGCGGTGCCCGCGTTGCCGCTGCTGTCCGCGAGCACCTGCCGGGGCTCCAGCCGCAGCGCCAGCTCGGTCAGCAGGACCGCCCCGCGGTCCTTGAACGACAGGGTCGGCATCAGGAAGTCGAGCTTGGCCGAGATGCCGTCCCGGAGCGGGACCAGCGGGGTGCGGCCCTCACCCAGGCTCACCGAGGGAGCGGCCAGCGGCAGGCACTCCGCGTACCGCCACAGCGAGTTCACCCGCCCCGTCAGGGACTTGAGGGGCGCCGGCGTCGGCGCGAAGTCCAGGTCGAGCGGACCGCGGCACACCGGGCAGCACCAGGCGAGGGAACCCCCGGGGACGCGGGTTCCGTCCACGGGGCAGAAACAGTCCGGCAAGGGAGTCATGCCCGCAGGTTAGATGCGGTGACCGCGGAGGCCGTGGCATGACGGGCGGGGCAGCCGGCTGCCCGCGTTCCGCGCCCGGTCGCCGCGCGCTTACGATGCGCCCAGTCAGTTGGCAGCCGTACGCACGTTCCATCCCGCCTGGACTAGGAGCAAGGGAACTCGTGGCCATACCCCCGCCGCCCGGGTCGCAGCAGCCCGAGGACCAGTATCCGCCTCCGGGGACGCCGCCGGGCGGACACCCCGCGTACCCCTCGCACCCCCAAGGGCCGTATCAACAGCCCGGGGCGTATCCGCAGCCTGGTGAACCGGGTCCGTACCAGCAGTCCGGGGCGTATCCGCAGCCCGGTGAACAGGGTCCGTACCAGCAGCCCGGGGCGTACCCGCGGCCGGGAGTCCCCGGGCAGTACCAGTCGTGGGGCCAGGGCTACTCCCCGTACAACAGTCCGGCGCCGGTCAACGGGCTCGCCATCTCCGCCCTCGTGCTCGGCATCCTCTGTTTCCTGCCCGCCATCGGTCTCGTGCTCGGGGCCGTGGCGCTCGCGCAGATCAAGAAGCGGGGGGAGCGCGGCCGGGGTATGGCCGTGGGCGGCATGGTGATGTCGTCGATCGGCGTCGTGCTGCTCGCGGTCGCGGTGGCGACCGGCGGTGCCCGTGACTTCTGGGACGGCTTCCGCGACGCGGCGAACGACGGGGGCGGCGCCGCCTTCTCGCTCGAGAAGGGCGAGTGCTTCGACGCGCCGGGCGGTGCGCTGGAGGGCATGGCGTACGACGTCGACAAGGTGCCCTGCACGGGCGAGCACGACGCCGAGGTCTTCGCGGACTTCGAGCTGCGCGACAGCGGCGGCTACCCCGGAGACAGTTCGATCACCGACACCGCCGACGACCGGTGCTACGCGCTGAAGGACAGCTACGCGATGGACACCTGGGCCGTCCCGGACGACGTCGACGTGTACTACTTCACCCCGACTTCGCAGAGCTGGCGCCTCGGTGACCGCGAGATCACGTGCCTGTTCGGCAACACCGACGAGAAGGGCAGCCTGACGGGCTCGCTGCGCAAGGACTCCCTGACGCTCGACCCCGACCAGTACGCCTACCTGGGGGCCGCCCAGATCCTCAACAGGGCGATGGAGGCGGCGCCCGACGAGGAGTACGTCGAGGATGACCTGCCCGGCCACAAGAAGTGGGCGACCGACGTCGTGGAGGCGCTCGGCCGACAGGCGGACCGGCTCCGCGGCCACACCTTCGCCCCGGCCGCCGGAAAGCCGGTCACCGCGCTGGTCGAGGACATCGGACGGTCGCGGAAGGAGTGGGCCGAGGCGGCGAAGGCGGAGGACGCCGAGGCCTTCTACGCCCACTACGAGAAGGCCATGAAGCTCATCGACCCCAAGAAGACGGTCACCGCACGCAAGGCTCTGGGCCTCGCCACGACACCGCCGGCGGTCGACGAGGAGGGCGGCGACGGAAGCGGCGCGGGAAGTGGCACCGGCATGGAGGTGTGACGGCGGCTATAGCGGGGAGAAAGTGCCTGCGTAAAGCCCTTGTACAGATCTCGTCATCACATCGAGTGATTCTCTGGCCTTTGCTTGCATGGCACAACCCACGGTTGCCACGCTGTTGCTGTCTGTACAACCTGATGGGAGCGGCTAAGTGACATTCGGTGAGCAGCCGGCGTATCTGCGCGTCGCGGGTGATCTCCGCAAGAAGATCGTCGACGGTTCGCTGCCACCGCACACCCGCCTCCCCTCGCAGGCCAGAATCCGCGAGGAGTACGGCGTCTCGGACACCGTCGCGCTGGAGGCCCGCAAGGTGCTCATGGCCGAAGGGCTGGTCGAGGGCCGCTCCGGATCGGGCACATATGTGCGCGAGCGCCCGGTGCCGCGCCGCGTCGCCCGCTCCGGGTACCGCCCGGACAGCGGCGCGACCCCCTTCCGGCAGGAGCAGGCCGAGCTCGCCGCGCGCGGCACCTGGGAGTCCCACAGTCGGCAGGTAGAGGCGAGCGGCGTGATCGCCGAGCGGCTGTCGATCCGGCCCGGCGACCGCGTGATGTGCACGCACTACGTCTACCGTGACGGCGGCGAGGTGATGATGCTCTCCACGTCCTGGGAACCCCTCGCCGTCACCGGCCGCACCCCCGTCATGCTCCCCGAGGAGGGGCCGCTCGGCGGCATGGGCGTGGTCGAGCGGATGGCCGCCATCGACGTGATCGTGGACAACGTCACCGAGGAAGTCGGAGCGCGCCCGGGCCTCGCCGAGGAACTGCTCGCGCTCGGCGGGGTCCCCGGGCATGTGGTCCTGGTGATCCAGCGGACGTTCTACGCGTCGGGACGTCCGGTGGAGACGGCCGACGTCGTCGTCCCGGCGGACCGGTACCGGATCGCCTATCACCTGCCGGTGAAGTAGCGGGCGCCGTTCCGGCGGCCGGCCGGACGGGTCTGCCGAGGGGCGGATGGGGCGCCGCCCCGTCGCCCGCGGAAGGCACGCCCCGGCGGCCGGGTGCCGGCATGCGGACCGGCGGTGGGGCCGGGGGGTGCCGGCATACGGCCCGAGGTGGGCCCGGGGGAGGAGTGCCGGCATGCGGGCCGACGGGGGCGGGGGCAGGATGCCGTCGAGCGAAGTGCCCGGATTCGGCCCGGGAGTGAAGGAGCGTGGGGCGCCTGCGGGCGCTGTGGCGGACGGGTCTTCGGGGACCGGAAGCGCCTGGTGGCCACTGCCGTGACACGGCGGCCGCGCCGACCAGGCCGGCCGCCAAGTGGCCACTACCGAAGCCTGGTTGGAATCTGGCCTTTCTCAAGTGCTGCGCCGGGAAAGGACTTAGCCCTGCTCGACGGCGCCCCGGGAGCGGCCGGCAGCGCGTTCCGCGGCGCGCGCCCCCCGGCCCCGGCTCCCTTATTGGCTGGTTGCGTACCTCTTTGTGAAAAGCCGTATTCGCTGCGTGAAGGTTAGGCGTAGGCTCGGGCATATGCGGATTGCGGTTTCCTTGGAGGGCGGAGCACGACGGGGGCCCGGGACGGGAAGTGGAGGGGCGCGATGAACGACGGCACGATCACTCTTCCCTGGCTCGTCATACGACAGGACGACAACGGCAATCGCTATCGCGTCGGCAGGTACGCGACCCGCGCGGAGGCCCAGAAGATCGCGGACAGCCTCGACGATCGCGGGCACAAGCAGCTCTACTGGGTCGAGCGCATCGGACAGAACGGAAGCCGGTGACCGGGGCGGCGCTCCCGTAGGCTCCGGCGCATGGAACGGATCGTGGTCGTCGCAGCCGCCCTGCTCGGCGGCGGACGCCTGCTCGCCGCGCGCCGCAGTGCGCCCCCCGAGCTGGCCGGGCGCTGGGAGTTGCCGGGCGGCAAGGTCGAGGAGGGGGAGACCCCCGAGCATGCGCTCGTACGCGAACTGCGCGAGGAACTGGGCGTGGAGGCGGAACCGCTGGAGCGGATCCCCGGCGAGTGGCCCCTGAAGCCCGGATACGTCCTGCGGGTGTGGACCGCCCGGCTGCTCTCCGGAGAGCCCCGGCCCCTGGAGGACCACGACGAGCTGCGCTGGCTGACGCCCGACGAGATCTGGGACGTGGACTGGCTGGACCAGGACGCGCCGGCGGTGAAGGGCGTGCTGCAGAGGCTGGACGCGCAGGCGTGACGGCCCGGCGCACGCCAGTGCCGGTGTGCCCCGGCCGTGCCCCGGTCGCCGCGGCGCACGCGTCGTACGGATGGCGTAAGGAAAAGGGCGGAACGGGTTTCGCGGCTCGTACGCCGTTCGTGCCACAGTGCGCCTCCGTGGGCGGTAAGGCGCCCGGTATATCGGGTATGTGCCCATTAACCCCACGAAATCGGACATGGATTGCTGGCCTGGGAAGTGATCGGCGTGATCGACACCGAAGGCGACTGTGCCGAGTGGACCTTTCCCGCGGAGCCAGGTGCCGTCCGTACGGCACGCGCCGTCGTCCGGAGCCAGCTGCGCACGTGGGAGCTGGACTCGCTCGGTGACATCGCCGCCCTGCTGGTCAGCGAGCTCGTGACGAATTCCCTGCGGTACGCCACCGGCCCCATCGGAGTGCGACTCGTCCGCCCCGACGGGCTGCCGGGCGAAACCCTGCTGGTCGAGGTGTCCGACCCGCTGCCCGAACCGCCGCGCGAGCGGACCGCCGACGCCGGGGACGAGAGCGGCCGCGGACTCCAGCTGGTGGCCGGATCGTCGCGGCGCTGGGGTACCCGCCTCGCGGAGGCCGGCAAGACCGTCTGGTTCGAACTCGCGGTACCGGGCTGAGCGCCGGCGGACCCTCCTCGGCCGAGCGGCCCCGTGAGCAGGCCTGGCGGGGCGGGCGGGGGCGCGTCCGGGCACGGCCGGATGCGACCGTATGGTTCAGGCCACTGGCGCTTGCCGGACTCTTTGGTTCGAGGGGGCGCGACCTGGTTAGAAGACTGGGAGTATGTCGCGGCGGGTCCAAAAACCATCGGGACCCTGCTGTGATCGTGAACACCGTGTCGTGCGGCGCCGTAGTGCTGGATACTGCGGGCAGCCGCCTCCGGTGACCGGTGCCGGACGCGGTGAGCTGGAGGGGACGGTTCGCGTGAGCGAGATACCAGCGAAGGCCACGGAGTCCGAGGACCCGTCGGATGGCGCGAGGGCTGATGCGTCGGGCGATCCTGCGGGCGACTCGGGGAACCACTCCGTGCGCGAGACGCCCGACGGGGGCCCCTTTGCGGGCGACGCCCGGCGCACGCCGCCCGGCGGGGCGGATGCCGCGGACGGTTCCCGGAGCGGCACGAGTGCCGAGCAGGCCGTCCGTCGCGGGTCGCTCGGCGGGGAGGCCTTCCGGAGCGAGGAGGCATCCCGGAGCGAGGAAGGCTCCCGGAGCGAGGCCCGGGGCCAGGTCGGTTCCGCGGGCGGTGAGGCTCGGGGCCAGGTCGGTTCCGCGGGCGGTGAGGCTCGAGGTCAGGTCGGTTCCGCGGGCGGTGAGGCCCGCGACTCCTTGCGCACGACGCCGGGCGAGGGCGACTGCGCGGGCGACGCCATGTGGCAGAGCAGCCCGCCCGGCTCGATGTACGACTACATCAAGGTCGCCTCCTTCTCCATCGGCGCCGACGGGCTGATCGACCAGTGGAGTGCGCGCGCCGAACAGCTCTTCGGCATCTCCTCCGAACGCGCCGTGGGCAGGGACCCCATCGAGGCGTTCGTCACCCCCGACCGGCGTGAGTTCGGGCAGCGCAAGATGGCGGAGATCCTGGACGGCCGCGAGTGGACCGGTGTGGTCCCGTTCCGGATGCCCGACCCCCTCGACGCCGACCCCGACGGCGTCGGCGAGAGGGCTGAGGGGCTCGCCGAGGTCTATGTGATGCCCACCACGACGGAGGACGGCGAGCGGGCCGCCGTGTGCATCGTCGTGGATGTCCGCACCCTCCGCCGGATCGAGACGGACCTCGCTGCCTCGCAGGCGATTTTCGGTCAATCTCCTTTCGGCTTCCTGCTGATCGACACCGAGCTGCACGTCCGCCGCGCCAACCAGCGGTTCGCCTCGACCTTCGGCGGCACCGTCGACGACCATCGCGGGCGCGGCGTCCACGACTACCTGCCGCACGCGGAGGCCGAACGTGTCTCGGCGACCCTGCGCCGCGTCCTGGAGACCGGCGACTCCATCACGGACATGCACGTCACCGGCCACGTCCCCGGGTCCGACGAGCGCCGCCACTGGTCCGTCAACCTGTACCGCGTGCACAGCGGAACCGGACGCCCCATCGGCATCGCCTGGCTCGGGACCGACATCACCGCCCGCCGCGCCGCCGCCCGTGAGGCGGCCGCAGCCCGGCGCAATCTCGCCCTCCTGAACGAGGCCGGCGCCCGCATAGGCAACTCCCTCGACCTGGAGACCACCGCACGCGAACTCCTCGACGTCGTCGTCCCCGGGTTCTGCGATCTGGCGACGGTCGACCTGTACCAGGGCCTGCTGGCCGGTGACGAGACCCCGCCGGGCCTGGCCGACGGCAGCGCCGAACTGCGCCGCGTCGCCTTCGCCAGCGCCGTCGCCGACGCGCCGTTCGTCGGCGGGCCCGCACCGGTGGCCGTGGGCGCGGTCCACCACTACCCCTTCAACTCGCCCTGCGCGGACGCTCTGCGCACCGCGCGGCCGCAGAACATCCCGGCCGACGAGAGTGGTCTCATCCAGTCCACCCTCGCGGTCCCGATGGTCGCCCACGACACCGTCGTCGGGCTGGCCCAGTTCTCCCGCACCAAGGGCAGCGAGCCGTTCGGGGAACGCGACCGCGCGCTCGCGGTGGAACTGGCCGCGCGTGCCGCCGTCTGTATCGACAACGCGCGCCTGTACCGCCGTGAGCACGAGCGCGCGCTGATCCTCCAGCGCTCCCTGCTGCCCCCGGGCGACCCCGAGGCCTCCGGCCTGGACATCGCGTGCCGCTACCTGCCGGGCAACGCGGCGACCGAGGTGGGCGGCGACTGGTTCGACGTGATCGAACTTCCCGGCCACCGCACCGCGTTGGTCGTCGGTGACGTGATGGGGCGCGGGCTGCGCGCCGCCGTGGCGATGGGTGAACTGCGCACCGCCGTACGGACGCTGGCGCTGCTGGACCTGGAACCCGCCGAGGTCCTCTCGGCGCTGGACGAGATCGCCCGCGGCCTCGGCACCCCCGGCGGAGTGCAGCAGGCCACCCGCACGGCCCGCCAGCCCCGCGATGCCGACCTCTCCGAGGTGTACCTCGCGACCTGCGTGTACGCCGTCTACGACTCCGTCACGCGCCGGTGCACCTTCGCCAACGCGGGCCATCTGCCGCCCGTGCTCGTCGAACCCGGCGAGAGCGCGCTCATGCTCGACGTGCCGCCCGGGATGCCGCTCGGCGTGGGCGGCGAGCCCTTCGAGGAGGTCGAGGTCGAACTTCCCGAGGGCGCGCTGCTGGCGCTCTACACGGACGGGCTGGTCGAATCCCGCGACCATCCCCTCGACGAGGGGCTGCAGGCCTTCGTCGGCGCCCTGACCGACCCCACCCGCCCCCTGGAGGACGTCTGCGACCACGTCCTCAACACCCTCGACACCCACCACGGCGAGGACGACATCGCCCTGCTGATGGCACGTGTTCAGGGGCTGCCCGCCGAGTCCGTCGGAGACTGGACGCTGCCGCGCGAGCCGCGCAGCGTGGGCCGCGCCCGCGAGTACGCGCGCACCCAGCTTCAGGCCTGGGACCTGGAACCCCTCGTGGACACGACGGAACTCCTCGTCAGCGAGCTGGTGACCAACGCACTGCGGTACGGCGAGGGGGAGATCAGACTCCGGCTGCTCCTCGACCGCACCCTGGTGTGCGAGGTGTGGGACGCGGGCCTCGTGCAGCCGCGCCGCCGCCGCGCCCGGGACACCGACGAGGGCGGCCGGGGCCTTCAGCTCGTCGGCCTGCTGTCCGCCGCCTGGGGCTCCCGGCGAACCCCTCGCGGAAAGACGGTGTGGTTCGAACTGCCCCTGCCGGACGGCGAATCGGGCCTGGTGGACCCGGCGGAGGCGCTCCTGAGCCTGTTCTGAGGCGGAGCGGCGGGACGGCTGCTCCCGCCGTCGAGGCGCGACGGGCCGAGGGCCCCGGCGGGCCGTGGACAGCGGCCCGGCGTCAGTCGGGACGCACCGCCCGCCGGCCCCGGGTGCGGGGACCGCCGAAGCACGCAGGACCGGCAGCGCCGGGCAGCAGGATGCCGCCGAGCACGGCACCGCCGACCCCGGCACCCTCGTACCCCCCGGTGGGGTTGCCGTGCGTCCGCACGTCCCGCTCCGCGAGGTCCCGTGCCTCCCGGGCGAGCGCGTCGGCCCGCCGCACCTCGGCGAGGGCGAAGGCCCCCGCTGCCAGGAGCTGTTCGGCCGCCGCGAGACGTGTACGCGCCGCGCAGCCGACCGCCCCCCGGTTCGTGGCCACGAAGTCCGCCGCGGCGCCGACCGCCGCACGGGCCGGAAGGAGGGCGTCGTCGCGCAGGGCACGGAAACGCTCGCCGGGCACGGCGCACGCCTCGGCGAGGACGACGCCCGCCTCGGCGACCCGCCGCAGCGCGTCGAGCGGGTCGTACGGTCCGGCCGTGATCTCCCGGCGCACATCGGCGAGCAGCGCCTCGGCGTGCGCGACCCGCACGGGCACCTCCCCGACGGCCCCGTCGGCGCGTGGACCGCGCGCCTCGGCGAGATCGTCCTCCAGCGCGTCCAGAGCGGCCGGCAACCTCCCTTCCGCCGAACCCAGTTCGCCCGCGAGCCGGTCGACCCCGTCGGTGAGCAGGGCGGCCTGGCCGAGGGCGCCCTCCGCCGCGCGCAGAAAGGCCGCCGCCTTGCCGCCCTTGCCCCGGTCGGCGCACTGACGCGCGAGGCTGAGACGGATGGTGGCGAACACCAGCCGCTCCTTGGTGTGTTCGTGGTGGCCCGTGACCGGAGCGGTCGCGGAGCGGGCGTACCGCTTGTGCAGCTCGCCCAGCGTCGTCTCCATGGCCGGGGTACGCGCCGCCACCGCGCGGAACCGGGTCTCCGCGAGCCCCAGCGCGGTGGCCGTGTCGTGCTCCAGGCCGCGCAGCTGGTCGAACCCGGCCGCCTCCGCGTCCAGCCGCCGCCCGGCGTCGCCGCAGTGGGCCCGGATCTCCTCCAGCGTGCCCCGGTCTCCGGCGCCGCGACCGGTCTCGTCGAGCAGTTGCCGAAGCCCGAAGGCCGTCGCGAGCTCGGACCTCGCACCGGCCAGTGCGCCCGCGTACGGCTCGACGGCCGCGTCGCCGAACTGCGCCCTGGTGCCGTCGAGTTCCTCGGCACTCGTGCGGACGCAGTCGTCGGTGTCCACGAGTAACGACCGTATGTGCCGGTCGAGTTCGGGCACGGACGGGAGTCCGGCCGGGTGTCCGCCGGGTGTTGTGCGGGTCCTCGCGCGCTGCTTGCGCCGCGCGTATCCGTACGCCCCCAGCGCCGCCGCGGTGCCGACGGCGACGAGCGGCAGGACGAGGTCCCCGGTGGCCGTCTCGTCCGGTCCGTCCGGGGCTGCCGTCTCCTGGGCCACGGTCCCGTCGGTGCCCTGCGCGTTCCGCGCCGCGGTCACCGGCGCCTCGCCGTCCTCCGTGGCCAGGGGCAGCACCAGCCACCCCACCGCCATGAGCCCCCCGAGCACGGCATGCGCCACCCGCACGGCTATGTGCGACGGGGCCTGGCGCGACCGGCTTCGGCTCAGGCGTGACGTCACATTTGGGAGCGTATGGCCGCATGCGCGCAGACGCGACCGGGGTGCGCCGAGGCGGGGGCGCCTAAGGTACGGGGGATACGGGGACGTACGGGAGGGGCACGGGGGATGGCTACTGGGCGGGCGGATTTTGGAAACGAGGCCCGTGCGGGCAGCTCCGGTCCCGAGTCGGAGACACCACGGACGGAGCCCGGCACGGGGACGCCGGCCGCGGCACCGCCCGCCGCACCGGCCACCACCGAGCCCCTGGCGGCCGCGGACCATGAACCCGGCCCCGCGCCGGAACCTGTGTCGGCCCCCGATCCCGGTCCTGCGGCCGACTCCGCACCCGGTCCTGTGGCGGGCTCCGCACCCGGTCCTGTGGCCGACTCCGCACCCGGTCCTGTGCCGGGCCCCGTGACCGGTCCTGCGGCCGACTCCGCACCCGGTCCTACGGCCGACTCCGTGACCGGTCCCGAGCCGGGCCCCGTGACCGGTCCCGCGTCGGCCTCCGCGGACACCGACACCGTGTCCGCCCCCGCGGAGACCTCGTCGGGCCGGGCAGAGACCCCGGCAGGCCCCGCCGAGACCCTGCAGCACCCCACCGAGGAGCCGCCCCGGGCCCTCCCGGAGTCCGGGGCGGGAACCCGGCGCGGGGCCGTCGGGCGAGTCTGGCGGCACCCGCGTCTGCGGTGGCCCAAGCGCGTCCTGCTCGCGCTGGTCCTCGTCCTGCTGGTGCCCTCCCTGGCCGCGGGCATCGCCCTGCGGGTGAACTACGCCGGAGACCCCGGGCCCGGGACCGGGACGAGGAACCGCGACGCCATCTGGCTGGGGCACGCCTGGGTCGACGGGCGGAAGAAGGACGCGGACGTCGCCTCGCTGGCGGCGCGGCTGCGGAGCACCGGCATACGCGATCTGTACGTGCACGCGGGACCACTGGAGCACGACGGGACCCTGCCGCGTACGGCATACCCGCGGGCCGGGTGGCTGATCGCGGCGGTGCACCGCGAACTGCCCGGCGTACGGGTGCAGGCCTGGCTCGGCGACGCGCTGGCGAGCGAAGGGCCGAACGGGCTGCGCATGGAGCGGGCGAGTACCCGGAAGGCGGTCGTGCGCTCCACCCGGCAGATCCTGGCGGCCGGATTCGACGGCGTCCACTTCGACTTCGAGCCCCTGCACTCCGGCAACCGCGACTACCTCTCCCTCCTCGACGACCTGCGTGAGGTGACCCGCTCCCGGCACGTCCCGCTCTCCGTCGCCGCCCACCAGATCGACCCGCTGCCGGCCGCCCACGCGATCCGTGGCTCCCTCACGAACCACCCCAAGTGGTGGTCGCAGTGGTACTTCGGACAGGTCGCCCGCCGGGTCGACCAGATCGCCCTCATGTCGTACGACACGGCCCTTCCGATGGAGGGCCAGTACGGCGGCTACGTCGCCCAGCAGACCTCACTCGCCCTGGAGGTCACCCCGAGGTCGACCGACCTGCTGATGGGCCTGCCGTTCTTCCACGAGGACGACATGAGCCACCACGAGTCCGCCGAGACGGTCACCGCGGCCGTGCGCGGCGCGCGCCTCGGCCTGTCCCGCACGGACCGTGACCGCGACCGCTTCGGTCTCGCCCTCTACGTCGACTTCGCGGCGACCGAGGCCGACTGGACCGCCTACCGGGAGGGCTGGGTGCGCTGACGGGTCCCGCCCTCACCGCGGGCCACCGATCCGTACGCGTCCTTGACGCCGGGTCTCTGGAGGCCCGGGCGCCCGCGTGCCGAGATCGGCCCGTGGGTGTGCTCCGGCCCGCCCACGCGACGGCGTGCTCCTGCGGCGCGCCGGAGGAAGGGGGAGCGATGCACCCGTGACGGGCAACGTGTTCCAGCCGGCGGCGCAGCGACCCGGCCGGCTCTGAACCGGGCCCGCGGCCTGCCGCCGGCCCGAGTCCGGCCCGCGTCCGCTACGTCCGGCGCCTGCCGATCTTCGACCCGAGCCACACCAGCGGGTCGTACTTGCGGTCGACGGCGCGTTCCTTCAGAGGGATCAGCGCGTTGTCCGTGATCTTGATGCCCTCGGGGCAGACCTCCGTGCAGCACTTGGTGATGTTGCAGTAGCCGAGGCCGTGTTCGTCCTGGGCGGTCGCCTTGCGGTCGAGTCCCGTGTCGGCGGCGGCATCCAGCGGGTGCATGTCCAGCTCCGCGACCCGCATCAGGAAGCGCGGGCCCGCGAAGGCGGTCTTGTTCTCCTCGTGGTCACGCACGACATGGCAGGTGTCCTGGCACAGGAAGCACTCGATGCATTTGCGGAACTCCTGCGACCGGTCGACGTCCTCCTGCTGCATCCGGTATTCGCCGGGCCCCAGTCCGGCGGGCGGAACGAAGGCCGGGACCTCCCTCGCCTTCGTGTAGTTGAAGCCGACGTCGGTGACGAGATCGCGCACGACGGGGAACGCGCGCAGGGGCGTGACGGTGATCGTCTCCTCGGGTGCGAACACGGACATCCGCGTCATGCACATCAGCCGCGGCCGTCCGTTGATCTCCGCCGAGCACGAACCGCACTTGCCCGCCTTGCAGTTCCAGCGCACGGCCAGGTCGGGGGCCTGGGTGGCCTGGAGCCGGTGGATGATGTCCAGCACCACCTCGCCGTCGTTCACCTCGACCGCGAAGTCCTCCAGGCCGCCGCCCTTGACGTCGCCCCGCCACACCTTGAAGCGGGCCTCGTAGCTGCTCACTCGTAGAGCTCCTCTTCGGCGAGGTACTTGACCAGCTCTTCCTTCTCGAAGAGAGCGAGCAGGTCGGAGCGGATGGGTTCGGTGGTCTCGCGGACCAGGTCGATCTGCCCGCGTACGGGGTCGGTCGCGGCCAGTCCGCCTGTCGGGTCCGTCAGCCGGCAGAGCAGATTGATCCGCCGCCAGGCGCGGTCCATCGACGGATGGTCCTCGCGGGTGTGCCCGCCACGGGACTCGGTGCGTTCCAGCGCGGCCCGGGCCACGCACTCGCTGACCAGCAGCATGTTCCGCAGGTCGAGGGCGAGGTGCCAGCCCGGGTTGAACTGGCGGTGCCCCTCCACGCCGGCCCGGCGTGCCCGTACCCGCAGGTCCGCGAGCTTCTCCAGGGCCTGTTCCATCTCCGCCTCGCGCCGGATGATGCCGACCAGGTCGTTCATGGCCTGCTGGAGTTCCTGGTGCAGGGTGTACGGGTTCTCGGGCGGCCGGCCGTCGTCCTCACCCGCTTCGCGGCCCTCGGCGGAGAAGGGCCGCAGCGCCTCCGCGGCCGCCGTGTCGACCTGGACGTCGTCCACGGGCGGGCGCCCGCCGTCCAGGCCGGCGGCGTACTCGGCCGCGTGCAGACCGGCCCGGCGGCCGAACACCAGCAGGTCGGACAGCGAGTTGCCGCCGAGCCGGTTGGAGCCGTGCATGCCGCCCGCGACCTCACCGGCCGCGAACAGCCCCGGTACGCCGCGTGCCGCCGCCGTGTCCGAGTCGACCGCGATGCCGCCCATGACGTAGTGGCAGGTGGGACCGACCTCCATCGCCTCCGCCGTGATGTCGACGTCGGCGAGCTCCTTGAACTGGTGGTACATCGAGGGGAGCCGACGCCTGATCACCTCGGCGGGCATACGGGTGGACACGTCGAGGAAGACACCGCCGTGCGGCGAGCCGCGGCCCGCCTTCACCTCGGAGTTGATGGCGCGCGCGACCTCGTCCCGGGGGAGCAGTTCGGGGGGACGCCGGTTGTGATCCGGGTCCTCGTACCAGCGGTCGCCCTCCTCCTCCGACTGCGCGTACTTCTCCTTGAAGACGTCGGGGATGTAGTCGAACATGAACCGCTTGCCCTCGGAGTTCCTGAGCACGCCGCCGTCGCCGCGCACGGACTCGGTGACGAGGATGCCCTTCACCGACGGCGGCCAGACCATGCCCGTCGGGTGGAACTGCACGAACTCCATGTTCAGCAGGGGCGCACCGGCGAGCAGGGCGAGCGCGTGCCCGTCGCCGGTGTACTCCCACGAGTTCGACGTCACCTTGAAGGACTTGCCGATGCCGCCGGTGGCGATCACCACGGACGGTGCTTCGAGGACGAAGAAACGGCCGGTCTCCCGCTCGTAGCAGAAGGCACCGGAGACGCGCTCGCCGTCCTTCAGGATCCGGGTGACGGTGCACTCCTGGTAGACCTTCAGGCGCGACTCGTAGTCACCGGTCTCCTTCATGTCCTCCTGCTGGAGGGAGACGATCTTCTGCTGGAGCGTGCGGATCAGTTCCAGCCCCGTCCGGTCGCCGACGTGGGCGAGCCGTGGATACTCGTGGCCGCCGAAGTTGCGCTGCGAGATCCGCCCGTCCTCGGTGCGGTCGAAGAGCGCGCCCCATGTCTCCAGTTCCCAGACGCGGTCCGGGGCCTCCGTGGCGTGCAGCTCGGCCATCCGCCACTGGTTGAGGAATTTCCCGCCGCGCATCGTGTCGCGGAAGTGAACCTGCCAGTTGTCACCGGAGTTGACGTTTCCCATGGCCGCGGCGATGCCGCCCTCGGCCATCACGGTGTGCGCCTTGCCGAACAGCGACTTGCAGATCACCGCCGTGCGGGCGCCCCGCTCCCGGGCCTCGATGGCGGCACGCAGCCCGGCGCCACCGGCGCCGACCACGACCACGTCCCACTCCTGCCGGTCGACCACGGACATCACAAGGCCCCACTCACTAGAAGAAGCGCGGATCGTCGAAGGCGCCGGACGCGACCAGGTACACGTAGAAGTCGGCGAGTGCCACACTCGCCAACGACGCCCAGGCCAGCAGCATGTGACGGGCGTTCAGCTTCCCGACCCACTGCCACATCCGGTAACGCACGGGATGTTTGGAGAAGTGCTTCAGCTTGCCGCCGACGATGTGCCGGCAGGAATGGCAGGAAAGGGTGTACGCCCAGATCAAGGCGATGTTGACGAGGAACACCAGCGTGCCCAGACCCATGTGGCCCCAGCGGTAGTGCTCGTCGCGGAAGGAGAGCACGGTGTCGTACGTGAGGATTCCCGCGACGACGACGGCCGCGTAGAAGAAGTACCGGTGGATGTTCTGGAGGATCAGCGGGAAGCGGGTCTCGCCGGTGTACTTCTTGTGCGGTTCGGCGACCGCGCAGGCCGGTGGCGACGCCCAGAAGCCCCGGTAGTAGGCCTTGCGGTAGTAGTAGCAGGTGAGCCGGAAGCCGAGCGGGAAGATCAGGATGATGATGGCGGGGGACAGGCCCCACCAGCTCCCGAAGAGGTCCGCGTTGGGCCCGGCGTGCATCGTCCTGCACCGGTCCGCGAGGCACGGTGAGTAGAACGGCGAGACGTACGGCGCCGCGTAGTAGTACGTGTCGGCGAAGGCCCGCCAGGTCGAGTACACGACGAAGGCCAGCAGCCCGGCCGCCGTGACGGCGGGCGCCAGCCACCAGCGGTCGGTCCGCAGATGCGGTTCGGCGATCGCGGCGCGCGTACCGGAACGTACGCCGCCGCTGTTCAGATGAGGTTCCGTACCAGTGGTCAACGAATGCTCCGGTCGGGGTCAGGGGGCGTGCCGGTCGCGGGCGCCGAGACCCTCGTCGTCCGAATCGGTCCACAGGGAGCTGTCGTACGGGGTGTCGGGGATGGGGACCAGGTCGGGTCGGCGGGGCGACGGGGGTCCACCCCGGGCGGTCGCGGCCGAGCGCTCGGGGTAGGTCCCCGAGGCGGCCTCGCGCAGCAGCGCGACGCTCTCGCGCAGGTGATCGGCGTCTGTGCGCACCCGGCGCATCTCCAGACCGCCGCCCATCTGCTGTTCCAGGCGCCCGACCGACCTCCGGAGGTCGTCGAGACAGCGCTGGACTGACGTCAAGTCGTCGTGCACGGACATGACTTGCCCTCACTTCCACGGACACTGTGGTCCCAGGCGGCAACGTTCATGCGCCTGCGAGTGTTGCGCGTCACATGCGCCCGTGTGAAGGCGCGTGCACGGATTTGAGGTCACGCCCCCCGCGGCTCGGCCACCGGATCGGCTGTGAGGGCCGGGGCGCGGGGGACGAGAGCCAGGAGTGCCCCGGAACCCTCCGGAGGTCTCCGGGGCCGCTGAGGGCGGCGAGGCTCAGGGGGGGCGGACCGGGTCGGGGGGACCGACGTGGCTCCGAACGCGGGCCGGCTCGAACGACGCGACTCGGAGCGGGCCGGCTCCGGGGAGACGTGGCTTCGGAAGGCAGAGCGGCGACGCGCCGGTGGCCCGGGTGCGCAGGACGGCCGCTCGGGCCCCGGAACCGCCCGGCATTGCTCCGCACGGGTGGGCTTCGGGCCCTCCACCGCCGTGTCGCCGCGCCCGCGGACCCCCTCTCCCCTTCAGTGGGCGCATAGATCTGATCAGCTCCATATACGGCCAAACGTGATCAGAAACCGACCTGCCCCACAGCGGAGCATCCCCCGGAGGTTGCAGTGATGTCCCACGACGGCGTCGGACTGCGCGCGGTGATGCGCTCGGTCGCGTTCCTCACCGCGGGAGCGCTCGCGGTACCCCTCCTCGGCGCATGCAGCTCGGAGGAGGACGCGAGCAAGCCCATTGCCGCGCAGGACATCGCGCCCGCGTCCCGCGACCTGATCGCCGACGGCGGCACGCTGCGCTGGGCCGTGGACTCCGTTCCGGAGACTCTGAACGCCTTCCAGGCGGACGCCGACGCCGCGACCACGCGCGTCGCCGGTGCCGTCCTGCCGTCGATGTACCGCCTCGACCAGAACGGGCGCCCGCAGATCAACCCGAACTACCTGGAGTCCGCGAAGGTCGTCGAGAGCGAGCCCAAGCAGGTCGTGCTGTACAAGCTCAACCAGCAGGCGGTCTGGAGCGACGGGCGGGAGATCGGCGCGGCCGACTTCGCCGCCCAGTGGCGGGCCCTGTCCGGCAAGGACACCGCGTACTGGACCGCCCGCAACGCCGGCTACGACCGCATCGAGAAGGTCGAACGCGGCAAGAACAACCTGGAGGTCCGCGTCACCTTCAGCCGGCCCTACGCCGACTGGAAGTCGCTGTTCTCGCCGCTGTACCCGAAGGACGTCATGGGTACCCCGGACACCTTCAACGACGGCGCGCGCAGGAAGCTGAAGGTCACCGCCGGGCCGTTCGCCGTCCAGGCGGTCGACCGCACGGCCGGGCAGGTCGGTCTCACCCGCAATCCGCGCTGGTGGGGCCGTCCCACCAAGCTCTCCGAGATCGACCTCGTCGCCGTCCCGCGCGCCGAGCGCACCACCGCGCTCGCCGCGGGCCGGGTCGACCTGGCAGAGGTCGACGCGGCGCAGGCAGAGCAGATCACCCTCGCCTCCCGCGGAGAGGGCACCGCCCCCCTCCAAGGGGCGCACGTCTCGCCCGGCACGTCCGCGTCGGCGTCGGGCACGGCATCCGGCGAGATGTCGGCGCCGGGCACGGCATCCGGCGAGACGTCCGCGTCGGCGCCGGGCACGGCACACGGCGAGACGTCGGCGTCGGGCACGGCATACGGCGAGACGTCCGCGAGCGCGTCCGGTGAGGCCTCCGCGAGCGCGTCCGGCGAGGCCTCTCCCGACGGTTCTCAAAAGGCGTCCGCGAGCGCGAGCGGCATGGCGTCGGCGAGCGCGTCCGACGACGGCAAGCCCGCACGCCGCACGAAGCACGGCAAGAGGGCGGAGCCGGCCGAGCAGGTCTCGGGCCTGGGCGGATTCGTGATCCGCAAGTCCCTCGAACCGGCCTACACCCAGCTCGCCCTCAACGGCTCCGAGGGCCCGCTCGCCGACGAGCGCGTGCGCCGCGCCGTGGCCCGCGCCCTCGACCGCAAGGAACTCGCCCGGGTGGTGCTCCAGCCGCTCGGTCTGCCCGCCGAGCCGGTCGGCAGCCACCTCGCGCTCGCGGGTCAGGAGGCGTACGCCGACAACAGCGGCGCGCTCGGCGACCAGGACACCGCCGAGGCGCAGGCCCTGCTCTCCGACGCGGGATGGGTGCGCGGCGGCCCGGTCACCGAGGAGAAGAAGACGGAGAAGGCCGCCGGGTCCAAGGGCAAGAAGGCGGAGGACACCGAGGATCAGGACGGCTCGGGCGACGACGGGACGTACATCGTCGGCGAGGACAACAAGCCCGCCGAGGCCGACCGGGAGCAGAAGAACGACCCGAAGGACCACTCGGGGAACCACCAGTACAAGCCGGCCGACGAACAGGCCGGAGGGCACCTCGACGGCACCCGCTACGGGCACAAGGACGCCCATCGGGACGCTCCCGCGGGCGGGGCGCCCGGCGCGTACGCCCCCAAGGGGACGGCCGCTCCCGCCGGCGCGGCGGCCGGCGTGCTCGCCAAGGACGGCAAGCCGCTGACGCTCCGCTTCGTCCTGCCCTCCGGCCCCGGGTCGGAGCCCCTGCGCACGGTCGCCGACCGCATCTCGCAGATGCTCCAGCGCATCGGCATCCGCACCGACGTGTCCAAGGTCGCGGACGAGAGCTACTTCAAGGACCACATCGCCTCGGGCCAGTACGACCTGGCGCTCTACTCATGGCCCGCCTCCGCCTTCCCGGCCACCGACGCGCGCCCGATCTACGCCAAGCCGGTGCCCGCGGCCGACGGCTCCCTGAGTGTCGAGCAGAACTACACCCGCGTCGGCACCGACCAGGTCGACCAGCTCTTCGACCAGGCCGTCGCCACTCTCGACGAGGACGAGGCGCGCTCGCTGGTCCGCAAGGCCGACGCCAGGATCTGGGCCGCCGCCGGATCGATCCCCCTCTTCCAGCGCCCCCAGCTCACCGCCGCCCGCTCCACCCTCGTCAACACCGGCGCCTTCGGCTTCCAGACCCCGGTCTACGAGGACATGGGCTTCCTGAAGAAGGGCGCGAACCCCTCGGCCGGCCCGTCGAAGAGCTAGGGCCGGGTGCCGGCGGCCGCCCCCCGGCGCACCGAGGGCCGGTCGTCGAACAGCGGGGGACAGTCGGTCGAACAGCCGGGGACGTCCTGGGGTCCCCCTTCCCCGGGAGTGGGACCCGGGGAAGGGCCGAAAAGGCCCGGTGAGCTCGGAGAAGAGCTCGCCGGGCCGTCGCCGTCGTGGCCCTGCGGAGGCCGCCTCCGTCGCGGCCACGTACCATGGGGTAAGGCCGTGGCGTGTTCAGCCCGGCAGGCCCCGCGCAGCGGAGGCCGTCCACTCACCCCGGGAGAAGCGCCTCAATATGGCCACGCGCCACGACATCCGCAACGTCGCCATCGTCGCCCACGTCGACCATGGCAAGACCACCCTGGTCGACGCCATGCTCAAGCAGGCCGGTGCCTTCGCCGCGCACGCCGCCGAGTCGCTCGACGACCGCATGATGGACTCGAACGACCTGGAGCGTGAGAAGGGCATCACGATCCTGGCGAAGAACACGGCGGTCAAGTACCACCCCAAGGATGGCGGCGACGCCATCACGATCAACATCATCGACACCCCCGGCCACGCCGACTTCGGTGGTGAGGTCGAGCGCGGTCTGTCGATGGTGGATGCGGTCGTCCTCCTCGTCGACGCCTCCGAGGGCCCGCTGCCGCAGACCCGCTTCGTGCTGCGCAAGGCGCTGCAGGCCCGCCTGCCCGTCATCCTGTGCATCAACAAGACGGACCGCCCGGACTCGCGCATCGACGAGGTCGTGAACGAGGCGTACGACCTCTTCCTCGACCTGGACGCCGACGAGGACCAGATCGAGTTCCCGATCGTCTACGCCTGCGCGCGTGACGGCGTGGCCTCGCTGACCAAGCCGGAGGACGGCACCGTCCCGGCCGACAGCGACAACCTGGAGCCGTTCTTCTCCACGATCCTGGAGCACGTCCCGGCCCCGTCCTTCGACGAGTCCGCGCCGCTCCAGGCCCACGTGACCAACCTGGACGCCGACAACTTCCTCGGCCGTATCGCGCTGCTCCGCGTCGAGCAGGGCGAGCTGCGCAAGGGCCAGACCGTCACGTGGATCAAGCGCGACGGCACGATGGCGAATGTGCGCATCACCGAGCTGCTGATGACCGAGGCGCTCACCCGCAAGCCCGCCGAGGTGGCCGGCCCCGGTGACATCTGCGCCGTCGCCGGTATCCCGGACATCATGATCGGTGAGACCCTCGCCGACCCCGAGAACCCGATCGCGCTGCCGCTCATCACGGTCGACGAGCCGGCGATCTCCATGACCATCGGCACGAACACCTCGCCGCTGGTCGGCCGTGGCGGCACGGGCAAGGGCGCGGACGCCAAGACCGCGGTCAAGGACCGCAAGGTCACCGCGCGCCAGGTCAAGGACCGCCTCGACCGCGAGCTGGTCGGTAACGTCTCCCTCCGCGTGCTCGACACCGAGCGCCCGGACGCCTGGGAGGTCCAGGGCCGTGGTGAGCTCGCGCTCGCCATCCTGGTCGAGCAGATGCGCCGCGAGGGCTTCGAGCTGACCATCGGCAAGCCGCAGGTCGTCACCCAGGAGATCGACGGCAAGATCCACGAGCCCGTCGAGCGCATGACGATCGACGTGCCCGAGGAGCACATGGGCGCGGTCACGCAGCTCATGGGCGTCCGCAAGGGCCGGATGGACAACATGTCGAACCACGGCTCCGGCTGGGTCCGCATGGAGTTCGTCGTCCCGTCCCGCGGCCTCATCGGCTTCCGTACCGAGTTCCTGACCGGTACGCGCGGCACGGGCATCGCCCACTCCATCCACGAGGGCCACGAGCCGTGGTTCGGCACGCTGGCGACCCGTAACAACGGCTCGCTCGTCGCCGACCGCGCCGGCGCCGTCACCGCGTTCGCGATGACGAATCTCCAGGAGCGCGGCGTGCTGTTCACCGACCCCGGCACCGAGGTGTACGAGGGCATGATCGTCGGCGAGAACTCGCGCTCCGACGACATGGACGTGAACATCACCAAGGAGAAGAAGCTCACGAACATGCGGTCGTCCTCGGCCGACTCGTTCGAGGCGATCGTGCCGCCGCGCAAGCTCTCCCTGGAGCAGTCGCTGGAGTTCTGCCGCGACGACGAGTGCGTCGAGGTGACCCCGGAGGCCGTTCGCATCCGCAAGGTCGTGCTCGACCAGCGTGACCGTGCCCGCACCGCGAGCCGCGCCAAGCACAGCTGATCGACCGCGCCGATCACGGCTGATCCACCGCGCCGATCACGGCTGATCCACCGGGAATCGAGCCCGGGTACCCCGTCACGGGGTGCCCGGGCTTTTTCGTTGCGGAAGATCTAGCCGTTCGCGCCGTCCCGTACAACCGGTTTTTTCCGGCTCTGGTGTCCGAAATGCGGAGCCTGCCGCCCGATACGCATGTAACACGTCCGTTTCGCGGGCTTCTCTCTCAGATCATTTTGTCCAGATTTTGGAAGATGTACGCGACAGCTGTGATGGAACCGAGACCTAAAGGCAGTGGTCGGTAGTTGGCTCATGTCAGATAGTTAGCCGCGTAACGCTCGGGTCAATGGGTCATGCGCTGTGGGGACAGCGCCGACTCACGAGCACAGTGGGGTGTTTGACCCTCCGTCAGGGGTGTCGGAGGTCAGTCAGGGGCCCCTCCTGTCCGTGCACCGGTTGAGTCATGAGGAGGCACAAGATGCCAACTACGCGTGTTCATCTGCGAGTTGTCGCGCGCCGCGCTGCGGCGCACAGCGACCGATAGGCATACGTCTCTCCTGATCCGCATGGTCCGAACGTGGCTGCCCGCACCCTGAGGCGGCCACGGACTCGGCGTACCCATGAAATGGACGAATCATGACGAGTCCGATCGAGATCGAGGGCGCGGAAGCCTCCACCGAGGTCGACGAGCAGACACCGCAGAAGAGTTCCGACGCGCCGGAGAAGCTGGAGGGCCGATCGCCCGGCCAGCTGATGTGGCGCCGGTTCAAGCGAGACCGCACCGGTGTGGTCTCCGCCTATGTGGTGCTGTTCTTCTTCCTGATCGCCGCCCTCGCTCCGCTGATCTCGAAGCTGTACGGCAAGAACCCGTACACGCTGTACGGGCAGGACGATCCGCTGCTCCTGAACGACTTCAACATGCCCGCCGGCCCCAACGGCGGCATCACCTCGGAGTACTGGTTCGGCATCGAACCCACCCTGGGGCGCGATGTGTTCACGCAGCTCCTGTACGGCATGCGCACCTCGCTGTACACGGCGTTCGCGGCGACCGTCGCGATGGTCTTCATGGGCGTGCTGATCGGCCTGTTCGGCGGCTACTTCGGCGGCAAGGTCGACTACTGGCTCGGCCGTCTCACGGACTTTCTGCTGGCCTTCCCGCAGCAGCTGTTCATGATCGCCTCGATGCCGGTCATCACCGCGGTGTTCGTGGCTCCCGACGAGGAGACACCCACCTACATCCACGCGCTCGCGATCATCGGAGTGCTGTGGTTCCTCGGCTGGATGGGCCTCGCCCGGCTCATCCGGGCGGTCACCCTCTCGCTGCGCGAGCGGGAGTTCGTCGAGGCCGCGAAGGTCGCGGGCGCCTCGCCGTGGCGCATCATCCGCAAGGAACTGCTGCCCAACCTCGTCACACCGATCCTGGTGCAGGGCACCTACATGCTGCCGAGCACCATCCTGTCGGTCGCGTTTCTCTCGTTCGTCGGCGTCGGTTACACCGAACCGACCCCCGACTGGGGCCGGATGTTCGCCATCGGGTCGGACATCTACGAACAGGACCCCGTCTACATGTTCTTCCCGGGTGTCGCCATGGTCATCTTCGTCGTGGCGTTCAACCTCCTCGGTGACTCGGTCCGGGACGCCTTCGATCCCAAGACGGGCCGCTGACCCCGAGCGCGGGGTGCCGCTGCCACCCGGGAGCCGGCGACGAACCGGCAGTGCACCGCCAGGCAGCACCAGTGGATCACTGATCACAACTCACAGGCAGGTGGACTCGACTCCATGAGCATCATCAGTTCTCGCAGAGCGCGGACCGCCGTCGTCGCGGTCGCGGCCGGCGCCCTCGCGCTGGCCGGCTGCAGCAGCAGTGACAGCGGCAACGGCAAGGACAAGAGCAAGAGCAAGAAGGAGGCCGCCGCCCAGTCGGCCGCGGTGACGATGGGTACCGCAGCGGACTCGACGGGTCCTGCCGAGGAGGTCCCCGGCGCCAAGCCGGGCGGCACGATCCAGGTGTACGAGGAGGACGACTTCTCGCACCTCGACCCCGGTCAGATCTACGTGAGCGACGCCGGCCTGCTCTCCAAGCTCATCTTCCGCGGCCTCACCACGTACAAGGAGGACGACAAGGGCGCCCTCACCGTCGTGGGTGACCTCGCCACCGACCCCGGCAAGATTTCGGACGGCGGCAAGACGTGGACGTACACCCTGAAGGACGGGATCAAGGACGAGACCGGTCATGTGATCGACTCGGCCGATGTCCGGCACACCTTCGAGCGGCTCTACGACCCGTTCATCACGGACGGCCCGTCCTACATCCAGCAGTGGCTGTCGGGTGCCGGCACCACCTACCGCAAGGCGTACGCCGGTCCGTTCAAGGGCGGCAAGCACCTGCCTGACTCGGTTCTCGCCACCCCCGACGACAAGACGGTCGTCTTCCACTTCAAGGTCGCCCAGCCCGACCTGCCGCAGGCCCTGGCCATGGCCGGCTACTCCATCGTCCCGGAGAAGACGGACACGAAGGCGAAGTACGACACCAAGCCGGTCGCCCTCGGCCCGTACAAGATCTCGGAGTTCAAGGCCGGCAAGAGCGTGAAGCTGGTCAAGAACACCAACTGGGACGCGAAGAGCGATGCCATGCGGCACCAGTACGTCGACGGCTTCAACATCGACATCAACCACGACGACGAGGACCAGACCAAGACGATCCTCGCCGACCGTGGTGACGCCAAGAACGCCATCATGATGACCGGTCAGGTCGCGACCACGCAGGTGCAGAAGGTCGTCTCCAACGCCGCGGCGATGAAGCGCACCATCCAGGGCTACGCGCCGTACGTGTGGCAGATGAACTTCAACATGGACCGCATCAAGGACAAGAAGATCCGCGACGCGATCACCTACGCCATGCCGTCCACCGCCATGTACAAGGCGGACGGTGGCGCGTACGGCGGTGAGGTCGCCAACAGCCTGATGTCGCCGACCACTCCGGGCTACCAGAAGGACTACGACCCCTTCGACCGCTCGAAGAAGCCCAACGGTGACATCGAGAAGGCCAAGAAGCTGATCGACGAGGCCGGCGCCAAGGGCATGAAGATCGTCTACGCCTACGCCAACGTCCCGGTCCGCCAGCAGCAGGCGGTCCTCGTCGAGAACGCCCTCACCAAGATCGGCCTCGACGTCCAGAAGAAGGAGATCGACGCCGCCACCTGGTACGAGCAGGTGGGCAAGGTCAAGAACGGCTTCGACATCTACATGACCGGCTGGGGCCAGGACTGGTCCTCCGCCTCGACCGTCTTCCCGCCGCTGTACGACGGCACGCAGATCCAGGACGGTGCGTCGAACTACGCGCACATCAACGACGACCACGTGAACTCCGAGATCCAGCGGATCCTGAAGATCACGGACACCGCCGAGGCCACCAAGGCCTGGACCGCGCTCAACCAGTACATCAGCGAGAAGGTCAACCCGGCGTCGCCGATCTACTACACCAAGACGTTCCAGATCGCCGGCACCAACGTGGGCGGCCTGCGCTACTCCACGGTCACCAGCTACACCGACCCGACCCGGGTCTTCCTCAAGAGCTGACCACCCTCCCGGGGCGCACTGCGCGCAGTGCGCCCCGGGCGCTCCTGTCCCTGGCCGCCGTCCTGAGAGCAGCGTTCCGCCATGCTTCGATTCATCCTTCGCCGGACGTTCGGCGCGGTGCTCATCCTCCTGCTGATCAGCGCCTTCACGTTCTTCATGTACTACGCGATCCCCCAGGACCCGGCGACACTCGCGTGCGGCAAGAACTGCACCCCGGACGCGCTGGCGATCATCCACAAGAACCTGGGGCTCGACGATCCGATCCCGGTGCAGTACTGGAAGTTCCTCGCCGGCTTGTTCGCCGGGCGCGACTTCGCCGTAGGACACTGCCCGGCACCCTGCTTCGGCGTCTCCTTCCGTGATCAGCAGATGGTCTGGGACACGATCATGGACCGCTTCCCGCTGACGCTGTCCCTCACCATCGGCGGCCTGCTCGTCTTCCTGATCGTCGGTCTCGGCACCGGTCTCATCGCCGCCCGCTACCGCGGGACCTGGCTCGACAAGACGTTCTCCAGCATCTCGCTGGTGCTCAGCTCGATGCAGATCTACTTCCTCGGCCCGGTCGTCCTCGGCATCTTCGTCTACAGCACCGGCTGGCTGGACAAGCCCAAGTACGTCCCGTTCAGCGAGAATCCGGCGCAGTGGTTCATGGGTCTGCTGATCCCGTGGATCGTGATGTCCGTCATCTTCACCGCCAACTACACACGTATGTCCCGCTCGACGATGATCGAGCAACTCCAGGAGGAGCACGTCCGCGCGGCCCGCGCGAAGGGCATGACCGGGAGGTACGTCTTCTTCCGGTACGCCTGGCGCGGCTCGCTGATCCCGATCCTCACCATCCTCGGCATGGACCTGTCGGCGCTCCTCGGCGGCGCGGTCGTCACCGAGTTCACCTTCGGACTCGCCGGCATCGGACGGCTCGCCGTGGACTCGGTGGTCGGCAAGGACCTGCCGAAACTCATGGGCGTGATGCTCTTCAGCGCCGCGTTCATCCTCCTGCTCAACGTGATCGTGGATGCCCTGTACGCCGTGATCGACCCGCGTGTGCGGCTGTCCTAGTGCTTGAGGAGCCCTCTGAAGTGACCACACTCACCAAGCCCGAGGACGCCCCGGCCGCCGGCGCCTCCGACGCGTTCCTGTCGGTGCGCGACCTGCACGTCCGCTTCGCCACGGAGGACGGCGTCGTCAAGGCGGTCGACGGCCTCTCCTTCGACCTGGAGCGCGGGACGACGCTCGGCATCGTCGGCGAGTCCGGCTCGGGGAAGTCCGTCACCAACCTGACCATCCTGGGCCTGCACAACCCGCTGAGCACCACGATCGAGGGCGAGATCGTCCTCGACGGCAAGGAACTCATCACCGCCACGGAGCCGGAGCTGGAGAAGCTCCGCGGCAACAAGATGGCGATGATCTTCCAGGACGCCCTCACCGCCCTGTCGCCGTACCACAGCGTGGGGCGGCAGATCGGCGAACCGTTCCGCAAGCACACCGGCGCCTCGAAGAAGGAGGCGCGGGAGCGGGCGATCGAGATGCTGGAGAAGGTGGGCATCCCGCACGCCAAACGGCGCGTGGACGACTACCCGCACCAGTTCTCCGGCGGTATGCGCCAGCGCGCGATGATCGCGATGTCGCTGGTCTGCAACCCGGATCTGCTGATCGCCGACGAGCCGACGACGGCCCTCGACGTGACGGTCCAGGCGCAGATCCTGGACCTGCTCAAGGACCTCCAGCAGGAGTTCGGCTCCGCGATCATCATGATCACCCACGACCTCGGCGTGGTCGCCAACATGGCGGACGACCTGCTCGTGATGTACGCGGGCCGCGCGGTGGAGCGCGGCACCGTCCGTGAGGTGCTCAAGACTCCGCAACACCCGTACACCTGGGGTCTGCTGGCGTCCATGCCACGCCTGACGGCGGACGTGGACGAGCCGTTGACCCCCATTCCGGGCGCGCCGCCGTCGCTGCTGAATCCGCCCTCGGGCTGCCCGTTCCATCCGCGGTGCGCGTTCAGGAACGAGGTCGAGGGCGCCGACCGGTGTGTGGACATCCGGCCCGAGCTGCCGACGGGACGCGGGGCCGCCTGCCATCTGACGTCGGATCAAAAGAGCCGCATCTTCACCGAGACGATTCGGCCCAGGCTGGGCTGAGGGGACTGACTGTGAGCGACGAGAAAACCGCGGTCGTGACCGATGTGATCCCCGGGCAGCGGGACGGGGACCCGGGCGAACCCCTCATGCGGGTGACCGACCTGAAGAAGTACTTCCCGGTCAAGGGGGGCTTCCCGATCCGCCGGACGGTCGGCGCCGTGCAGGCCGTGGACGGCGTCTCCTTCGACGTCTTCCCCGGTGAGAGCCTCGGACTGGTAGGCGAGTCGGGCTGTGGGAAGTCCACTACGGGACGGCTGCTGACCCGCCTGATGGAACCCACCCAAGGCACGATCTCGTACCGCGGGAAGGACATCAGCCGTTCCAGCCGGCGTCAGCTGTCCCCGATCCGCTCCGAGATCCAGATGATCTTCCAGGACCCGTACGCCTCGCTCAACCCGCGGCAGACGGTCGGCACGATCATCTCCTCACCGATGGAGATCAACGGCGTCAACCCGCCCGGCGGGCGCGAGAAGCGCGTGCGTGAGCTGCTGGAGACGGTGGGTCTCAACCCCGAGCACTACAACCGCTTCCCGCACGAGTTCTCCGGCGGCCAGCGCCAGCGCATCGGCGTGGCCCGCGCGCTCGCGCT
>NZ_AUKV01000034.1:0-95392 GCF_000424945.1 Streptomyces sp. 142MFCol3.1
GCAACAATCGTCGAATCGTTTCGATGCGTGACGTCGAAGCGCTTCGACGGGGGAAGGTATGTGGGGGCCGTGGGCGCGTCAATGGGGTGCGCCGGAATTGGGGCGCGGGTTCGACGGGCCGGACGGCACGGCGCTCGATCGTGGACGGCACGGCGCTCGATCGGGGCCGTCCGGTGGGTGGGTCGGGTCCGTGCCGGTGATCCGCCCGTTGCAGCCGTCGTGTGGTCCGGTGTGTCGGTGCGGTGGGTTCGTGTTGCCGTCCGCAACGGGTATGTGATTCACCGGCACGGCCCCTTCCGTGGGAGGCCGGGTGCGGGCCGGAGGGGGTTGCGGTGGCATGGCCCCTCTCTTCGGCCCTTCCGTGAGAGGCCGGGTGCTGGCGGCGCCTCGCCCCGCACGCGGCGGGCCGCTGTCCTACGCGTGGTGGGCCGCTCCGGCCCGCCGGTGCGCGGCGCGACGCGTGTGCAGGACGGCACCGGCCACCGCGATCAGGAGCGCCAGCGTCGCCGCGGCGAGCGGAACGCCGTAGCCCGCGGTCGCCGACACACGCTCCACCACCCATCCGCCCGCCGCCGAACCCCCGGCGATCCCGCCCAGCAGACCCGTCACCGCGAGGGTCATGCCCTCGTTCAGCCGGCCCTCGGGCGTGCGGGCCTGGACCAGGGTCATGCCGGTGACCATGGTCGGCGCGGTGGCCATCCCCGCCACGAGCAGCGCGCCCGCGAGAACCGGCAGCGATCCGGTCAGGGAGGCCGCGAGCAGGGGAAGCGTCAACAGGGCCGCCATCGCGGCGACGCAGCGCGGGAAGAGCCGCTCGGCGGGACCTGCCGGCCGCACCGTGCCGAACAGCAGACCCGCCACGCACGAACCCGCCGCCTGGAGCGCCAGGACCGCGCCCGCCGCCGACTTGTGCCCCTGGGCGTCCGCGAACGCGATCGTGACCACCTCCATCGAACCGAAGACCGCACCGGTGGCCAGGAAGCACAGCAGCAGCGGGGGCATGCCGGGCGACAGCGCCGGGGACGGGGCCTTCGTGCGCCGCTGGGCCGGCGGCTCCGTGGCGCGCTGCGCCGCGAAGACCAGCACGCCCGTGATCAGCAGGGCGCCGGCGGCCAGCGTGCCCGCCTCCGGGAAGAACGTCCCGCACAGGAACGCCGCGAGCACCGGCCCCAGCATGAAGCACAGCTCGTCCGCGGCCTGTTCGAAGGAGTTCGCGGTGTGCAGCGCAGCCGGGTCCCCCTTGAGGAGATGCGCCCACCGGGCCCGGGACATGCCGCCCGTGTTGGGCGTCGTGGCCGTGGCGGCGTACGCGGCGAAGAGTGTCCAGTCGGGCGCGCCGCAGCGCACGCACAGCACCAGTGCGATGCCGCCCAGCAGGGCGAACAAGGTGGCGGGCACGGCAATCCGGGCCTGCCCGTGCCGGTCGACGAGGCGCGCGGTCCAGGGGGCGACCACCGCGGTCGCCGCCAGCCCGGTCGCCGTCACCGCCCCGGCCAGCGCGTACGAGCCGCGCGAGCCCGCGATCATGATGACCGCGCTCACGCTGAACATCCCCATGGGCAGCCGGGCCATCAGGTTCCCGGCGGTGAAGGCACGAGCGCCCGGGACGGCGAAGAGACGGTGATACGGGGTCCGGCCCCGGGGCGTCCGCGTCCGGGCGGACCGGCTCGGCGCGTGCTCGGCGGCGGGCGAAGGCGGCGCGGGCACGGGGTCGAGGACGGGCGCTGACGACGCGGGAGTCGGGCCGGGGGCGGGTGAAGGTGGCGCGGGAGTCGGGCCGGGGGCGGGCTGGTGCGGCATGGATCAACCGTCGCTCGGAGCGGATCACGAGGTCCAACACCTTGTCCGTGGTGATTGACGCACCTGGGTTGTAGGTTCGCGTGATGCCTGTTCCGTCACCCGCCGGCGGTCATCTCGACCCGCGCCTGCTCCACGCCTTCCTCGCCGTCGCCGAGGAACTGCACTTCACCCGCGCCGCCGCCCGGCTGTACGTGGCCCAGCAGGCCCTGAGCCGGGACGTCCGGCGGCTGGAGCGGGAACTCGGCGCGCAGCTGTTCTCACGGACCACGCGCCAGGTGACGCTGACCGCGGACGGGGAGCGCCTGCTGCCGTACGCGCGGCGGGTGCTCGCCGCGCACGAGGCCCTGCTGTCCGCGTTCGTGCGCGGACAGGACCAGCGTCCGCTGCTCGTCGATGTCAACACCCCCGGACTCGCCACGGGCCGCGTCCTCGACCGGGCCCGTGAACTCGCGCCCGACAGCGAGCTCATGGCCCGCTTCGAGAGCGGCCTCACGGGCGCGGCGCAGGATCTGCTCACCGGCCGGCTGGACGCGTCGTTCGGCCGGTTCGCCGGGCTCGACCCCGCGGTGCGGGCCCGCCTGGAACAGCAGCCCGTACGGTACGAGCCGATGGCCGTCCTGCTGCCCGAAGACCACCCGCTGGCCGCGCTGGAGGAGGTCCCGCTCGCCGCGCTCGCGGGCGAGACCGTGTACGCGGGGGCGGGCAACTCCCGGACGCTGGAATGGACCGACCTGGCCCATCACCTGTTCGAGGGACGTGGGATCGCGCTCGCGCCGCCCGCTCCGATGGCCGTGGGAGCCGAGGAGTTCCGGCGGATCATGGCCAAGAACCGGAACCCCGTCCTCGCCGTCGTGGAGTTTCCGGCCATGCCTGAAACGGTGCTGCGGCCTCTGGTCGACCCCGTTCCCCTGTCACCCCTGTCGCTGGTGTGGCGGAAGGGGCTGGTGCATCCCGGGATTGACGCGCTTCGACGAGCCGCCGTCGAACTCGCGGCCGAGGAAGGATGGCTGCATCGCCCCGAGAATGGGTGGATTCCAGCCACGGATGCACTCATCATGATGAGCCATACATGAGCTGCAAGCGCACGTCTCCGCCGCGTGCGCTACATTCTTCCTCCGGGCACAGTGTGATAAGGGGGGCGCTCGGGCTGGGTGGGGGCCCGGTCCGACGGCGAACGTGGAGTGCCCGGAGTCGTTGCGCACCCGAGAACTGTCCCGTGGGGGGATGTGCGTGCGCGTGGAAAACTGGCGGAAAGATGCCCAACCGGGTCGGCGTGATGTCGATCAGGGCGAGGGGCGCGGAGCCGATCCGTCACCCGGGACAGCAGCCGACGATGCCGTCGTCTGGCCCGACGCGGCCGGCAGAACGGCGTCCTGGCCGGAGGCGACCGGCCCCACCGCGTCCTGGCCCGCGACCCGCGGTGTCAGCCCGTTCCCGTCCGCCGCGCACTCCATGAGCGACGAGCCGGAGACCCGACTTCTCTCCTCCGCCGCCCCCGGCGGACCGGACCGCCCGCTCGCGGCCCGGACCGACGACCGGACGTCCTGGGAACACCCCGACGACCCCGGCCACACCCACGACCCGCACGAGGTCACCGTCCAGCTCGACGGCGCCGGACGGCAGTTGGAGGAGTGGCTCGTCAAGCAGGCCAAGGACGCTCCCGGCGCCCAGGACGGCTCGGACGGGCCCGTCTTCGTCGACGAGTCGGGCCGCCGCAGCCGCCGCTTCCGCCGCCTCGGCATCCTCGTGGGCCTCGCCTGCGCGGTCTACGCCGTCGTCATCGTCGCCACGCTCCTGTCGGGCAGCTCCGACGCGCCCTGGCTCCCCGTGCCGGGTCAGGAGGACGACCCGCCCGCCGGCCAGGTCGACAGCTCGCCGCTGCCCACCGGCTCGGTGGACCCGTCCGTCACCGGCAGCGTCTCGCCCGGCGCGAGTGCCACGGCGAGCGACGGCACCACGCCGTCCGCGGGCGTGAGCCCGACGCCGGGCGCCTCGGGCAGCGCGGCCGCCCCCGGCACGTCCGCCGACCCGGACCCCACGACGTCCACGACCAAGAAGCCGGGATCCGGCACCAGCACCACCAAGAAGCCGGACCCGGACCCCGATCCGACCGACCCGGTGGTCGAACCCACGACCGCCGGCCCGACGGACACCGGCGGCCCCACGGCCGATCCGACCGAGACCGCGGGCGGCGCGGGTGCCGGCACCGACGCCGTCGCCCACGGTGCCCCCGCGTCCGTCGAACAGACCTTCCCGGAGCTCGGGCAGCCGGCTGCCGACAGCTCCTCGTACGCCTTTTCGTCCCCGGAGAACGTCCTCTGATGGCATCCCGCACCAGCCGTCACGGCCCCGCACGCACCCCGCGTCGCGCGGCCCCCCAAGCCCGGCGCCGCCGCATCCCCCTGCGCCTCCTGCTGCCGCTGCTCCTCCTCGTCGCCCTGATGGCGATGCTGATGCTGCGCGGCTACGTCCACAGCGAGATCCTCGCCGACCACCGCGTCCGGCCCGAGGCCGCCACCGACAAGGTGCCGGAGAAGATCCTCGAGGGCGGCCCGGTCATCGACACCCGCAGCGGCCGCACGACCAGCATGAGCGTGCCGGACCACCGGCTCGTCCTCACCTTCGACGACGGCCCCGACCCCGAGTGGACCCCCAAGGTCCTGGACGTCCTCAAGGCGCACCAGGCGCACGCCGTCTTCTTCGTCACCGGCACGATGGCCTCGCGCTATCCCGAACTCGTGCACCGCATGGTGGACGAGGGCCACGAGGTCGGCCTGCACACCTTCAACCACCCCGACCTCTCGTACCAGTCCAAGAAGCGCATCGACTGGGAGCTGTCCCAGAACCAGCTGGCGCTGGAGGGCGCGGCGGGCATCCGCACCTCCCTCTTCCGCCCGCCGTACTCCTCCTTCGCCGACGCCATGGACGACAAGTCCTGGCCGGTGACGCAGTACATCGGCACGCGCGGCTACATCACCGTCGTCAACAACACCGACAGTGAGGACTGGCAGAAGCCGGGCGTCGACGAGATCATCCGCCGGGCCACCCCCAAGGGCGGCAAGGGCGCGATCGTCCTGATGCACGACTCCGGCGGCGACCGCCATCAGACCGTGCAGGCGCTCGACCGGTTCCTGCCCCAGCTCCAGAAGCAGGGCTACGAGTTCAAGAACCTCACCGAGGCGCTCAACGCGCCCAGCGCGCACACCCCCGTCACCGGCCTCGACCTGTGGAAGGGCAGGGCGTGGATCTTCCTGGTCGGCGCCTCCGACGGGATCACCGACGCCCTCGTCGTCGGCATCGCGATCACCGGTGTCCTCGTCTTCACCCGCTTCGGCCTGATGCTCCTGCTGTCCGCCGCGCACGCGCGCCGGGTGCGGCGCCGCACCTTCCGCTGGGGCCCGATGCCGATCACCGAACCGGTCTCGGTGCTGGTCCCGGCGTACAACGAGGCCAAGTGCATCGAGAACACCGTGCACTCACTGATGGCGAGCGAGCACCCCATCGAGGTCATCGTCATCGACGACGGTTCGAGCGACGGCACGGCGCGGATCGTCGAGAACCTGCGCCTGCCGAACGTACGCGTCGTGCGCCAGCTGAACGCGGGCAAGCCCGCCGCCCTCAACAGGGGCCTCGCGAACGCCCGGTACGACATCATCGTGATGATGGACGGCGACACCGTCTTCGAACCGGCCACCGTCCGTGAACTCGTCCAGCCCTTCGCCGACCCCCAGGTCGGCGCGGTCGCCGGCAACGCGAAGGTCGGCAACCGCGACTCGCTGATCGGCGCGTGGCAGCACATCGAGTACGTGATGGGCTTCAACCTCGACCGCCGCATGTACGACATCCTGCGCTGCATGCCCACGATCCCGGGCGCGGTCGGAGCCTTCCGCCGCTCCGCCCTGGAACGGGTCGGCGGGATGAGCGACGACACGCTCGCCGAGGACACCGACATCACCATGGCGATGCACCGCGACGGGTGGCGCGTGGTGTACGCGGAGAAGGCACGCGCCTGGACGGAGGCGCCCGAGTCCGTCCAGCAGCTGTGGTCCCAGCGCTACCGCTGGTCGTACGGCACCATGCAGGCGATCTGGAAGCACCGCAAGGCCCTGGTCGAACGCGGTCCGTCGGGCCGCTTCGGCCGGGTCGGCCTGCCGCTCGTCTCGCTCTTCATGGTGCTGGCCCCGCTGCTCGCCCCCCTGATCGACGTCTTCCTCCTCTACGGCGTGGTCTTCGGCCCGACCCAGAAGACGATCGTCGCCTGGCTGGGCGTCCTGGCCGTCCAGGCCGCCTGCGCCGCGTACGCCTTCCGGCTGGACAGAGAGCGCATGACACACCTGATCTCCCTCCCCCTCCAGCAGATCCTCTACCGGCAGTTGATGTACGTGGTGCTGCTCCAGTCCTGGATCACCGCCCTCACCGGAGGCCGTCTGCGCTGGCAGAAGCTGCGGCGCACCGGAGTGGTGGAGGCGCCGGGGGCGATCCCGCGGCAGCGGGCGGCACACAGCGGTGACGATCGGAGGCCGGTGGGATGACGACGCACGAGTACACGACGGGAGCCACCCCGACGCCGCCGCTCGGCGCACCGCGGGTCTCCATCCCGCACCAGCCGTCGCACCAGCGGCCCGGCCCCTCCGCGCAGCCGGAGCCGCCGGCGCCGTCCGCGCCGCGCCGCCCGGGCCGCGACCGCTACCTGGACCTGCTGCGCTCCATCGCCCTGGTCCGCGTGGTCGTGTACCACCTCTTCGGCTGGGCGTGGCTGACGGTCCTGTTCCCCTCCATGGGCGTGATGTTCGCGCTGGCCGGCTCCCTGATGGCGCGTTCGCTCAACCGCCCGGCGTTCAGCGTGATCCGCGGCCGGGTCCGCCGACTGCTGCCGCCCCTGTGGGCGTTCAGCGCGGTGGCGCTCGTCCTGATGTTCGCCGGCGGCTGGAGCGTGACCAAGGACCCCGACCACGGCGGCACCTGGGGCCTGGTCGAGATGATCAACTACGTCTTCCCGTTCGGCGCGCCGCCGTTCCCCTGGCACATCGGGGACAAGGCGGGCCTTCTGGAGGACACGTGGGCGGTCCAGGCGGTCGGCCCGCTCTGGTACCTGCGGGCGTACCTGTGGTTCGTGGTGGCGTCGCCGCTGCTCCTGTGGGCGTTCCGCCGGGTGCCGTGGGCGACGCTCTTCTTCCCGCTCGCGCTCACCGCCGTCGTCGGCACCGGCATCGTGACGATCCCCGGCGAGACGGGCAACACGATCACGGACTTCGCCGTGTACGGCGGCTGCTGGGTCCTCGGCTTCGCCCACCACGAGGGCGTCCTGCAACGTGTGCCCCGCTACGTCGCCGTGTCCTGCTCGGCCCTCGTCATGGCGTTCGGCCTGTGGTGGGCCTCGGGCCACCTCGGCCCGGACGGCTGGGACCTGAACGACATCCCGCTGGCCCAGGCCACCTGGTCGTTCGGCTTCGTCGTCATCCTGCTCCAGTACTCGCCGTCCTGGCAGGAACTCCCAGGCCGCCTGGCCAAGTGGGACAAGCTCGTCACCCTGTCCAACAACCGTGCCGTCACGATCTACCTGTGGCACAACATGCTGATCATGGCCACGGTCCCGATCATCGACCAGGTGTACAACCTCCCCTTCATGGAGAGCGAGCGCGCCACGGCGGCCCTCGACTCGACGTACATGCTGTGGATGTTCGTCCTCGTCTGGCCGCTGATCGGGCTGACGATCCTCGCCTTCGGCTGGATCGAGGACATCGCGGCGAAGCGGAGTCCTCGACTGTGGCCGAACGGGGTGAAGAAGGGCCGCTCCCGGGGCCGGACCGGCCGCGCGGCCTCGCACCGGGGGTAGCGCGACCCGACGGTGTGGCCCGGGGCCCAGGTGACCTGGGTCGAGGTGGCCGGGCTGAGGTGACCTCATGCCGAGGGGCGGGACGACATGTCCCGCCCCTCGCTTCATGTCACCCGATCGAAGGTTTCCCACCTGGAATTACTCGCGTTCTGTAGTGAATTGCCCGACTTGTCGCTCGCGTCGACGTGACCAGCTCTGGTGTCGTTCCGCGTGTCCCGAAAGCGGACCTTTCCCGCAGAGAGGAAGCACGCGTGGCGGAGCGGTTGGCTGTCGACGGCGACGAGCTGGCGCACTTCATGAAGATGCTCAGGAAGTCGGGCGACTCGCTCAAGGGGCTGCGCAGGGCCCTGGAGGACGCCACGGTCACGGGTCTGGGCACCGACGACCTCGACTGCGCCTGCGAAGACTTCCAGGACGACTGGAAGTACGGCGCCGAGCGGATCGGCGAACAGACCGAGGACCTCGCCGAGATCATCGGCAGGAGCAAGGACAGCTACCGCGAGGTGGACAGGGCGCTGGAGGAGGCCCTGCGGAAGTCCCGGACGGGCGGGGCCGGCGCCGGGGGCGGGCGATGACGCACCGGCCCGCCGGGGGATCGGGAGCGGCTCTCGACCCGCGCTCCCGGGCCGACCTCGGCCGGCCGCAGGGACTCAAGTCCGCCCCGCGCATCCCTCACCCCGACCATCCGCACCTCGGCTTCAACCCGGTGCCGGGCAGCACCTGCACCGTACGCGGCCTGCGCAAGAAGCTCGGCGGCTGCGCGAGGGTACTCGAAGAGACGCACGAACTGGTCACCAGGCTCATGGAGGGCAGCTACTGGCAGGGCGACGCCGCCGTCGCCTTCCGCGAGCAGCTCGACGGAGGCCCGCTGCCGCTGAACCTGAAGAACGCCGCGCACTCCATCCGCAAGGCGGCCCGGCAGCTCGACCGCTGGGAGGGCGAACTCGACGACTTCCAGCGCCGGGCGAGGCGGCTGGAGGACGACGCCGGGGAGGCGCAGGCCGCCGTGGACCGGGCGAAGGGCCACGCCGCCACGGCGGAGACCAGCCCCGACCTGCAGGGAAAGGGTGCCCGGCGGGACGAGGCGCAAAAGGCCCGCGCCAAGGCGAACGCCGCCGTCGAGCACGCCGAGGCCGAACTCGAAAAGATCCGCGCCCGCGCCCGGAAGCTCGCCGTCGAACACGAACACCAGGCCCAGCACCGCGCATCCAAAATCCGCGCCGCGACGAAGAAACTCGCCCCTCACGAGCCGGGCGCCTTCGATCAGGCGCTGGACTGGGTGGGGGAGAACCTGCCGGACATTCTCAGCACGGTGGGCGCCGTCATCGGACTGGCGGCCCTGTTCGTGGTGTCGGGCGGGACGGCTGCGGCGGTTTTGTTGATTGCGGCCTCGGTCTTGAGCGGCGCGTCACTGGCGATGAGGGCGATCGGTGATCCAGCGATGCGCGCCTCGTTGTGGGACGGCTTCACCAAGGGGGAGCTCGACACGGACTTCTGGAGCAATCTGGTCACTGTCGGTGGAGATGCCCTGGGCCTGGTGCCCGGAGTCGGCGCGGTGGGCAAAGGGGTCGAGACCGCTCTGCGGGCCACAGGCGAGGCGGGGGAGGTTTTCACGCTCGGTCAGCGTCTGGCCCGTGTCGGGAGCAGCACGATGGAGCAGGCGAAGTCCATTTCGGGCCTGGACAATGCACTGCTCGGCGTCACGCTGCGAGGTGCCCGGGCGGCACAGATCACCAGGGCGATCGAGGTCACCTCTGCCTCCACCGGTGTCGCCACGGCAGGTTTCGGCCTGGTCATGACCGCCGTGGACACCGACGACGACGGTATCAAGGACGGGTCCGTGGCAGGTGTCGACGGATCCCGGCTCGGCCTCGACGCGGGCGGGATCGTCAGTGTCGCCCGTCATGTTTTCTGAGCCCCGGAACGGAGAGGAGTGCGCATGCATCCGACCGAATACCCCACGGCCTGGCATCATCCATCGACGAGACGGGCGTGGGGACAGCACATGGTCTTGATCGTTATGCGCTTGGTCGGATGGGTCGCCACTTGGTTGGGGAGTTTGTTCCTCGTTGTGGCCACACCACGCTGGATCGGTTGGGCCTTCCTCCTCCTGCTTGTGTACGCCACCTTCCGCGCCGTCCTCCAACTCGCCTACCTCGGCCCGTCGATCCAGATCCAGCGTGTCCTCTGGCAATACCCGTGGCAGTTCCTCACGGATGTTCCCCTTGGCCGGAACAAGCACCCCGGGCTCCAGGACGACGCGATGTGGTTCGAACTGCCCAACCCGGAGGACCCCGAGGAGCGGATTCCGCTGCCGTTCCTGTCGACGATGCGCACCTTCTGGTGGATGCGGCGTTTCGGAACGACCCGTACGAAGCCGGAGCTGAAGGCTCAGATCGAGCCGCTCTGGTTCGCCGGAGACCCTCGTTTCGTCGCGGTAGTCGCGGCCACCGGCCGAGGCGGCAAGGGCCCCAAGAGGTTGCACCTGCTCTATCAGCGCGCGGCTGCGGGCCGCCGGGGTGCAGATCCGGTCCACTGGAACGCCTGCCCTGCTGCACTGGAACGCGCCCGTCGCGCCGGAGCGCACGTGCCCGAATCCGTGCGGCCGTTTCCGCGTCCGAACTGATCTGCGATGGACAGGACTTGATGACCACGGCCTCCTATCTCGCTGTTGCCGATTCGGCCAGGGACCCCGACGCCGACGTCTGGTTCGCGGAGCCGGCGGGTTTCGTGGCCGTTCCCATGGGCGCCCTGCTCTCCGCGCCCGACGTCCGCGACGGGAAAGTACGCAGGGCCCTCGCGCCCTTACTCGACGCGGCGCCCGACGAGATGGCTCGCCAGGTGTTCCTCGCCCACTTGGCGCAGGGGCAGCAACTGCTGGGAGCTCTTGGCGAGGTCGGCACCGTGCACTGCTCGATCGGCCTGCACCGTGACGATGTCGTAGGGGGTGGCTCGTCGTTGCTGTCCCTCTTCACGGTCTCGTGGAAGCAGACGGCGGTCGCGTCGAGGGGTGCCACGGCGGCCCGTGCTGTCGCCACCGCCGAGGGGCACACGCGCATCGAGTACGTCGAACTGCCCTGTGGGCCAGCGGCACTGAGCGAGACCACGCTCACTCCTTCTGCTTGCAGTGGCCTTCCCCGGGTCCCGCTGCTCCAGATCCACGCCTATGTGCCGCACCCGGACTGCAGACGTCTGGTCGTCCTGACGATGAGCACGACGGCCACCGCCTATCGGGAGCAGTACCGCTTGATCCTCCGGCAGATGGCGGAGCTGGTCAGTTTCGACGATCCGCTGGAACGGAGGCAGGGCACGACGAAGTGACGGCGGAGCCCTTTGCGGTGGCCAACTCACCCTCGGCGCCTGGTTGTTTGCGTCACTCAGGGGGCAGTTTCGGAGATGTATTGGGCATAGTGCGGGCTGCTTTGAGTGGCTTGTTCCCTACGTGTATGCAATTCGCTCTGGTGTCGCCTCACGCGTCACCGATAGCGTGTCGCTGCTCTCCAGATCCCATTCGTCCCATCAGGAGCCCGCCGTGAATCGCCGTCCTCGCCTGCTCACCACAGCCGCCGTCGGTGCGGCTGCGGCTCTCCTCCTCACCGCCTGCGGCGGGAGCGACGGCAGCTCGAAGGGCAACGACAAGATCGCTGGGGCCGACACGGGGAGTGAGGCGTCGGCGTCGCCGAGCGCGCCGACTGCCGCAGGGCGGCCGAAGATCGAGGTGCCGTCCGACGTCAAGTACGACTTCCAGTGGAAGCAGACCGGTGACGCCGACAAGGACGCTGTGCTGAACGATTCGGAGCAGCGCATCAAGGCGGTGGACATGGCCATCGCCAACCAGGACGCCCTGGACAAGGGGTACCGGTTCTACAGCGAGGGAACAGCAGCTGCGGGTAGCGAGCAGTACATCCAGGAGTTCATCGACCACAAGGCTCGTACCACTGGGACAACCCGGTTCTACAACGAGAGTGTGACCGTCAAGGACGACGGGACGGCGGCTCTTGTCTACTGCGGGGATCAGAGCAAGGCGTACAACAAGTATCTGAAGACCGGCAAGACCGAAGTGACGCCGGTGACCAAGAACAGCTACGTGATCTACGCCGGTGTCCTGCGCAAGAACAAGAGCGGGGTCTGGGTCACCGAGCGTATGACGTCGCAGAGGGGGAGTTCCAAGTGCCAGCCCTGATTCGGAGGAGTTCATGGCTCCTCGCGGCAGGTCTCCTGACCGTGATCGGGATTACCGGCCCTGCGCACGCGGATCAAGGGTGGGGCGGGAGTACGGACAACGGCTCGCAGAACAAGCCCTCCGGTCAGGTGGACGGCGACAAGCTGTCGGCGACGGCAGGGGGAATCGTCTTCGATCGGTCGAAGAACGGTTCCGGTCCGTCCGCCGGCCCGGTGACGTCGACGACCTCCTGGACACCCCCCGCCTGCTACTACGCGCCCAAATACACGCCTGCCCAGCTCCAGAAGTACCTGGAGCCGATCTGGAGTGCAGAGTCGACCGGCCCTCAGTGGGATTTGAGCCAGCGCAACCGGTACGTCGACGGGCATCCGTACAAGGACTTCAACAAGGACAAGGCAGACAAGGGCTACTGGTGGGACTCGTACGTCAACGAGGATTTCCCGCCCGGTTGGGACGCATGCACTGAGCCCATCTTCTGGGTAGACAAGGGCGATGCTCCGCCCGCCGATGTCGAGAACGCCATCACCCCGGAGATTCTCGCTCAACTGGCTTACGCCGAGATCAGGGTCCCTTCGACCAAGGTCCAGCTCGCGCCGAACGGCACCACGAAGGTGAATCTGCCCACCTGGGCCTGGTTGAACGCAGCCGATTTCAAGCCCGTCTCCGTAACCGCATCCGTGCCAGTGCTCGGCATCGAGGCGACCACCACCGCGGAGCCCGTCTCCTTGAAGATCGAACCCGGCACCGAAGACGCCACCACCTACCCGGCCTCCGGTGTCTGTGAGATCAAGGGCGGCCGGATCGGGGAGGCGTACGCGAAGGGGAAGTCGGACGAGACGCCGCCTTGCGGGGTGCAGTACCTGCGCTCGTCGGGCGACGGCTCGTACAAGCTCAGGGCGACCATCACCTGGAAGATCCACTGGACGGGCACCGGCAACACCGGCGACGACCTCCCGGACGGCACGTTCGGCGCGGAACAGGACGTCGTCGTCCAGGAGATCCAGGCCGTCAATCGCTGACGACCAGGTCATCGACCTGCCCCGTGGGGGTTGTCGGTGCTGGTCACCGAAGGCAGTGGCGGGTGCCTACCCGAGCGGGAGCGCCCGCCACGGCAATCGGGTGGCATGATTCCGGTTGCCGAAGCAAGAGGACGGACGGAGTGCGTGGCGGAAAGGCTGGCTGTCGACGGTGATGAGCTCCATCACTTCATGAAGATGCTGAAGAAGTCGAGCACTTCGCTGGACGGCCTACGCAGGGCGCTTAGCAACGCGTCGGTCACGGGGCTGGGGACCGACAACCTCGATTCCGCGTGCGAAGACTTCCAGAACGACTGGAAGTACGGTGCGGAGCAGATCGGCGAGCAGACGGAAGACCTTGCGAAGATCATCGGTCAGAGCAGGGACAGCTACCGCGAAGTGGACAAGGCGCTCGAGGAAGCGCTGCGGAAGGCCCGCCACGGCGAGGGGGACAGGGGCAAGTGACGTACGTCCCCGGGATCGAGGCCGACCCGTACGTAGGTTCGGCGGCCCGCAAGAACGGCGATCTGCCGCAAGGGCTCAAGGCGTCGCCGCACATTCCGAACCCCAGCTATCCGCATCTCGGCTTCAATCCGGTGCCGGGAAGCACCGGTACCGTGCGCGCACTGCACAAGAAGCTCACGAACTGCGCCGAGGTCCTTGAGGAGACGCACGGCCTCGTCAGCAAACTGATGGACGGCAGCTACTGGAAGGGTGACGCGGCCGTCGCCTTCCGGGAGCAGCTGGACGGCGGGCCGTTGCCGCTCAACCTGAAGAACGCCGCGCACTCCATCCGCAAGGCGGCCAGGCAACTCGACCGCTGGGAAGGCGAGCTCGACGACTTTCAGCGCCGGGCCAAGCGTCTGGAGGACGAGGCGAAGGACGCGCGCAGTGCCTTGGACTCTGCGAAAGGCCGAGTGAGCAAGGCGGAGAACGACCCCGACCTGGGCCGGAAGGGTGCCCGTCATGACGACGCGCAGAAGGCGCTGGCCCATGCGAATGAGGCCGTCGACGACGCCCAGGCGGACCTCGACAAGATCGTCGGCAAGGCGCGGAAGCTTGCCGAAGAGCACGAGCGGACGGCTGGATACCGAGCGGTCAAGATCAACGACGCCACGAAGAAGCTGGCGCCCCACGAGCCGGGAGTCTTCGATAAGACGCTCGACTGGCTCGTCGACAATCTGCCGGACATCCTCAGCTGGACAGCCGCGGCCATCGGCATCGTCGCGCTGTTCGTGATCTCAGGTGGTACTGCGGCAGCCGTACTGCTGATGGTTGCAGCGGCGCTGAGCGCGGGGGCGTTCGCCCTCCGGCTGTCGGATCCGACTGTCCGAGCCTCTCTGTGGGACGGGGTGAGCACGGGGGAGCTCGACGCGGACTTCTGGAGCAACGCGATCGGTGTGGCTGCCGACGGCCTCGGGATGCTTCCGGGTATCGGAGCCGCTGCGAAGGGGGCACCTGCATTGCTTCGGGGTGTTGGTGAGGCCGGCGAAGCGCTCACCCTCGGTGAAAGGCTCGCCGCCGCGGGAGGCAAAACGATGACGGCGGCCAAGGAGTTCTCCGAGCTGAGGAACCCCTTCACGGAGTGGGTCGTGCACAAGGCGCCGCAGGTGACCCGGACGGTGGAAGTGGGTGAGATGGCGGCCCCGTGGGCGGGTCTTGCCACAGCAACCTACGGCCTGTCGGCGTCGCTGAGCGACACATTGGACAGCGACGCTGTCGCGAACGTCGGTACGTCCGTCGACGGCGTCTTCCTGGGGCCGGTCGATGCCGCAGAGACCGTCGATCTGGTCCGCCGGTTCTTCCAGTGAGTTCATGGTCGGCGAGGGCGGCCGGCTGAAGAACCAGACAAGAAGGCAACACTGCATGTATCCGACTGGACACCCGGCCGCTTGGGACGATGCGGCGACCCGCAGGGCTTGGGCGAGGCACATGGTCATGAACGTGTGCGGCCTCCTCGGCTGGGCGGGGGGCTGGATCGCACTGATCGGCATTTCCACGTACACCCCGAACTGGGTCGTATGGATCTTCATGCCGCACTTCATCTACGGCTTCTACCGCGTCTTCGTCCAACTCACCTATTTCCCCTGGGCCCTGCGGATGCGCCGCGTCCTTCGTGTGTACCCGTGGCAGGTGCTGAAGGGCGTTCCGAGTGGAATCGGGAAGTACCCCGGAGCACGGGACGACGGGATCTGGTTCGAGTTCCGCAGCCCGGCCGATCCCGGGGAGAAGATCCCGATGGTCTTCATCAGACACACGCGGTCGTACTGGTGGCTGAGGCGCATGGACGGCCCCCGTACCAATTCGGTGCGCAGGGCGCAGATCGAGCCCCTCTGGTTCGCGGGTGACCCGCGCTACCTGGCCGTCATCGCCGCTCCCGGGCGGGGCGGCAGAACCCCTAAGCGTTTCCACGTTCTCCACCAGCGGCCGGTGTTCGACCGCCGCTGTGAGCCGGGGAACTGGACGGTGGACGCCGCCGATGTCGAGCTGGCCCGTCGGGCCGGGGTGCCGGATCCCGGTGCCGCGGTGCATTCGGGGGTAACGGGGAGCGCGGGCAACCGATGACCACACCTGCACGGCCCGTTGTGGTGCACCCCAGCGTTCATGCGCCGGGAGACGGCATCTGGTTCGTCACTCCGCCCGGGTTCGTGGACGTTCCGCTGGTCGGTCTTGTGGCACCTCAGGGTTCCACCGAGGCCCGTGTCGCCGACGAGGCGCTGGCTCCCCTTCTTGCATCGGCTGCCGACGAAATGGCCCGCCGCCGCGTGCTCGGCCAACTGGACCTCGGCCGACGGATGTTCCAGGAACTGGCGAAGGGAGGCACAGTGCACTCCTCGCTCGGCCTGCACAGGGACGACAGGGGCGGCGGTGACGGCGGCACACTGCTCTCCCTCTTCACCCTCACCTGGATCAGAGCTTCCTGGGCCCCTCGTGGGCTCACCGCCGCACGGGCCGTGGTCACCGCCGAGGGGTACTCGAACGTCGAGTACGAGGAACTCGCCTGTGGACCGGCCACGTTCAGCGAGATGGTGCGGACCCCTACGGACGAATCCCGGCTCCCTCGAAAATCGCTGCTTCAGATCCAGGCGCACCTGCCGCACCCGGACGGTACGCCACTCGCGCTTCTCACCCTGAGCACGACCGCTGTCGCGCACCGCGAGCAATACCGGGCGGTCCTTCGGCGAATCACGGAAACGGTCAGCTTCGACGATCCGTTTAAGTCTGACGAAGCAACGCAAAAGAGGCATTCCTCGTCGTGACGGGATGCGTGCCGCTCCGTTCACGCGTGTGCGCCAAGAGCTCGTCAAAGGCACGTCAAGTGAGCCGTCTGTGGTTTTGCTGCGACGTGAGGCCATGACACCGTGGATCAGTTGCGTACGTGAAGGCGGAAGCCAGGCGGCTGGGCGGGGAGCAGGGGCGGAATGAGCAAGCGACAGATCCGGAAGATGCTCCAGCTCATGTCCGGTGGAGAGCCCGTGCAGCTCACCAGCGGCATGGCCTCCGTGAAGAAGCTGGCCCGGCTCGCCTTCGTCGCCCAGCAGTTCGGCTACGAGTACGCGGACGTGCGGCAGGGGAGCGGGCGGAACAACGCCCTCACCATGCTCATCGTGCCCGACCACAGCCCGCAGGCCCAGGCGCGCGCCGCGCAGAACCGGGCGCAGTTCCCGAAGGCCGCCGACGGGGAGTCGCTGCCGCCCGTCGTCCCCGACGCGCTTGAGTTGCTCAAGGCCCGGATCAACTTCGATCTGACCGGCAGGCACGCCGAGAAGCGGATGCTGTACGGGGCGGTCGGCGCCACCGTCGGGTGTGTGGTCCTGGGTGTGCGTGCGGGCGGGGACTCCGTCGCCTTCACCGTGGCGGGAGCGCTGTGGGCACTGCTCATGGTCGTCCTCGGCATCGGCCTGGTCGTCACGCGCAAACGCAACGCGAAGTTCGCGGCCCGGCTCCAGAGCGCCGGGTTCATACCGGTGACGGAGGAGGGCGGCCGGGTCCGGTACCTGCCGCCGGCGCCGTACGCCGCGCAGGCCGCGGCGGGGGCAGGGGCATGGGCAGGAGCGGGGTCAGGTCCCTACGCCCAGGCTCCGGGCGCTTCCTACGCGCCCCAGCCGGGGACCCTGTACACGCCTCAGCCGGGGACCCCGTACGTCCCCCAGCCGGGGACCCCGCACGCGCCGCAGTCCGGGACCCCGTACGCGCCCCAGCCGGGAACCCCGTACGTCCCCCAGCCGGGAGCCCCGTACGCCCCCCAGTCCGGAACCCCGTACACACAGCCCCAGACCCCCGGCCCCTACGGCAGCCCGCACCCGGCCACCGCCCCGCCCTACCAGGCCCCCGGTGCCCAGCCGCCCACCCCGTACGCCCAGCCCCAGCCCCACCCCCAGCCGTCCCACTCCCAAGCCCCTCAGCCGCCCTCCCCCTACGCCCAGCCTCAAGCCCCCGGCGCTCAGCCGCCGTCCCCGTACGCCAACCCCCAGCCCCCCGGCGCCCAGCCCCCGAACCCGTACGCCCAGTCCCAGACGCCCGAGCCGCCCCAGGCCCCCCAGCCTCCCGGCGGTCAGCCCCCGCAGGTCTGAGCCGGTCGGGGCCTCACCGTCGGCCCCGGGCCCGAGTGAGAGCAAAGTTCCCTTCCGGTCACTCATGGCCACAGGGCCGGAAACGCGTCCTCCCTACCTTCGGTTGTCATCCCCAGGACGACACGCGCACCGCACCGGAACCGTGGAGGCGTCATGACAGCCCCTAATACAGCCCCCGCACCGAGCAGGGGAGGCCGTTGGATCGAGGAATGGGATCCGGAGGACGAGGCCTTCTGGCAGGAGAAGGGCGAGAAGATCGCCCGGCGGAACCTCCTCTTCTCGGTGCTCTCCGAGCACATCGGCTTCTCGATCTGGACCATGTGGTCGGTGCTCGTCCTGTTCATGGGACCGGAGTACGGGCTCACCCCCGCGGACAAGTTCCTGCTCACGTCGGTGGTGACGCTGGTCGGAGCGGCCGTGCGCGTGCCGTACACCTTCGCGGTGGCGATCTTCGGCGGCCGGAACTGGACGATCGTCTCGGCGAGCCTGCTCCTCGTGCCGACCGTCGCCGCGTTCATGGTGATGAAGCCGGGGACGTCCTTCGACACCTTCCTGCTCGTCGGTCTGCTCGCCGGCATCGGCGGCGGGAACTTCGCCTCCAGCATGACCAACATCAACGCCTTCTTCCCGCTGCGGAAGAAGGGCTGGGCGCTCGGCCTCAACGCCGGGGGCGGCAACATCGGTGTGCCCGTCATCCAGCTGGTGGCGCTCGCCATCATCGGGACGAGCGGCGGGCCGCGTGTGCTCCTCGGGATCTACATCCCGCTCATCCTGGCGGCCGCGGTGCTCGCCGCCGTCTTCATGGACAACATCGCCTCCGTCAAGAACGACACCGGCGCGGCCAAGGACGCCGCACGCGACGGGCACACCTGGATCATGTCCTTCCTGTACATCGGGACGTTCGGGTCGTTCATCGGCTACAGCTTCGCCTTCGGTCAGGTGCTGACCAACCAGTTCGGGCGCACGCCCCTTCAGGCGGCGTACCTCACCTTCATCGGCCCGCTGCTCGGCTCGCTGATCCGGCCCGTCGGCGGCTGGCTCGCCGACCGCTACGGCGGCGCCCGGATCACCCTGTGGAACTTCGTGGGCATGGCCGCGGCCACCGCCGTCCTCGTCGTCGCCGGCATGCAGAAGTCGCTCCCGCTGTTCGTCGCGGTGTTCGTCGTGCTCTTCGTGCTCAGCGGGCTCGGCAACGGATCGACGTACAAGATGATTCCCGGCATCTTCCAGGCGAAGGCCCTCGCCCTGGGACTGAGCGCGGAGGAGGCGGCCGCGCACGGGCGGCGGCTGTCCGGCGCGTCCATGGGACTCATCGGCGCGGTGGGCGCGCTCGGCGGCGTCGGTATCAACCTCGCCTTCCGGCAGTCCTTCCTCTCCTACGGCTCCGGCACCGGCGCCTTCGTCACCTTCCTCGCCTTCTACGCGGTGTGCTTCGTGGTCACCTGGGCCGTATACCTTCGCCGACCGGCCGCCGCCGGGGCGCCGGCCACGGCCACCACGGAGGCGAAGCCCCAGCTCAGCTATGCCGAGGTCTGACGTAACACGCCCGACATCAAGCCGATCCGAGCCTGTCACGGCACGTTGACAGGCTCGGATCAGCCACACGCGGACGGCAGCGGGCCGCCGCGGACGAGAACGGGCCGCCGGGACGACGGCACCGGGCAGGACACCCCCGCACGACGACTCGACGAGCGCGAGACGAGAGCCATGTACGACGAACAGCAGCGACCGGACAACGGTCCCCTCGCCGGATTCACCGTGGGCGTGACCGCCGCGCGCCGGGCCGACGAGCTCAGTGCGCTGCTCCAGCGCCGCGGTGCCTCGGTGGTGCACGCGCCCGCCCTGCGGATCGTGCCGCTCGCCGACGACAGCGAACTGCTCGCCGCCACCAAGGAACTGCTCGACCAGGCGCCCGACGTCGTCGTGGCCACCACGGCCATCGGCTTCCGGGGCTGGGTCGAGGCCGCCGACGGATGGGGGCTCGGCGAGGACCTGCTGGGCAGACTGCGCGGAGTGGAGCTGCTCGCCCGCGGCCCCAAGGTGAAGGGCGCGATCCGGGCCCAGGGCCTGACCGAGGACTGGTCCCCGTCGTCCGAGTCCATGGCCGAGGTGCTGGACCGGCTGCTGGAGGAGGGGGTCGAGGGACGGCGCATCGCCATCCAGCTGCACGGTGAGCCGCTGCCCGGGTTCGTGGAGTCGCTGCGTGCCGCGGGCGCGGAGGTCGTCGGCGTCCCGGTCTACCGGTGGCTGCCGCCGGAGGATCTCGGACCGGTCGACCGGCTGCTGGACGCGGCCGTCACCCGCGGTCTGGACGCGCTCACGTTCACCAGCGCGCCGGCCGCCGCCTCCCTGCTGACGAGGGCGGAGGACCGTGGGCTGCTGCCCGAACTCCTCGACGCCCTGGGCCACGACGTGCTGCCCGCCTGCGTCGGGCCCGTCACCGCGCTGCCGTTGCAGGCCCGCGGCATCGACACCGTCCAGCCCGAGCGCTTCCGGCTCGGCCCCCTCGTCCAGCTGCTGTGCCAGGAACTCCCGGCACGCGCAAGGGCGTTGCCCATCGCCGGGCACCGGGTGGAGATCCGCGGGCACGCGGTGATGGTGGACGGCACGCTGCGGCCCGTGCCGCCCGCCGGGATGTCGCTGCTGCGGGCGCTGTCGCGGCGGCCCGGCTGGGTGGTGGCCCGGGCCGAGCTGCTGCGCGCGCTGCCGGGCGCCGGCCGGGACGAGCACGCCGTCGAGACGGCGATGGCCCGGCTGCGTACCGCGCTCGGTGCTCCCAAGCTCATCCAGACGGTGGTCAAGCGCGGTTACCGGCTCGCGCTCGACCCGGTCGCGGACTCCAAGTACGCGGACGTGTGAGGCCTGCGGCACAGGAAGAGGGCGCGGGCGAGGAAGGCGAGCGCGAGCGTCGACAGCACCGCCCGTACGGCGTTCCACGCGACCCAGGTGTCCTCGAACTTCTCCCGTACGGCGGCCGGATCGCCGATCTTCGCCGGGTCGCCTGCGTTCGCCAGGTCGTCGTTGAGCGGGATGTTCACGGCGACGGTGACCAGGAAGGCCAGTCCGTAGGCGAGGAGGGCGGCGAGCACCCAGCGGCGCGCGCCGCCCTTCGTGCCGCGCAACTGCCATGCGGAGATCGCCGCGAGCACCGGCGCACCCAGGAAGCTCACGAAGAACACCGGGTTCTGGATCACGTCGTCGATGTTCTGCATGACCTCGATGAAGACGCGGTCGTCGCTGCGCGCCAGCGACGGCATGATGTCGCAGGCGAAGATGTAGAAGACCCCGGCGATCAGGCCCATCGCGACCGTGGCCGCACCCAGTACACCCCCGGCGGAGCTGTGCCGCCCCGTGCTGTTGTCCGTCATGTCCCTCAGTCAACCGGCGCCGCGGAACAGGTGACATGGCCCAGGCGCGCGGCCGCATAAGCGGAAGTCCAGCGCGCGCCGGTGCCCGGTCCGGCGCGGGCCGGGAAAGCCGGCGCCGTGTGGACGCGGTAAGGGAGCGGTACTGAGTCTTCCGGCCGGGCGCGCGGGCATGCACTGTAGGGGGTAGGACCCTCACCGGCCCCTCACGGCGGTAACCCCAAGGCGGTGACAGGCACATGGCATCGGGCATGGCCACGGCCTCGTACGAGCTGCGGTTCGACTCCGGGCGGATCTGCCTGGACCTGACGGCGACCACCCATCCCGAGGAACGGCTGGACTCGGCCGCCCGGCTGCGCGCCTGGATCGCCGCCTCCGAGCTGGTCCCGGCGGGAACCCCGCTGGGATCGGCCGACGCGGCGTGGCTCCTCGCCTTCAGGGAACTGCGCGGTCACGTGGCCCAGTTGGTGCGCGGAGAACTGGACGGCCGGCCGGCCGACGCGGCACTCGCCCGCGTCAACGCGGCCGCCCTCGCCGCTCCGCCCGCCCTGTGGGCGGTACGCGCGGACGACGGTTCGCTGCACCGCAGACTGCACGCCCCGCCCGGCTGCGCCGAACTGCTCTCCGTCGTCGCCCGGGACGCACTCGACCTGCTCACGGATCCGACGGCGCGGGCGAGTCTGCGGCAGTGCGAGGGCGACAGCTGCCCGATCGTCTACCTCGACACCTCGCGCGGCCGGCGCCGGCGCTGGTGTTCCAGCGAGGTGTGCGGAAACCGTGAGCGGGTGGCCCGGCACCGGCGCCGGGCGGCACTCGCCCGCGCCTGAGCGGAAGCCCGCGCCGCGTTTCGTCGCGCGGGGTGTCCGTCACCTCGCCGTACGCGACCACGGCCCCGGCGTGCGGCAGGTGCGGACGTCCGGGCCGGTGTGATCCTGCCCACTCCGGCCCCGGGCGGCCCTTCCGGCCGCGGACCGGAGTGCGGCCGGCAGGTGACCCGTACGTGACCCCCCGACCGCAACCAGTTTTGAGAAAGCCCTTCAACTCCCCTTCCAAACCCCGATCAAGAAATATGTGCGGCCACTTTGAACACACGCACCCCAGTGCACGTACCCGGGGATGAGCGACCGACTGGGGGAACCCCCGGACACCGGAGGTAGGCGTGCGCAAGGATTCCGCCGTGGCTGATGAACGAAGGCCAAGGGCCCGACATCGCATGTCCCAGTCCTCGTCGACCGAACCCGACGAGGAGCTGATGCGTGCGCTGTATCGGGAACACGCGGGGCCCCTGCTGGCGTATGTCCTGCGACTGGTCGCCGGAGACCGCCAGCGCGCCGAGGACGTCGTACAGGAAACGCTCATCCGTGCCTGGAAGAACGCCGGTCAGCTCAATCGGGCAACCGGTTCGGTACGCCCCTGGCTGGTGACGGTCGCCCGGCGCATCGTCATCGACGGCCACCGGAGCCGGCAGGCCCGGCCTCAGGAGGTCGACCCGTCGCCGCTGGAGGTCATCCCCGCGGAGGACGAGATCGACAAGGCGTTGTGGCTGATGACACTGTCGGACGCGTTGGACGACCTGACCCCTGCTCACAGGGAGGTTCTGGTCGAAACTTACTTCAAAGGGCGTACGGTCAATGAGGCGGCCGAAACCCTCGGCATCCCCAGCGGCACCGTGCGCTCCCGGGTGTTCTACGCCCTGCGCTCGATGAAGCTGGCGCTGGAGGAGCGGGGGGTGACGGCATGAACGCATACGGGGGATACGGAACGGGTGGTCCAGGAGCCATGCAGGGTCCACGGGGACAGCAAGGCCCCGGCGACATTCACGAGACCGTCGGCGCCTACGCCCTCGGCATCCTCGACGACGCCGAGGCGACCGCCTTCGAGGCGCACCTCGCCACGTGCGAGTGGTGCGCGCAGCAGCTCGACGAGCTGGCCGGGATGGAGCCGATGCTCGCCGCGCTCGCGGACCTGCCCGCCTCGCAGGGCAGCCCGGCCATAGCCGAGTCCCTGTCCGCGCGCCCGAGCCCACGGCTCGCGGAGCGGCTGGTCGACGAGGTGTCCGAGCGGCGCGCCAAGAAGCGCCGGCGCGGCATGTACCTGGTGGCGGCGGCCGCGGCGCTGATCATCGGCGGCCCGCTGACCGTGATGGCGGTCAACGGCGGCAGCGACACCGGAACGAACATGCCGCAGGCGCACGCCACCAGCCCCGCCAAGGCGGCCTTCGAGGTCATGACCGACAAGAAGGAGGCGACGGACCCGAAGACCCAGGTCAACGCCGTCGTCGCCGTCGAGAAGAAGGACTGGGGCACCCACGCCGTCCTCCAGCTCAAGAACGTCACGGGCCCGCTCAAGTGCTCCCTGATCGCCGTGGGCAAGAACGGCGAGCGCGAGACGGTCACCTCCTGGGCGGTCCCGAAGTGGGGCTACGGCATCACGAACGCGAAGACCGAGGAGGCGAAGAACCCGCTCTACGTGCACGGCGGCGCGGCCTTCTCGCCCAACCAGATCGATCACTTCGAGGTCATGACGTTCGACGGGAAGCGCCTCGTGGAGGTGGCCGCCTGAGCGAACCCCGGGCGCGCACGTAGCCTGCCGGGGTCCCCTTCGCGTACGGTTGACGGCTGCCCAGCACGTCAGAAGGGGGCCCGGTGGCCGCTCAGGCTCAGCAGGAAGCCGCGCTCGGCTCGGTCCACGAACCCGTAGGGGACTCCGCGCAGGAGGACCCCCTACGGGACGATTCCGTACGGGACCGCGAGATCAGCGTCGAACAGGAACATCTGGACCGGGTTTACCGGCGCCTCGAGGAGAAGATCGACGAGGCGGAGTTCCTGATGAACGACGCCGCCCAGCGCGGACAGGTCGGTACGCCGGGCGCGCTCGCCGAGCGGGACGCCCAGGTGTTCCGGGCGGGTGTCCACCTCAACCGACTGAACAACGAGTTCGAGGACTTCCTCTTCGGCCGGATCGATCTGCTGCTCGGCAAGGACGGCAAGAAGGGCCCGGACGGCGCGTACACCGCGGTCGAGCCCGCCGAGGGCGCGGTCCGCGAGGACGCGACCGGGCAGTACGCCGACATCGCGGAGACGCTGCACATCGGCCGGATCGGCGTCCTCGACGCGGAGTACGCGCCGCTGGTCATCGACTGGCGGGCGCCCGCCGCGGCCCCCTTCTACCGCTCCACCCCGGTCGACCCGGGCCGGGTCGTGCGCCGCCGGGTCATCCGCTCCAAGGGCCGCAGGGTGCTCGGTGTCGAGGACGACCTGATGCGCCCGGAGCTGAAGGCCTCCCTCGACGGCCGTGAACTCCCGGTGATCGGCGACGGCGCGCTGATGGCCGCGCTCGGCCAGGCCCGCAGCCACACCATGCGGGACATCGTGGCGTCGATCCAGGCCGAGCAGGACCTGGTGATCAGGGCGCCCGCGGCCTCGGTGACGTACGTCGAGGGCGGTCCGGGCACCGGCAAGACGGCGGTGGCCCTGCACCGGGCCGCGTACCTTCTCTACCAGGACCGCCGCCGCTACGCGGGCGGCATCCTGATCGTCTCCCCGACCCCGTTGCTGGTCGCCTACACCGAGGGCGTCCTGCCCTCCCTCGGCGAGGAGGGCCAGGTCGCCATCCGCGCCATCGGCTCGCTGGTCGACGGCGTGGAGGCGACCCTGTACGACTCCCCGGCGGTGGCCCGGGCCAAGGGCTCGTACCGGATGCTGAAGGTGCTGCGGAAGGCGGCGCGGGGCGCGCTGGAGCCGGCGCCCGCCCAGGGCGGGCGGTCAGGCCCGGCCGCCCGTTCCGTGCGGGGCGGCGCCGGGGACGCGGGCGGCACCGAGCAGCTCGCCTTCGGCGAGGAGCCCGGGACGCGGCACGACGCGGCGACGGCACCCACCCGCCTGCGGGTCGTCGCCTTCGGCCGACGTCTTGAGCTGGAGGCCGCGGAACTGGACCGCATCCGGCGCAACGCGCTGGGCGGGACCGCGCCCGTCAACCTGCTGCGTCCGCGCGCCCGCAAGCTGCTGCTCGACGCGCTGTGGGCGCAGTCGGGGGCCGGGGCCCGGCACACGGACCCGGAGCTGGCCGCCGAGCTGAGGTCGTCGTTCGACGAGGACATCATGTCCGAGGACGCCTTCGTCTCGTTCCTGGACGCCTGGTGGCCGGAGCTGACGCCGCGGGGCGTGCTGGCCGCCATGGCCGACGAGCGGCGGCTCGGGCGCTGGGCGCGGCGCATCCTGAACCCCGGCGAGGTGCGCCGGGTGGCCCGCTCGCTGAAGCGGGACGGGCTGTCCGTGCACGACGTGGCGATGCTGGACGAGCTGAACGCGATCCTCGGCACCCCGGCCCGGCCCAGGAAGCGGCGCGAGCTCGATCCGCTCGACCAGCTCACCGGTCTGGAGGAGCTGATGCCGGTGCGCGAGGAGTCGCAGCGCGAGCGCGCCGAGCGGCTCGCCCAGGAGCGGACCGAGTACGCGCACGTCATCGTCGACGAGGCGCAGGACCTCACGCCGATGCAGTGGCGGATGGTGGGAAGGCGGGGCCGGCACGCCACCTGGACCGTGGTCGGCGATCCGGCCCAGTCCTCCTGGTCCGACCCCGACGAGGCCGCCGAGGCACGCGACGAGGCGCTCGGAACCCGCCCCAGGCGCCGTTTCACCCTCACCGTGAACTACCGCAACCCCGCCGAGATCGCCGAGCTCGCGGCCAAGGTCCTCGCCCTGGCCATGCCCGGCTCGCAGTCCCCGTCGGCGGTCCGCTCCACCGGTGTGGAGCCGCGCTTCGCGGTCGTGGAGGAATCGCTCGCCCGGACGGTGCGTGCCGAGGCCGCGCGGCTTCTCGATCGCGTCGACGGCACCGTGGGCGTGGTCGTCGCGATGAACCGGCGCGAGGAGGCGGCCCGCTGGCTCGCCGGTCTGGGAGACCGCGTGGTGGCTCTCGGCAGCCTGGAGGCGAAGGGACTGGAGTACGACGCGACGGTCGTCGTCTCGCCCGCGGAGATCGCCGACGAGTCGCCGGCCGGTCTGCGTGTGCTGTATGTCGCGCTGACCCGCGCGACCCAGCAGCTGACGCTGGTGTCGGGCGAGCGGGACGCGCCGGACGCGGACGGGGTGCCGGACCTGCTGCGTGACTGAGCCCACGGGACCCCGTATGAACTTCCGGCGCGGGAATGGCCTTACGGGATCTGTTTGTTAGCCTTGGTGTGGCACCGGCCCGATCCAAGCCCCCGGGCCCAACCTTCGTCGCTACGAGCGACCACTTGCCGCGAGGCGAGCATGGCGGGTCGGTGCCACTGAACGGAGCAGTACCGAAGAGGCCCACGTCATCCAGTGACGTGGGCCTCTTTGCTGTGCCTACAACTTCTCGTATGGTGGAAACTAGTTTCCGAAAGCGCGCGGCGCGTCGCGAACAAAACGTTCGCAATCCGGGGCGGCTACCACGTACTCGGCGGTAGGTGCGACGATCGGACGGCATGACGCGACCCGGCAAGGCCGCGCAGTACACGCAGTACACGGTGAAAGCAGAGGAAGTCGGCCATGGCAACGGCGCCCAGCGTCTCCTACTCGATGACGGTCCGGCTGGAGGTGCCCGCGAGCGGAACCGCGGTCTCCCAGCTCACCACGGCCGTGGAGTCCTCCGGAGGCTCGGTGACCGGCCTCGACGTCACCGCCTCGGGGCACGAGAAGCTCCGGATCGACGTCACCATCGCGGCGACGTCCACCGGCCACGCCGACGAGATCGTCGAGAAGCTCCGCGGCATCGAGGGCGTCACCCTCGGCAAGGTCTCCGACCGTACGTTCCTCATGCACCTCGGCGGCAAGATCGAGATGCAGTCCAAGCACCCCATCCGCAACCGTGACGACCTCTCCATGGTCTACACGCCGGGTGTGGCCCGCGTCTGCATGGCGATCGCCGAGAACCCCGAGGACGCCCGCCGCCTCACCATCAAGCGCAATTCCGTTGCGGTCGTGACGGACGGCTCGGCCGTGCTCGGTCTGGGCAACATCGGCCCCAAGGCCGCGCTGCCCGTCATGGAGGGCAAGGCGGCCCTCTTCAAGCGGTTCGCCGGCATCGACGCCTGGCCGCTGTGTCTCGACACCCAGGACACCGACGCGATCGTCGAGATCGTGAAGGCGATCGCCCCCGGCTTCGCGGGCATCAACCTGGAGGACATCTCCGCGCCGCGCTGCTTCGAGATCGAGGCCCGGCTGCGCGAGGCCCTCGACATCCCGGTCTTCCACGACGACCAGCACGGCACCGCCATCGTCGTCCTCGCCGCCCTGACCAACGCACTTCGCGTGGCGGGCAAGGCGATCGGCGACATCCGCGTCGTCATGTCCGGCGCCGGCGCGGCCGGTACGGCCATCCTCAAACTGCTGCTCGCCGCCGGTGTGAAGAACGCCGTCGTCGCCGACATCCACGGCGTCGTGCACGCGGACCGCACGGACCTCGTGGACGCCGCCACGGACTCGCCGCTGCGCTGGATCGCCGACAACACCAACCCCGAAGGCCTCACCGGCACCTTGAAGGAAGCCGTCCGCGGCGCCGACGTCTTCATCGGCGTCTCCGCCCCGAACGTGCTCGACGGCGACGACGTGGCCGCCATGGCGGACAACGCCATCGTGTTCGCGCTCGCGAACCCCGACCCCGAGGTCGACCCGGCAATCGCCCGCCAGACGGCGGCAGTTGTCGCCACGGGACGCTCCGACTTCCCCAACCAGATCAACAACGTCCTGGTGTTCCCGGGCGTCTTCCGCGGACTCCTCGACGCCCAGTCGCGTACCGTCAACACGGAGATGATGCTGGCCGCCGCGACCGCCCTCGCGGACGTGGTGACCGAGGACGAGCTCAACCCGAACTACATCATCCCCAGCGTCTTCAACGACAAGGTCGCGGGAGCGGTCGCCGGAGCGGTGCGCAACGCCGCGAAGGCGGCGGGCACGGCGCCCCTCGCCGAGTAGACGCCCGGCCCCCCCGACCGGGTCCGCGCCCGGTGTTCCGGGGGCTGTGACGATGGCCACGGCCCCCCTCGCACCGGCGCGTCGCGGGACGCCGGGCTTGTGGGCGCCCCCTAAGGTGGCGGCCAGGTTCAGGCCTCGCAGGCCTTTTCGTGTGACTCCCAAGGGTGTTCGTGTGACTCCCAGGGGTGCCGGATTGGCTTTCCCGCCGCAGGTGGGGGCAGGATGCGTCTTCGGGCGCGAGGGTCTGGCCACGGACCCGGGTGCGGGGACCGAACGAGGACCCTGGCAGCATCGGCTTAGACGTGCCCGACATGCGGCTCCGCCGCGTGGCACGCCTCAATGGCAAGAAGAACACGGGAGTAAGAACATGAACCGCAGTGAGCTGGTGGCCGCGCTGGCCGACCGCGCCGAGGTGACTCGCAAGGACGCCGACGCCGTTCTGGCCGCGTTCGCCGAGACCGTCGGCGAGATCGTCGCCAAGGGCGACGAGAAGGTCACCATCCCCGGCTTCCTGACCTTCGAGCGCACCCACCGTGCCGCTCGCACCGCGCGCAACCCGCAGACCGGCGACCCGATCCAGATCCCGGCCGGCTACAGCGTGAAGGTCTCCGCGGGCAGCAAGCTCAAGGAAGCCGCCAAGGGCAAGTAAGCCCGCTTGTACGTCCTGTACGCCACAGGACGCGTACGAGGCGCAGCAACGCCAATGGGGCGGCCCCCCTTTCACCGGGGGCCGCCCCATTGGCGTACGTACGACGGTGACTAACCGAGCGCCTTGCCCGGCAGCTCCACCTTCGCGCCGAGTTCGACGAGCTTCTCCATGAAGTTCTCGTAGCCGCGGTTGATCAGGTCGATGCCGTGCACCCGGGAGGTGCCCTGCGCCGCCAGCGCCGCGATGAGGTACGAGAAGCCGCCGCGCAGGTCGGGGATGACCAGGTCGGCGCCCTGGAGCCGGGTCGGCCCCGAAACGACGGCCGAGTGCAGGAAGTTGCGCTGGCCGAAGCGGCAGTTCGAGCCGCCGAGGCACTCTCGGTAGAGCTGGATGTGCGCGCCCATCTGGTTGAGCGCGGACGTGAATCCGAGACGGGACTCGTAGACCGTCTCGTGGATGATGGACAGGCCGGTCGCCTGCGTCAGGGCGACGACCAGCGGCTGCTGCCAGTCGGTCTGGAAGCCCGGGTGGACGTCCGTCTCCAGCGCGATCGACTTGAGCTGGCTGCCCGGGTGCCAGAAGCGGATGCCCTCGTCGTCGATCTCGAACGCGCCGCCCACCTTGCGGTAGGTGTTGAGGAAGGTCATCATCGAGCGCTGCTGGGCGCCGCGGACGTAGATGTTGCCCTCGGTCGCCAGCGCCGCGGAGGCCCACGAGGCGGCCTCCAGGCGGTCCGGGAGCGCCGCGTGGGTGTAGCCGCCGAGGGTGTCGACACCGGTGATGCGGATGGTCCGGTCGGTGTCCATCGCGATGATCGCGCCCATCTTCTGCAGTACGCAGATGAGGTCCTCGATCTCCGGCTCCACGGCCGCGTTGGACAGCTCGGTGACGCCCTCCGCGAGCACCGCGGTCAGCAGCACCTGCTCGGTCGCGCCGACGGACGGGTACGGCAGCTTGATCTTGGTGCCGCGCAGCCGCTGCGGAGCCTCCAGGTACTGGCCGTCCGCACGCTTCTCGATCCGCGCGCCGAACTGCCGCAGCACCTCGAAGTGGAAGTCGATCGGACGGCCGCCGATGTCGCAGCCGCCGAGGCCCGGGATGAAGGCGTGGCCCAGCCGGTGCAGCAGCGGGCCGCAGAACAGGATCGGGATGCGCGAGGAACCGGCGTGGGCATCGATGTCGGCGACGTTGGCGCTCTCGACGTGAGACGGGTCGAGCACCAGCTCGCCCGGCTCCTCTCCCGGACGGACCGTCACACCGTGCAGCTGGAGCAGCCCGCGTACGACTCGCACGTCGCGGATGTCGGGAACATTGCGCAGCCGGCTCGGCGCGCTGCCCAGGAGGGCGGCGACCATGGCCTTGGGTACGAGGTTCTTCGCACCGCGGACACGGATCTCGCCCTCGAGCGGGGTTCCGCCGTGGACAAGCAGGACATCGTCATTGACGGTCATGTATCTCGCGTTCCGATGAGTTGGGCAGGTGTGAGCGGTCGGCAGGCCCGTCGTGCAGGAGCCGAGAGGCTAGGGTAATCGCCGCCCACCCCCCCTCAGAAAGCCCAAGGACCACTCAGATCCGTCATAGCTTTGCCACAACACGAACCGTTCCGAATCGGGCACACGGGGTTACCGGAACCGGCGTGCGCGGGGGGCGCTCCTCTGCGCCCTGAGCTGCATTCACTCCCTTACGGGCATTGGCTCCCCATGTGGAGGGAAGATGCGGGATCATGTCTGGCATGACCGAGGTGTCCTCGCTCACAGGGCGGCTGCTCGTGGCCACGCCCGCCCTGGCGGACCCGAACTTCGACCGCGCGGTGGTGCTGCTCCTCGACCACGACGAGGAGGGCTCGCTCGGTGTCGTCCTCAACCGGCCCACTCCCGTGGACGTCGGCGACATCCTGGAGGCGTGGGCCGACCTGGCCGGCGAGCCCGGTGTCGTCTTCCAGGGCGGACCGGTGTCACTGGACTCGGCCCTCGGTGTGGCGGTGATCCCGGGCGGCGGGGCCGGTGAGCGTGCCCCCCTTGGCTGGCGGCGCGTGCACGGCGCGATCGGTCTGGTGGACCTGGAGGCCCCGCCCGAGCTGCTCGCCTCGGCCCTCGGCTCGCTGCGCATCTTCGCGGGATACGCGGGCTGGGGTCCCGGCCAGCTGGAGGACGAACTCGTCGAGGGCGCCTGGTACGTGGTCGAGTCGGAGCCGGGCGACGTCTCCTCCCCGTCGCCGGAGCGCCTGTGGCGCGAGGTCCTGCGGCGCCAGCGCAACGAGCTCGCGATGGTGGCGACGTACCCGGACGACCCTTCGCTCAACTGATGCCCGTGCGCTTCAGTACCCTTGCACTCATGAGCACTCTTGAGCCTGAGACCCAGCCCCAGCGAGGCACGGGGACGGGGACCCTCGTGGAGCCGACGCCGCAGGTGTCGCACGGCGACGGGGACCACGAGCGCTTCGCCCACTACGTCCAGAAGGACAAGATCATGGCGAGCGCCCTCGACGGCACGCCCGTCGTGGCCCTCTGCGGCAAGGTGTGGGTCCCGGGCCGTGACCCGAAGAAGTACCCCGTGTGCCCCATGTGCAAGGAGATCTACGAGTCCATGGGCGCCGGTGGCGACAAGGGCAAGGACGGCGACAAGAAGTAGCACCGCCGCGCCCCCGGGCGTGGCCGGTCGCGGGCTGAGCCGGGCCGCGGCGCCCCGAGACGGGGTGCCGCGGCTTTGTCGTGCCCGGGATCGGGGCGCCGCGGTGCGGTGACGCCCCGCCCCGGGGCCGGGAGGTGCCACGGTCCGGTGGGCCCGTCGCGCGGCGCGCGCGGCCCGGCAGCGGTCCGGCGTTGCACGGAGTGCGTCCCGTGGTCACAGAGTGGTTGAGACCTCTTGTGGGCATGTTCATGTACTCCATAGCCTCCGTGTGTTGTGCAGAGCGAAACCGTCATTGCGCATGTTGCAACGCACTCCACCGGAGGATGCTCGTGAAGCTCTCTGTCCGAACGGCCGCCGCTGTCGCGGCCCTTGCCGTCGCCACCGCCTGCGCCCCCCAGACCTCGGGCGGCTCCTCCTCCGGCAAGGACGAGAAGACGGGCACCCTGCGCGTCTGGCTCTTCCAGGAGGTCGACAACGCGCCGAAGCAGAAGGTCGTCGACACCGCTGTCGCCGCGTTCGAGAAGACTCACAAGGGCGCCGAGGTCACCGTCGAGTACATCCCCGTGGAGACCCGGGCCCAGCGCGTCAAGGCCGCCTTCAACGACCCGAAGAGCGCCCCCGACGTCATCGAGTACGGCAACACGGACACGGCCGGCTACGTGAAGGACGGCGGACTCGCCGACATCACGAAGGAGTTCAACGGCTGGAGCGAGGCCAAGGACACCGACCCGACCGCCCGGCAGTCCGTGACGGTCGACGGGAAGATCTACGGCGCTCCGTACTTCGTCGGCGTCCGCGCCCTCTACTACCGCACCGACGTCCTCCAGGACCTCGGCCTCGAAGTCCCGAAGACGCAGGACGAGTTGGCCGAGACCGCCCGGAAGATCCACGCGGCAAGGCCCGACCTGTACGGTCTCGCGGTCGGCGGCGCCTACACCTACGGCGCCATGCCGTTCATCTGGTCCCGCGGCGGTGAACTCGCCGAGGGCAAGGGCGGCTCGTACTCCTCCACCATCGACAGCGCACAGGCTCAGAAGGGCATCAAGGCCTACACCTCGCTGTTCGGCTCCGGGAACTGTCCCGCCGCCAAGTGCGCGGGCATGGGCGGCAACGACACGGTGACCGCCTTCGCCTCGGGCAAGGCGGGCATGGCCATCGGCGGCGACTTCAGCCATGCGGCGATCGAGGCCGGGAAGGTCAAGGGCAAGTACGCGGTCGTGCCGCTGCCCGGAGTGAAGCCCGGCTCGGTGGCGCCCGCCTTCGCCGGCGGCAACAACATCGGCGTACTGAAGAGCACCTCGCACCGCACGCTGGCGGTGGACCTGATGAAGCAGCTGGCGTCCAAGAGGACCCAGAGCGCACTCTTCGACGCGATGGGCTTCCTGCCGACCTACACCGACGTGCGGCAGGAGGTCGCGGCCGAGGAGCCCTTCGTCGCGCCCTTCGTCAAGACACTCGCCTCGGGCGCCAAGTTCGTCCCGGCCTCGCCCGCCTGGGCGCAGATCGACGCCTCGCTCGTCCTGCCGACGATGTTCCAGGAGGTCATCAGCGGCAAGAAGGACGTGGCCGCCGCCTCGAAGGACGCGGCCGAGAAGATGAACGACGCCTTCAGCTCCGTGGGCTGATCCGATGACGCACGACGCACTCGCCGAGCGGGCCGTGCACGCCCCGGCCGCCAAGGCGGCCCCGCGCCGTCCCGGGCGCCGGGGCGGCCCGCCCGCCCGGTCCCGGCGCACGGGCAGCCGCTGGACCCCCTGGCTCTACCTCGCCCCCGCTCTCGCCGTCCTGGGCGGCCTGCTCGTCTACCCGATCTACCAGCTCGGCCTGATCTCGTTCCTGGAGTACACCCAGGCGCAGGTCAGCGGCGGTGAGCCGACCACGTTCCAGGGGTTCGGCAACTACGCGACTCTCTTCGCCGACGATCAGTTCTGGCAGGTGCTCCTCGCGACCGTGCTGTTCGCGGCGGCCTGCGTGCTGGCGACGCTGGCCGCCGGCTGCGCGCTCGCGGTGCTGCTGACCCGGGTACGGGCGGTGCCGCGGCTGGCGCTGATGCTGGCCGCGCTCGGCGCCTGGGCGACACCGGCCGTCACGGGCTCCACGGTCTGGCTGTTCCTCTTCGACCCCGACTTCGGCCCCGTCAACCGGGTCCTCGGGCTCGGCGACCACTCGTGGACGTACGGACGGCTCAGCTCCTTCGCGCTCGTACTGCTCGAAGTGGTCTGGTGCTCCTTCCCGTTCGTGATGGTGACCGTGTACGCGGGCATCCGGGCGGTGCCGGGCGAGGTGCTGGAGGCCGCCGCCCTGGACGGCGCCTCGCAGTGGCGGATCTGGCGCTCGGTGCTGGCGCCGATGCTCCGGCCGATCCTCGTCGTCGTCACCATCCAGTCGGTCATCTGGGACTTCAAGGTCTTCACGCAGATCTACGTGATGACGAACGGCGGCGGTATCGCGGGCCAGAACCTGGTCCTGAACGTGTACGCCTACCAGAAGGCGTTCGCCGCCTCGCAGTACAGCCTCGGCTCCGCGATCGGCGTGGTCATGCTGGTACTGCTGCTGGCGGTCACGCTGGTGTACCTGCGGCTGCTGCGCAGGCAGGGGGAGGAACTGTGAGCATTTTGCGCGGAGTCGTCCGCCGTCCGCGCCGACCGTGGAGGCTCGCCGCCGAGGCGTCCGCCCTGCTGATCGCCGTCGTGGTCGCCTTCCCCCTCTACTGGATGGTGCTCAGCGCCTTCAGACCGGCCGGGGAGATCGAGTCCACCGAGCCGCGGCCCTGGACTCTTTCGCCCTCGCTGGATTCCTTCCGGCGCGTCTTCGGGCAGCAGGAATTCGGCCGCTACTTCCTCAACAGCCTTGCCGTGGCGGGAACCGTCGTCATCGTCTCGGCGCTCGTGGCGTTTCTCGCGGCGACGGCCGTCACGCGATTCCGCTTCCGGTTCCGGACCACCCTGCTGATCATGTTCCTGGTCGCGCAGATGGTGCCCGTCGAAGCCCTGACGATCCCCCTCTTCTTCCTCATGCGAGACCTCGGCCTGCTGAACACCCTGGGCTCGCTGATCCTGCCGCACATCGCCTTCTCGCTGCCCTTCGCCGTCTGGATGCTGCGCGGTTTCGTAAAGGCCGTGCCCGAGGCGCTGGAGGAGGCCGCCTGCATCGACGGCGCGAGCCGCGCGCGATTCCTCTGGCGGATTCTGTTCCCCCTGGTCTTCCCGGGCCTGGTGGCCACGAGCGTCTTTTCCTTCATCTCGGCCTGGAACGACTTCCTGTTCGCCAAGTCCTTCATCATCAGCGACGCCTCGCAGTCGACCCTGCCGATGGCACTTCTCGTGTTCTACAAGCCGGACGAGCCGGACTGGGGCGGCGTCATGGCCGCCTCCACGGTGATGACGATTCCGGTACTGATCTTCTTCGTACTCGTACAACGACGACTCGTCTCCGGACTCGGCGGAGCGGTGAAGGACTGACTGACGTGAGTGATGTGATCCCGGCGCCGCGCGCCGTCGACGAATCCGTGCCCGGCGAGGTCCGCCTCGGCGCCGACACCACGCTGTGGGCCGCGCCCGGCACGGGCACCGCCGAACGCTGGCTGCGCTCCACCCTCGGCGCGGCGCTCGGTCTGGGCCTGCCACCAGGGCCGCAGGACGCCCGCAACGCCGTACGGCTGGTCCTGGACGACGCCCTGGAACCGGAGGCCTACCGGCTCCGCGCCGTCCCCGGGGAGGGCGTGGAGATCCGTGGCGGCGACGCGGCAGGCGTCTTCTGGGGGGCGCAGACGCTGCGTCAGCTCCTCGGTCCCGACGCCTTCCGCCGCGCCCCCGTCCGGCCGGCCACGGCGTACGTCCTCGCTCGGCAGGTGGTCGAGGACGCGCCCCGATTCCCCTGGCGCGGCGTCATGCTCGACGTCTCCCGTCACTTCCTGCCCAAGGACGCGGTGCTGCGCCATCTCGATCTGATGGCCGCCCACAAACTCAACGTCTTCCACTTCCACCTCACCGACGACCAGGGGTGGCGTGTTCAGATCAAGAAGTTTCCGAGGCTGACCGAGATCGGGTCCTGGCGGGCGCGCACAAAATTCGGTCACCGCGCCTCACCGCTGTGGGACGAGAAGCCGCACGGAGGCTTCTACACGCAGGACGACATCCGCGAGATCGTGGCGTACGCGGCCGAGCTGCATATCGCCGTCGTCCCCGAAATCGACGTCCCGGGCCACTCGCAGGCGGCCATCGCCGCGTATCCGGAACTCGGCAACACCGACGTCGTCGACACGGCATCCCTGAGCGTCTGGGACAACTGGGGTGTCTCCGAAAACGTACTCGCCCCCAGCGACAACACCCTGCGCTTCTACGAGGGGGTGTTCGAGGAACTCCTCGACCTGTTCCCGGCGGACCCGGCGCGCTTCCCGCGGTTCTCCGAGTTCTTCCACATCGGCGGGGACGAGTGCCCCAAGGACCAGTGGCGGCGGTCCCCGGCGGTCCAGGCGCGCATCAAGGAACTCGGGCTCGCGGACGAGGACGCGTTGCAGTCCTGGTTCGTCCGGCACTTCGACAACTGGCTCTCCGCGCGCGGGCGTCGGCTCATCGGCTGGGACGAGATCCTTCAGGGCGGGCTCGCCGACGGCGCGGCCGTCTCCTCGTGGCGCGGCTACGAGGGCGGCGTCACGGCCGCCCGCGCCGGCCACGACGTCGTCATGTGCCCCGAGCAGCACGTGTACCTGGACTACCGTCAGGACGGCGGCGAGGACGAGCCGGTGCCCATCGCCTACGTCCGCACCCTGGAGGACGTCTACCGCTTCGAACCGGTGCCCGCGGGCCTCACGCCCGAGCAGGAACGCCATGTGCTGGGCACTCAGGCGAACGTGTGGACCGAGGTGATGGAGGACCGGGCACGCGTCGACTACCAGACGTTCCCGCGGCTCGCGGCCTTCGCCGAGGTCGCCTGGAGCACCCTGCCCGCCCCCGCCGCACGGGACTTCGCCGCCTTCGAGCGGCGGATGGCCGCCCACTACGGACGGCTCGACGCCCTGGGAGTGGCCTACCGCCCGCCCACCGGGCCGCTGCCGTGGCAGAAGCGACCGGGTGTGCTCGGACGCCCGATCGAGGGGGCGCCCCCAAACGTGTGAGGTGACTCCCCACCGGTGTGTCACACGACGTTCACCCCGGCACCGCGGCCTCACGAGGAAAAAGACGCCCAAGGATCACCGAAGAGTGGCAATTCGCGCTCATTGGCGATGCCGTACGAAAACGGACCATCTCGCTGGTGAGGGGGGCGAATGCCTCCTAGCGGACCCCCGCGTCGAGGTCCGGGGAAGATGTGCCAGAGTTGCCACGTCCGCCCTGTCAGCACGTACCGTACGGCAGCACAGGTGGGACCAGGTGGGGCAGCGGGAAGGGGCAGCCGGTTTGACCACGCACGCACCGCAGGCGGCGCAGGCCGTGACGCTGCCCGCCTCGCTGGACGAGGCGGTCGCGGCTCTGGCAGCCATGCCCGCCGCCGTCCCCGTCGCCGGCGGCACCGACCTCATGGCGGCCGTCAACTCCGGACAGCTGCGGCCCGCCGCCCTCGTCGGCCTCGGGCGGATCAGCGAGATCCGCGGCTGGCAGTACCAGGACGGCCACGCGCTGCTCGGCGCCGGCCTCACCCACGCCCGCATGGGGCGCCCCGACTTCGCGGCGCTCATCCCGGCGCTGGCCGCCGCCGCGCGCGCGGCAGGACCGCCGCAGATCCGCAACGCCGGCACCCTCGGCGGCAACATCGCGAGCGCCGCCCCGACCGGCGACGCGCTGCCCGTGCTGGCCGCCCTGGAGGCCACGCTGATCGTCGCGGGCCCGGGCGGAGCCCGCCGCGAGATCCCCGTCTCGCACCTGCTGGCCGGCATGGAGATGCTCCGCGGCGGCGAGCTCATCGGCTACGTGCGCGTGCCGCTGCTGCACGCCCCGCAGGTCTTCCTCAAGGCGACCGGACGCACCGGGCCGGGCCGCGCCGTCGCCTCGGTGGCGCTCGTCCTCGACCCGGCGCGACGCGGCGTGCGGTGCGCGGTCGGGGCCATAGCGCCGATGCCGCTGCGTCCCCTGGACGCCGAGGCGTGGGTCGCCCAGCTGATCGACTGGGACAACAGCCGCTCGATCGTGCCCGAGGCGCTCCACGCGTTCGGCGAGTACGTGGCCGCGGCCTGCATCCCGGATCCGGGACCCGCCGCGGACGGCTCCCCGGGGCAGCTTCCACCCGCCGTACTGCACCTGCGGCGCACCGTCGCCGCGCTGGCCCGACGAGCACTGGGGAGGGCGCTGTCGTGACGGACGACCAGCACGGAGAGGGCGCCCCGCAGAGCGGGGGCCGCTGGGACCCGCTGCCCCAGGGCGACTACGACGACGGGGCCACCGCCTTCGTCAAGCTCCCCGAAGGGGGCATCGAAGCCCTCCTCGCCGAACGGGAGAGCCCGCTCGCGGCCCCCGGCCACGGCTATGTGCCCCCGCAGATCAGCGTGCAGCCCGCGACCCCCGACGCCACCGACCCGGCCGCCACCGGGACCTGGAACGTGCCGGGCGGGTCCGCGGACTGGCCGGAGCCGGGCACCGGGGCCCAGGAGGTCCCGGACGACCGGTTCTCGTACCAGCCGCCCGCCACCGGACAGTGGGACTTCAGCGAGGTCGCCCAGGAGGGCGCCGCCTCCGGCCACGACGTGACCGGGCAGTGGTCCATCCCCGTCGCCGGGGGCGACCTTCCGGACGAATCGGGCGAGTTCACCACATCGGCGCTCGTCGAGCAGTGGGGCGGGAACCCGCCGGCCACCCTTCCCGGCGGCGCCGCCGCGCCCTGGGCGTCCGAAGCCATCGGACAGGCGTGGACCGCCGAGCCGCCGCAGGCGCCCGCTGGGAGCCCCGGGGACACCTCGACGCCCTCGCACCCGCACGCGCCCGCCCAGGACGTCCAGGTGCCCGCCGGGCCCGCGCACGAGGCCCCTGAGGAGACCGGCACGGCCGACCCCGCCGGGCCGGTGGAGGAGCACGCGCCGGACCGGGCGCACGAGGCCGCCCCGGCACCCGACGACGCCCGGACAGGTACGCCCGCCCCCGAGGCGGACACCGAGGCCGGTACGGCCCCCGACGCGGAGGCCGCCGCCGCACCCACGAACGACGAACACCCCCTCGCCTCGTACGTCCTGAGCGTCAACGGCGCCGACCGCCCCGTCACCGACGCCTGGATCGGCGAGTCGCTGCTCTACGTCCTGCGCGAGCGCCTCGGCCTCGCCGGCGCCAAGGACGGCTGCTCGCAGGGCGAGTGCGGCGCCTGCAACGTCCAGGTCGACGGCCGCCTCGTCGCCTCCTGCCTGGTGCCCGCAGTCACCGCGGCGAGCAGCGAGGTGCGCACCGTCGAGGGCCTGGCCGCCGACGGACAGCCCTCCGACGTGCAGCGCGCGCTGGCCAGGTGCGGCGCCGTGCAGTGCGGCTTCTGCGTGCCGGGCATGGCGATGACCCTGCACGATCTCCTGGAGGGCAACCCCGCGCCGACCGAGCTGGAGACCCGGCAGGCACTGTGCGGCAACCTCTGCCGCTGCTCCGGCTACCGGGGCGTCCTGGACGCCGTCCGCGAGGTCGTCGCCGAACGCGAGGCGCACTCCGCCCCCGATGCCACGCCGGACGTCGACGAGGCACGCATCCCGCACCAGGCGGGCCCCGGAGCGGGCGGCGTCAACCCGGCGGCCTACGAGGGCTCCTTCGAAGACACTTCTCCGTACGACCCCCAGGCGCCGCATGAGCAGCCGTACGGCCAGGACGGAGGCCAGGCGTGAGCAACGAAACCGCCACCGCGACACCGGCGGTGCCCGAGACGGGCCCCGAGCCCCTGCCGCACGGGATCGGCGTCTCGCTGCCCGCCGCGGACGCCCGCGCCAAGACCGAGGGCACCTTCCCGTACGCCGCCGACCTGTGGGCCGAGGGCCTGCTGTGGGCCGCCGTGCTCAGGTCGCCGCACCCCCACGCGCGCATCGTGTCCATCGACACCAGCCACGCGCGCGAGATGCCCGGCGTACGCGCGGTCGTCACCCACGAGGACGTGCCCGGCAACCCGCTGCACGGCCGCGGCAGAGCCGACCGCCCGGTGTTCGCCTCCGAGGTCGTCCGCCACCACGGCGAGCCCATCGCGGCCGTCGCCGCCGACCACCCCGACACCGCCCGCATGGCCGCCGCCGCCGTCATCGTCGAGTACGAGGTGCTCGACGCGGTGACCGACCCGGAGCTCGCCTTCGAGGCCGAACCCCTGCACCCCGACGGCAATCTGATCCGCCACATCCCGCTGCGCCACGGCGACCCGGACGCGGTCGGCGAGATCGTCGTCGAGGGCCAGTACCGCATCGGCCGCCAGGACCCGGCACCCATCGGCGCGGAAGCCGGCCTCGCCGTGCCCCGACCCGACGGCGGCGTCGAGCTCTACCTCGCCTCCACCGACCCGCACACCGACCGCGACACCGCCGCCGCCTGCTACGGCCTGGAACCCGAACGTGTGAAGGTCGTCGTCACCGGCGTCCCCGGCGCCACCGCCGACCGCGAGGACCAGGGCTTCCAGCTGCCCCTCGGCCTGCTCGCGCTGAAGACCGGCTGCCCGGTCAAACTCACCGCCACGCGCGAGGAGTCCTTCCTCGGCCACGCCCACCGGCACCCCACGCTGCTGCGCTACCGGCACCACGCCGACGCCGAGGGCAAGCTGGTGAAGGTCGAGGCGCAGATCCTGCTCGACGCCGGCGCCTACTCCGACACCTCCGCCGAGTCGCTGGCCGCCGCCGTCGCCTTCGCCTGCGGCCCCTACGTCGTCCCGAACGCCTTCATCGAGGGCTGGGCCGTACGCACCAACAACCCTCCCTCCGGCCACGTGCGCGGCGAGGGAGCCATGCAGGTCTGCGCCGCCTACGAGGCGCAGATGGACAAGCTGGCCAAGAAGCTCGGCGTCGACCCGGCCGAACTGCGCCTGCGCAACGCCATGGCCACGGGCGACGTGCTTCCGACCGGGCAGACGGTGACGTGCCCGGCCCCGGTCGCCGAACTGCTCCAGGCCGTACGGGACCACCCGCTCCCCGCGCTCCCCAAGGACACGCCCGAGGACGAGTGGCTGCTGCCCGGCGGGCCCGAGGGCGCGGGTGAGCCCGGCGCCGTGCGCCGCGGCGTCGGCTACGGCCTCGGCATGGTCCACATGCTCGGCGCCGAGGGTGCCGACGAGGTCTCGACGGCCACCGTGAAGGTCCACGACGGCGTCGCCACGGTGCTGTGCGCGGCCGTGGAGACCGGCCAGGGCTTCACCACGCTGGCCCGGCAGATCGTCCAGGAGACGCTCGGCATCGACGAGGTGCACGTCGCGCCTGTCGACACCGACCAGCCCCCGGCCGGCGCGAGCTGCCGGGGCCGCCACACCTGGGTGTCCGGCGGAGCGGTGGAGCGCGCGGCCAAGATGGTCCGCACCCAGCTGCTCCAGCCCCTGGCGCACAAGTTCGGGATGTCGACCGAACTGCTCCAGATCACCGACGGCAAGATCACCTCGTACGACGGGGTGCTGTCCACCACGGTCACCGAGGCGATGGACGGAAAGGAGCTGTGGGCGACCGCGCAGTGCCGCCCGCACCCCACCGAGCCGCTCGACGAGGCCGGCCAGGGCGACGCCTTCGTGGGCCTGGCCTTCTGCGCGATCCGCGCGGTCGTGGACGTCGACATCGAGCTCGGCTCCGTACGGGTCGTGGAACTGGCGCTCGCCCAGGACGTCGGCCGGGTGCTCAATCCGGCGCAGCTCGCCGCCCGCATCGAGGCGGGCGTCACCCAGGGCGTCGGCGCCGCGCTGACGGAGAACCTGCGCACGGCCCGCGGCCTCGTCCGCCATCCCGACCTGACCGGCTACTCCCTTCCCACTGCCCTTGACGCCCCCGACATCCACATCGTCAAGCTCGTCGAGGAGCGCGACGTCGTCGCCCCCTTCGGCGCCAAGGCGGTCAGCGCGGTGCCGGTCGTGACGTCCCCCGCGGCGGTCGCCTCCGCCGTGCGGGCTGCGACGGGCCGTCCCGTCAACCGGCTGCCGATCCGCCCGCAGGCGGCCGTGGTGACGGGCGCGTGAGCGCGCCCGAGCCGCCGGCGGGCGACCCCGCGCAGGCCGCCGGGAACGGGGAACCGCGCTACGAACCCGCGCCCGGCGTCGGGAGACTGGCGCTGTGGATGCTGGTGTTCGTACTGGCCGCCGTGGTCGTCGTCGCGGGCGGCGTGTACTTCGGCTGAGCGGCGGACCGCCGGTCCGTTTCGGCCGCGGCAGGCTCGTTCCCGGGAGTTTCCGGCGTTGTCAGTGCCGCGGCGTATGGTTCTCGGACATGGGGAACCGCCGCGGGACGCGGCGCTGTTCCCCACAGGGGGAAGCACGATGCGTTCACATGCGCGGGGGAGCCATGAGCACGACTGACACCGGCGTCGGCGGTGCGATCACACTGACCGACGACGAGCTGGACCCGTACGTCACGCACACGGGGACGCGGCACCTGCTGACCGGCCCAGGACTGCCCCACGACGGCGCGCTGCTGGCGTTCGGCGCACTGCGCGAGCACGGCCTGCGGCGGCTCGCGGACCTCGCGGGCGACGCGGACAGGCTTGCCGGGCAGCTCCGGGACCAGGTCGTCGTGGGAGCCCTGCGCAGCCTGGACCGGGACCTGGAGTCGATCGTGCTCGACGGCACGACCGGACGGGTCTCCACGACCTGCATCGGCGGCCACCGCGCCCCCATGGACCTGACCCCGCTGGCCCCCTCCCTGGAGGCCCTGCTGCGCTTCGCCGCGGTCACGGAGGAACTGTCCTCGCCCCGCGGCCGGTTCGGCCCCAAGACAGCCTTCGGCCTCGAGACGACCCCGGCCGCACCTGCGTCCCGCGGGCAGTTCGGCAATACAACCGCCGCGACCGAACTCGCGCCGCCGCGTGGCGGATCCGGAGCAGCCACGGCTGAACTCACCTCGTCACGTGACCCGTTCGGCTTCGGAGCGACCGCGGCCGGACTCGCCCCGCCCCGCGGCCGGTTCGGCCCGAAGGCGGTCATGGAGGCCTCGGAGCGGCTCAGCGCCGTCTTCGCCGAGGCCGCGGGGGACCGGGTGCCGCCGTTCTGGCGGATGGCCGCGCTGATCCGCCCGCTCACCCGGATCGCGGGCCCCGGCGACGGACTCGTCCTCGACCTGCCGAAGCGGCTGCTGGACGAGGAGTTCGGCGCGGGCGGGATCATGCGGTTCGAGGACGTCGACTTCCCGTCCGCGCTCACCCACGAGCCGACCCGCCGCTTCCTGCGCGAGACCGGGCTGCCCGAGGACGGTCTCCTCTTCCAGCTCGACACGGAGGTGCCGCTGCCGGCCCTCACCGAGTACTACGCCGACGAGCGCCCCGGCGAGTTCTTTGCGGACGAACTCCCCGCCACCGCCGACCGTCTGATACGACTCGGCCACCTGGTGGAGGACATCAGCCTCGTGGTGGACGGCGGCACGGGCGCGGTCCTCGCCTGGAGCGAGCCGGACCTCACCCTCCGCCCGCTCAACGCCGACATCTCCACCCTCGCCTTCACGCTCTGGCTGCTGCACCGCGAGAAGGCCCTCGACGCGGCCCACGACCTCAGCGACACCTACGAGCAGCTCGCCGCCACGATGTCCCAGACCCTGGCCACGGTCGACCCCGTCGCCTGCGACCCGACCCCGGCCCTGCCCGGCGACGACGGCCGCCGCTACTGGCCGGAGGCCTTCGACGACCAGGCCGGAGGCGTGCTGTACGCGTGAGGTCCGGGGACGCGGACCTTGGCGGTGGGGATCCGGTTCGCGCCGATGCCGCGCGTCAGGTCGGCGGACTCATCCGGGAGCAGAGCTGTCCGGGAACCCCGTGTGAGATGGGAACTGGGACGGACGGACGAAAGGGCGGCACCCTTCCGGAGTGCCGCCCCTTACATTTTGCCTGGTCAGGCAGATGGAGGCCGTGGCGGGAATCGAACCCGCGTAACTCGCTTTGCAGGCGAGTCCCTGAACCACTCGGGCACACGGCCGGGATCAGGTGCGGCACGGCTCACTCGTTCCGAACCCGATGAGTCGACCGTAGGGGCGGGTGACGAAGGGGCTCAAGGGCTGCGGGGGCGCCGCAACGCGACTGCCATACGCCGTTCATGAACGGGCCGGCGACACGCGGGGAGACGTCTGGGCGGGCGACACGCGGCGAACGGTGCGGCGGGCGGTGCCAGGTGCGGGCCCGGCGGACGGAGCCCCGGCTCGGTCACGGACGTCACGGCCCCGGCGGACGGCTTCCACCCGGCCGCCTTCGCCGCCGTGTTCCTGCCGATGGCGGCCCTCGCGCCGCTGGGGGCCTGGGCGACGACACGCCTGCGGGAGCGGTGACGGGGAGCGGTGACGCCGGCCGCCTGCCGGGAAGAGTGGTCTCGCGCCGGCCGCGGCCGTGTGACCTCGGTTCTCTCCGCGGTGCCCGCGCGAAGGCTTCCCCGGCACCGTCGGCGCGAGCTGTGACCTCAGTCCCATCCACGGGTGACCGGGCACCGTCCGGGCGTTGACACGAGGGGCGCGCCGGTAGGGTGGCCCGGTTGTCATACGTAGCCGAGCCGCCCGCCCGTCTCCCCCCACCGAACCGTCCGACGTCCGGCGCGCGGCCTTTGATTCGACCACCCACGGAGACCGTGACTACCACCGCCGCCAGTGCCTCCTCGTCGCACCACCTCTCACCCGCCTACCCCGGCCGCGCCCCCTGGGGCACCGCCAGCAAGCTGCGTGCCTGGCAGCAGGGGGCGATGGAGAAGTACATCCAGGAGCAGCCGCGCGACTTCCTCGCCGTCGCCACGCCCGGCGCCGGCAAGACGACCTTCGCGCTGACGCTCGCGTCCTGGCTGCTGCACCACCACGTCGTGCAACAGGTCACCGTGGTCGCGCCGACCGAGCACCTGAAGAAGCAGTGGGCCGAGGCCGCCGCGCGCATAGGGATCAAGCTGGACCCCGAGTACAGCGCGGGCCCGCTCGGCAAGGAGTACCACGGCGTCGCCGTGACGTACGCCGGTGTCGGTGTACGGCCGATGCTGCACCGCAACCGCAGCGAGCAGCGCAAGACCCTCGTCATCCTCGACGAGATCCACCACGCCGGTGACAGCAAGTCCTGGGGCGAGGCGTGCCTGGAGGCGTTCGAGCCGGCCACCCGCCGGCTCGCGCTCACCGGCACGCCCTTCCGGTCCGACACCAACCCCATCCCCTTCGTCACGTACGAGGAGGGCAACGACGGGATCCGCCGGTCCGCCGCCGACTACACGTACGGATACGGCTCGGCCCTCGGCGACGGGGTCGTGCGGCCCGTCATCTTCCTCTCCTACAGCGGCAACATGCGGTGGCGTACGAAGGCGGGCGACGAGATCGCGGCGCGGCTCGGGGAGCCGATGACGAAGGACGCCGTCTCGCAGGCCTGGCGCACCGCGCTCGACCCGCGGGGCGAGTGGATGCCCAGCGTGCTGCGCGCCGCCGACCAGCGGCTGACCGAGGTCCGCAAGGCCATTCCGGACGCGGGTGCGCTCGTCATCGCCTCCGACCAGGACTCGGCCCGCGCCTACGCCAAGCTGATCCGTGAGATCACCGGGACGAAGGCGACGCTCGTGCTGTCCGACGACGCCGGCGCCTCGGACCGCATCGACGAGTTCAGCCACAGCCAGGACCGGTGGATGGTCGCCGTCCGCATGGTGTCCGAGGGTGTCGACGTGCCCCGGCTCGCGGTCGGGGTGTACGCGACCACGATCTCCACCCCCCTCTTCTTCGCCCAGGCCGTGGGACGTTTCGTACGGTCCCGCAGGCGCGGCGAGACCGCGTCGGTCTTCCTCCCGACCGTCCCCGACCTGCTGACCTTCGCCAACGAGATGGAGGTCGAGCGGGACCACGCGCTGGACAAGCCCAAGAAGGAGGGCGAGGAGGACCCGTACGCCGAGTCCGAGAAGGAGATGGAGGAGGCGAACCGGGAGCAGGACGAGGACACCGGCGAGCAGGAGCAGTTCTCCTTCGAGGCGCTGGAGTCCGAGGCCGTCTTCGACCGGGTGCTGTACGACGGCGCCGAGTTCGGGATGCAGGCCCACCCGGGGAGCGAGGAGGAGCAGGACTACCTGGGGATCCCGGGGCTCCTCGAACCCGAGCAGGTGCAGCTCCTCCTCCAGAAGCGGCAGGCGCGGCAGATAGCGCACAGCCGCAAGAAGCCCGACGAGGACGCCGACCTGCTGGAGCTCCCCGCCGAGCGGCGGCCCGTGGTCACCCACAAGGAACTCCTGGAACTGCGCAAGCAGCTCAACACGATGGTCGGCGCGTACGTCCACCAGAGCGGCAAGCCGCACGGAGTGATCCACACCGAGCTGCGCCGGGTGTGCGGCGGCCCGCCGAGCGCGGAGGCGACGGCGGGCCAGCTGCGGCAGCGGATCGCCAAGGTGCAGGAGTGGGCCACCCGTATGCGGTGACCCCGGGGGCGGGGTGGCCGATCAGCGGGCGTGGTGCCCCGGCCGGGAGGTCCTCTGGGCGTGTTGCCCCGCCCGGAGGTGCTGGGTACGGGTGCCGAGCGCCGGCATCGGGTGCGGGTGCGGGCGTCGAGCGCCGGCATCGGGTACGGGTGCGGGCGTCGAGCGCCGGCACCGGGTACGAGTGCCGGCGCCGACAGCCGCTTCCGGGTGCCCGGCTGCCGGGTTGGCGATTGGGGGCGCGGGCGTCGGGGTCGGGACCGTCGCGTCGCGGTCCCCACCCGCGTGCGGCCGAGTACGCCTGCGGCCGAGTACCGGTGCCCCGCGTCACCCGAGTCCGACACCGCGCCGGTTGCGCGGCGGGGCGCGTGCGCCGGGCGTGTGCGCGGTCCGCTTCGGGCGCTGCACACCCCATGATTCGGGGCAAACGGAATCAGTCCGTACCAGTCGATGCCCGGATTCTGGACGGAGACTTCCGCTGAGCGGACCGGCTCGCTACTGTCCCGCTACGCACACGCCCCGTGGCAGCGCCGCCGCGGAGCGCAGCCGTGAAGCGACTCCGCCCGGGATCAGCCCGGGTCGCCAGCCGACCGGCGGCCTCTGAAGCGCGTCGTCGACGGGACTCGGTGACGCACAGCCGCGAGGGGGCCGTCGACCTCACCACTAAGGAGTGGGCGTCGTGACCGCGGAGACCTCTCAGACGCTCGACAGGGGACTGCGGGTCCTCAAGCTGCTCGCCGACACGGATCACGGGCTGACCGTCACCGAGCTCTCGAACAAACTGGGCGTCAACCGGACCGTTGTGTACCGCTTGCTGGCCACCTTGGAGCAGCACGCTCTCGTCCGCCGCGACCTGGGCGGTCGCGCCCGGGTCGGGCTCGGGGTGCTGCGGCTGGGCCGTCAGGTGCACCCGCTGGTGCGGGAGGCCGCGCTGCCGGCGCTGCGCGCGCTGGCGGAGGACATAGGGGCGACCGCTCATCTCACGCTCGTCGACGGGACCGAGGCGCTGGCCGTCGCCGTCGTCGAACCGACGTGGACGGACTACCACGTCGCCTACCGCGCCGGGTTCCGGCATCCCCTCGACCGGGGGGCCGCGGGGCGGGCGATCCTCTCCGCCCGGCAGGCGTCGGCGGAGGAGCCCGGGTACACCCTCACGCACGGCGAACTGGAGGCCGGGGCCAGCGGTGCCGCGGCACCGCTCCTCGGTGTGACCGGGGTCGAGGGGAGCGTGGGCGTCGTCATGCTCGCGGACTCCGTGCCGGAGAGGGTCGGGCCCCGCGTGGTCGACGCCGCGCGCGAGGTCGCCGACGCACTCCGCTGAACCGGACACCGCGGGGCGGGCTCAGTGCCGCGCCCGGGCGACGCCGGGTGCGTACGCGTCCCGGGCTGAGCCCGAGCCCGGACGACGCGGGGTGCGTACGTCGCCGCGCCGAGCCCGGACGCTCCTGGGCATCCCCGTCCCGTGCCGAGTCCGAGCCCGAGCCCGGACGACGCCGGGTGCGTACGTCGCCGCGCCGAGCCCGAGTCCGGACGACGCCGGGTGCGTACGTCGCCGCGCCGAGCCCGAGTCCGGACGACGCCGGGTGCGTACGTCGCCGCGCCGAGCCTCCCGCACGGAAACCGGAGCCCCCGCCCCCCGGGCGCGCAGGCGGGTCGCCCTCCCTCCGCTTTGGCCGGGACGACAACCCCTTTCGCGTGTCTCTGGACCGACATTCGCCCGGTTCGCCGCGCTCGGCGCCCCCGCGTTCGACTACGGCCCCGGGGACCCGGTGCTGGCGCACACGGCGGGGGAGTACGTGCCGGTGGCGCGGCTGCACGCGTGCGAGGAGCGGCTCAGGAGCTGGCTGTCGGCGTCCCCCTGAGCCCCGCGAGTGCCCTCAACTGGAGCCACAGCACCAGCCGTTCGTCGGGGTCGTCGAGGTCGATACCGAGCTGCTGTCGGGCCTGCCGCAGGCGGTAGCGGCAGGTGTTGGGGTGCACGGCGAGCAGGCGCGCCGCGCCCGCCATGTCGCAGCCCGCGTCGAGCCAGCAGACGAGGGTGCGGGCGTAGTCGGTGCCGTGCTCGTCGTCGTACGCCAGGACCGTGCGCCACGCTCCGGCGCTCAACTCCCGGCTTCCGCAGAGCACTTCGGTGAGCCGGAGCAGGGTGACCCGGGGCCGTACCTCCTCGACGGACGCCACGGGCAGCTCCGGTCCGAGGACGCGCAGCACCAGGTCCGCGTCGTCGAGGGAGGCCGTCACCTCGGCGAGCCCCGGCACGACCTCGCCGAGCCCCGCCCGCACGGGCACCCGCAGCGCCTGCCCGGGCCGCCGCACGACATCCTCCACGCGGAGTTCTCCGCGCTCGTCGGCACCTGGAAGCCGAGGATGCCCTGCCTGCGGTCCTCGTCGACGGCGGAGCCCTTCGTCCTGGAGGACGGGCATCTGCCGGTGCCGCGCATCCCGGGGATCGGGACCGAACCTCTTCCTCAGGCGCTGCGTCGCTTCACGACCGCGCGGCGGGACCTGTACGAGGGGCACGCCGGGCGGTGACGTTAGATTGATCCCGTGCTCTCACGCCTCACACGTCCCAAGGCCGTCGCCGTCTGCGCCGTTCCCGTCGTGGCGCTGCTCGCCACGGCGGTGTTCGCGCCGCTGCCGTTCTCCGTGGCGCAGCCCGGCCTGACGGCGAACGTCCTCGGCGAGAACAAGGGTGTCCCCGTGATCACGATCAGCGGCGCGCCCGTCCGTGACACCAGCGGTCAGCTGCGGATGACCACGATCGAGGCGACGGGTCCCGACGCGAACGTCTCGCTCAGCGACGTGCTCGACGGCTGGTTCGCCGCGGACCGCGCCGTGATGCCGCGCGACTCGGTCTACCCGAGCGGGAACAGCGTCGAGGAGATCGAGCGGCACAACGCGGACGAGATGAAGAAGTCCCAGGACACGGCCACCGAGGCGGCGCTGTCGTACCTCCACGAGAAGGACGACGTGAAGGTGACGCTGAAGCTCGCCGACGTCGGCGGGCCCAGTGCCGGACTGCTCTTCTCGCTCGGCATCGTCGACAAGCTGGACGGCGACGGCAGCGGCGGCGACCTCACGGGCGGCCGGAACATCGCCGGTACGGGCACGATCGACGCCGACGGGAAGGTCGGCGCGGTCGGGGGCGTGTCGCTGAAGACCCAGGCGGCCCGACGGGACGGCGCGACGGTCTTCCTGGTGCCGAAGGCGGAGTGCTCGGAGGCGAAGGCGGAACTCCCGGAGGGACTCCGCCTGATCCCGGTGACCAGCCTGGCGGGCGCGGTGGACGCCCTGGTGGCCCTGGACGCGGGCAAGGGCGGGATCCCCAGCTGCTAGGGGTTTCGCCGACCCCGAAGACGGCCGGGTCAGTGCGCCACGGTCGTCCCGGGCGTGGCGGCGAGCCGCAGGCCCACCTCCACGAGGGTCCGGCCGAGCCGGGTGCGCAGCTCGCGCGGGTGCCGGGCCGAGGCCGCGAGCCGGTGGGCGTCCGCCCGGGCACGCAGGTCGGCGGCGCGGGCGTGGTGCAGTCGGAGCGCGTTGTCCGGGTGCATCGGGACGACCTTTCTGTGGCCTGATCGGGCCGGTCAGTCGGAGACGTGCGGGAACGCGTGCGTGTGGATGCGGACCTGTTCCGCCGCGGGTTCGTTCTCGGGGGCCTGGCGGGCGCTGTAGCTCTCGATCAGTTCGTGCATCTTCTCGATGAGTTCACGGGTGTTTCCCGGTGTCAGGCGCAGGGTGAAGTCGCTCATGTCGCTGGCGTGGGACCATTCCTCGGACCAGGCCCCGCGCGTGCCCAGCCACGTCGACAGTTCGCGGCCGTGGCTCGTCGCCACCTCGTGCAGGAACAGGTCGGCAGCCCCGCGTACCGCCGGGTCGGGGTGGTCGAGCAACCCCTCGTCGAAGCCCATGCCCTGGTCGACGGCCCGCCACCAGCGCTCCCGTCCCTTGTTCTGCTCCGGGGCGTCCTCGACGAAGCCGTGCGCGGCGAGCTGGCGGAGGTGGTAGCTGGTCGCTCCGCTGGACTCGCCCAGCCGCTCGGCGAGCATCGACGCGGTGGCCGGACCGCGTTGCCGCAGCACCCTCAGCAATTCCATGCGGAGCGGATGTGCGATGCCGCGCAGCGAACGGGCGTCGAGGCGTCGGGGCGGCGGGGGAGGCGCCGGTGGAGAAAGGGGCGCGAGTGGTGGCGGGGGCGAGGGGGGCCGAGGCGGCTGCTCCGGCATGGGTGCAAAGATAGCGTTGCAAAGAAACCCTTGCAACGGCTTCTTTGCAACTCGCCGGAGTGGCAGGAGAGGCGCCTCACCCGCCCCTCACCTCACCAGCCCCTCCGACTTCATCCAGTCCAGGGCCACCTGGTGCGGATCCTCGCCGTCGACGTCGACCCTCGCGTTCAGGTCCCGGGCCACCGTGTTGTTCAGCTTCTTCGTCACCGGCTCGATGACCTGGGCGATCGCCGGGTACTTCTTCAGGGCCTCGGTGTTGATCACGGGCGCGGCGTTGTAGTTGGGGAAGAACTTCTTGTTGTCCTGCATCACCACCAGGTTCATCGACTTGATGCGCCCGTCGGTGGTGAACACCTCCCCGTAGGTGCAACTGCCCTTCGCGACCTGGGTGTAGATGATCCCGGTGTCCATCTGCGTGATGTTCCTCGCGGGCACGCTCATCCCGTAGGCCCTCTCCATGCCCGGCAGGCCGTCGGCCCGGTTGGCGAACTCGCTCTCCACGCACAGGGTCACCGCGCCCGGGTCCGACTTCGAGAGCGCGGCCACCTCGGAGAGCGTCCTGGTCCGGTACGTCCTGAAGTGGGCCTGGTTCATGGCGAGCGCGTACGTGTTGTCGAGGGCGGACGGCGGCAGCCAGGTCACCCCGTTCTTCAGGTCGGCGTCGCGCACCGCCCGCCACTGCTCCTGCGGTTCGGGGATCGGCTTGCTGTTGCCGAGATAGGTGATCCAGGCCGTGCCCGTGTACTCGTACATCGCGTCCGCGTCGCCCTTCTTGAGGGCCTCGCGGGCGCCGATCGACCCCTGGATGCCGGTGCGGTCGAGGACGTCCGCGCCGGCCGCCTGGAAGGCGATACCCATGATCGCCCCCAGGATCAGCTGCTCGGTGAACTCCTTGGACGCCACCGTCAGATGCGCCCCCTTGAGCGGTTCGCCCTGCCCGACGGAGCCCGGGCCGACGTCGTCGGTCATGGGGGAGCCACTGGTCAGCCCGCACCCGGCGGCCAGGACGAGGACGCCGGCCAGCGCCACGCAGGCACGCGGACGCCTCATGTCCCCACCTCCAGCCCGCGGGGCCGCAGGAACAGTTCGGCCAGCGATGCGAGCCAGTCGATGAGCAGGGCGAGCGCCACGGTGAGGACCGAGCCGAGCACCAGGACCGGCGTGCGCTGGTTGGTGATCCCGGTGGTGATGAGGACGCCGAGGCCGCCTCCGCCGCCGAAGGTGGCGAGGGTCGCCGTGCCCACGTTCAGGACGAGCGCCGTGCGCACGCCGGCGAGGATCAGCGGCACGGCCAGCGGGAGTTCGATGCGGGCCAGGACGCCCAGCGGTGACATGCCGATGCCGCGCGCCGCCTCCAGGACCGTCGGGTCGTTGGCCTTCAGCCCGGCGATCGTGTTGGACAGCACCGGCAGGACGGCGTAGACGATGATGCCGATCAGGGCCGCCTTCGTGCCCGTCCCGAGCCAGATGACCAGGAGCGCCAGCAGACCGATCGCCGGGGTGGCCTGCCCCATGTTGGCGATGGTCATCGCGAGCGGCGTCGCCTTCCGGAACGCCCTGCGGGTGAGCAGGACGCCCAGCGGAATGGCGATGATCAGCACGAAGAAGGTCGAGATCACGCTCAGTTCGATGTGCTGCCACAGCGCCTTCGACACCTGGCCGTTCGACAGGGCGTTCCGGGAGATCTCGTCGAGGTCCGCCTGCTGGAACCAGAGCCAGGTGGCGAGCAGCAGCGCCACCAGCGTGGCCGGCAGGAGGGTCAGCTTCTGCCAGGTGATCCGCCGCTTCGGCGCGGTGGGGGGCGGCGGGGCCTCGCGCTCGCCCTCGCCGGAGCCGTCACTGTCGTCGCGGAAGGCGAGCCCCTTGACCTCGTGCTCGCCCTCGGGCCGCCGACCCGTGGGCGCTGTGCTCACGCCTTCGCCTCCCCGGTGTCGACACCTTCCTGCTCGAAGTGGGTCTGCTGCGCGCGGGTCTCCTCCAGCTCGTGCTGGTGCTCCATCGCGTCCAGCCGGTCGGCCTCCAGGAGCTCGTGCACGGAGTTCATCAGCGTCTCCATGTCGACGACGCCGATGTACTCGCCGCGCCGGCCGGTGACCGCGACCCGGCCCGTGTTGTCCGTGAGGACCGCCTCCAGCGCGTCCCGCAGCGTCGCGTCCAGGGTCACCGTGTCGTGCACCAGCGTGCCCGCTCGCGCCAGCGAGACCCTGGCCCGCATCAGGTCATCGCGCCGCAGCCACTTGTAGGGGCGGCGCCGCTTGTCGAGCAGCAGGATCTCGTTCGTCCCGCTGGAGCGGAGCCTGTTGAAGATCTCCTGCAGTGGGTCGTCGACGGTGACCGTCCGATACCCGGTGACCTCCACGTCCCGTACGCGGGTGAGGTTGAGCCGCTTCAGCGCCGCGCCCGCGCCCACGAACCCGGACACGAAGTCGTCGGCCGGGTTGGTGAGGATCGCCTCCGGGGTGTCGAACTGCGCGATGTGCGAGCGTTCCCGCAGCACCGCGATCCGGTCGCCGAGCTTGATCGCCTCGTCGAAGTCGTGGGTGACGAAGACGATCGTCTTGTGCAGCTCGTGCTGGAGCCGGATCAGCTCGTCCTGGAGGTGGTCCCGGGTGATCGGGTCCACGGCCCCGAACGGCTCGTCCATCAGCAGCACCGGCGGATCGGCCGCGAGCGCCCGCGCCACCCCGACGCGCTGCTGCTGGCCGCCGGAGAGCAGGCGCGGATAGCGGCCCTGGAACTCGCCGGGGTCGAGCCCGACGAGGTCGAGCATCTCCTCGACCCGTGCCTTGATCCGCGCCTTCGGCCAGCCGGTCATCCTCGGTACCAGCGCGATGTTCTGGGCGACCGTCATGTGCGGGAAGAGCCCGGACGACTGGATCGCGTAGCCGATCTTGCGGCGCAGCTTCACCGGGTCCATGTGGGTGACGTCCTCGCCCCCGATGCGGATGCGGCCGCCGGTCGGCTCGATCAGCCGGTTGATCATCTTCAGGGTGGTGGACTTCCCGCATCCGGACGGGCCCACGAACACGACGATCTCGCCCGCCCTGATCTCCATGTTGACGTTGTCCACGGCGGCGTCGCGGCTGCCCGGGTACCGCTTGGTGAGGTGCTCCAGCTCGATGGTGGCGCCCGTCGTGGACGCGTGCCCGCCCCCGGCCGCCCGCTCCCCGGGGGCGTTCCCGGCGGGCGACTCGGCCGTCGTGTCGGACGCGGGTTCAGGCACGGATCCCCCTCGGAATCGTCAGCCGTCCGACGAGCACGTACGCGGCGTCGAACAGCAGCGACAGGATGATGATCCCGAGCGTCCCCGCGAGCACCTGGTTGAGCGCGTTCTTGCTGCCCAGGGAGCCGATGCCGCGGAAGATCTCATTGCCGAGGCCGGGTCCGGAGGCGTACGCGGCGATGGCCGCGATGCCCATCATCATCTGGGTGGCGACACGGATGCCGACGAGGATCGGCGGCCAGGCCAGCGGCAGTTCGACCCTGACGAGCCGGGCCGCCCGCGACATGCCGATGCCGTTCGCCGCGTCCACCAGCGACGCGTCGACGCCGCGCAGGCCGACGATCGAGTTACGCACGACCGGCAGCAGTCCGTACAGCGTGAGCGCGATCACCGTGGGCGGCACGCCGAGCCCCACGACGGGGATCAGCAGACCGATCATGGCGAGCGACGGAATGGTCAGGAAGGTGGCCGTGGTGGTCGTCGCGACGTTGCCCGCCCACTGGCTGCGGTAGGTGGCGATGCCGATCAGCACGCCGATGGCCGTCGCCACGACCATGCACTGGAAGACGGCGCTCGCGTGCTGGCAGGCGTCCGTGAACAACTGCTGGTGGCGGCTGCTCAGGTACTCCCAGAAGTTCACGGCACCGGCCCTCACCTCGACGGCGCCCGGGGCCAGGGGCGTCAGGTGTCTCCCGACGCCTGTTCCACGAGCGGGATGATCCGCAGCGGAACGGGGTTCTCCATGACGATCGCCGTGGAGGCCCGGACGATGCCATCAAAACCGACGACCCGGTCGATCACACGTTGGAGATCCGCGTTCGAGCGGGCCACGAGACGGCACAGCATGTCCCCGCTGCCGGTCGTCGTGTGCAGTTCGAGCATCTCCGGAACGGTCGCCAAGTGCGCTCGCACGTCGGGACCTTGCCCCTGCCGGATCTGGAGCGTCGCGAACGCCGTCACGGGATAGCCGAGGGCGGCCGGATCGACCTGCGGTCCGAAGCCCCGGATGACGCCATTCGACTGAAGCCGGTCGAGCCGCGCCTGCACGGTGCCGCGCGCGACCCCGAGCCGCCGGGACATCTCCAGCACCCCGATGCGCGGTTCCTCGGCCAGCAGCACGATGAGCCGGCCGTCCAGATGATCGATCGCCATGCGGACCTCCAAGATGGTCATCATGTACAGAAAGCCCGCCAGGACCGTCCCGTGATTGAGCATATTGTCCAGTGAATACGCGAACTATTGCGCACCTTGTGGAACAGGGGGAGTCTGCGCGCATGACGCAGACCACACACCACACTCCCGACACCGCCCGGCAGGCCGACCCCTTCCCGGTCAAGGGAATGGACGCGGTCGTCTTCGCCGTCGGCAACGCCAAGCAGGCCGCGCACTACTACTCCACCGCCTTCGGCATGCGGCTCGTGGCCTACTCCGGACCGGAGAACGGCAGCCGCGAGACGGCGTCGTACGTCCTCGAGAACGGCTCGGCGCGGTTCGTCTTCACCTCCGTCATCAAGGCCGCCACGGACTGGGGCCGCTTCCTCGGCGAGCACGTGGCCGAGCACGGCGACGGCGTCGTCGACCTGGCCATCGAGGTGCCGGACGCGCGCGCCGCGTACGCCTACGCCATCGAGCACGGTGCCCGCTCGGTCGCCGAGCCGTACGAGATCAAGGACGAGCACGGCACCGTCGTCCTCGCCGCGATCGCCACCTACGGCAAGACCCGCCACACGCTCGTCGACCGCTCCGGCTACGACGGCCCCTACCTCCCCGGCTTCGTCGCCGCCGAACCGATCGTCGAGCCGCCCGCCCACCGCACCTTCCAGGCCATCGACCACTGCGTCGGCAACGTCGAACTCGGCCGCATGAACGAGTGGGTCGGCTTCTACAACGAGGTCATGGGCTTCACGAACATGAAGGAGTTCGTGGGCGACGACATCGCGACCGAGTACAGCGCGCTGATGTCCAAGGTCGTCGCCGACGGCACGCTCAAGGTCAAGTTCCCGATCAACGAGCCCGCCATCGCCAAGAAGAAGTCCCAGATCGACGAGTACCTGGAGTTCTACGGCGGCGCCGGCGTCCAGCACATCGCGCTGAACACGAACGACATCGTGGAGACCGTACGCACCATGCGCGCGGCCGGCGTCCGGTTCCTCGACACCCCGGACTCCTACTACGACACCCTCGGCGAGTGGGTGGGCGACACCCGGGTGCCCGTCGACACGCTCCGCGAGCTGAAGATCCTCGCCGACCGCGACGAGGACGGCTACCTCCTGCAGATCTTCACCAAGCCGGTCCAGGACCGACCGACCGTCTTCTTCGAGATCATCGAGCGGCACGGCTCGATGGGCTTCGGCAAGGGCAACTTCAAGGCCCTGTTCGAGGCGATCGAGCGCGAGCAGGAGAAGCGCGGCAACCTGTAGAACCCGCAACCGGCGGGGCCGGGAGGGGGACTCTCAAGTCCTGTGGGCGCCACGGGGGCGCCCGCAGGACGCGGAGGGACGAGGCCGCATGGGTGATCCGCGGGCCGACAGGACCACCGACGACGAACCGGTCGACCCGACCATGCCGTCCGAGCGCTGGCTGTGGAAGAGGGACACGCTCCGGGAGCCGACGATCCTCCAGTCGTTCGCCTTCGACGAGGTGAACGGCCATCTGTACGTGCTCCAGGTCACCGAGGGCGGCGGCGAGGCCGGCGACCTGTGCCTGAGCCGGCTCGCGGGCGCGGCGTACGACGACACCGCCAACCCGCCCTCCGGGCGCGGCAACACCTACGTCTCCCGCCTCGACGTCCGCACCGGCGCGCTGGTGCAGCGGGCGCGCACGGAGGCCGGGTACTCGCTCGACCACCGTGAACCCGAGGGCCTCGCCGTCCGCCGCGCCGGCGGCCTGCGGCTGTGCATCGGGCTCGCCTCGGGCGAGCGGGGGGCCCGCAGATTCTCCCTCTACTGCAAGCCGTTCTCGCCCCCTGAGCCGCAGTCCCCGGACGTAGTCTGACCGCATGGCCAGGATCAACGACGTGGGCGGCATGCAGGGGTTCGGCGCCGTCGACACCACCGACGACACCGAACCCTTCCACGCCGACTGGGAGGCCCGGGTCGTCGGCCTCTTCAACGCCCTTCGCGCGCAGGGGCTGTTCAACACGAACGAGTTCCGGGACGCCATCGAGTCCATCCCGCCGGCGCGGTACCTCACGACGTCGTACTACGAGCGGTGGTTCATCGCGATCTGCGCCCTGCTGGAACGCAAGGGCGTCCTCGCACCGGGTGAACTGGTCGGCGCGGTCGGCGCGGTCGGCGCGGTCGGCGCGGTCGGCGCGGACGGACCGGACGGCCTCGCGCGGCCCGGCGGATCCGCCGGCCCCGGACAGCCGGGCGGACCCGATGCCTGACCGTTTCGCGCCCGGCGACCTCGTGCGCACCTACCTCCACGACCCGCCGCACCACACCCGCCTGCCCCGCTACGCGCGCGGCAAGCGCGGCGTGGTCGTCGAGACGGAGGGCGGTGCGCAGCTCGCCGACGTCAGCGCCCAGGGGCGCGACGACGCCCCTGTCGAGCAGGTCTACGCGGTCCGGTTCGCGGCCCGCGACCTGTGGGGCGAGGGCGACCACCACGTCGTACTGGACCTGTGGGAAAGCTATCTGGAAGAGGACCCCGAAGATGAGCGGTGACCATCACGACGACGCCCTGATCTCCCGGCGGGTGCGGCGCCTGGAGACCCTCCTGGAGGAGAAGGGAGTGCTCTCGGGCGGTGCGCTGGACGAGGTGATCGACGCCTTCCTGTCGGGCGCGTCCCCCGCCAACGGCGCCCGGGTGGTGGCCCGGGCCTGGACCGACCCGGCCTTCAGGTCCCGTCTGCTGGCCGACGGCACCGCGGCCGTCCGCGAACTCGGCTTCATGGACGGCTCGTACCAGCGGCTGCGGGTCGTCGAGAACACGGAGACCCTCCACAACGTCATCGTCTGCACGCTGTGCTCCTGCTACCCGCTCCGGCTCCTCGGCCCCTCCCCGAGCTGGTACAAGTCCGAGTCCTACCGCTCCCGCGTCGTCCGCGAACCCCGCGCGGTGCTCGCCGAGTTCGGGCTCGGCCTGCCGGCGGACACCGAGATCTCCGTCTGGGACTCCAGTGCCGAGACCCGCTACATGGTCCTGCCGCGCCGCCCGGCCGGCACGGAGTCCCTCGACGAGACGGAACTGGCCGCCCTGGTCACCCGCAACGCGCTGATCGGCACCGCCGCCGTCTGAACCGCCCGGGCCCGCACGGCGGCGCGGGGCCGCTCAGTGCGTCGCCGGGTGACGCGCCGTCGAGCCCGCCGTGGGCCCGGCCGAGCGCTGGGCCGAGGGGTGGGCCGGGGCGGCGGGGGAGGAGGCGGCCGGGGTGCGGGGGGCGCCCCCGGACGAGGTCCTGCCCGTGCCGGCGCTCGGCGCCGCGCCCGTGCCCGGAGGCGGGGCCGTGCCCGGAGGCGGGGCCGGGGCCGGAGGCGGGACCGCGGCCGGAGGCGGGACCGCGGCCGGGGCGCCGGCCGCACCCACGGCCGGGGCCTTCTCCTCCGGCTCCTCCGCCTCCAGCTCTTCCGGCCTCACCGCCGGGGGCTCGCCCAGATCCGCCAGGGCCTGCCGGGCCTGCGGCTCGAGCAGCGGGGAGAAGTGCGGATTGAGCAGCAGCGCCTCGGAGAGATGGCGGCGAGCCGAGCCGGTGCGGTCCAGGGACAGTTCGATCTGGCCCAGGTGGTACATGTACAGCGCGCTGCGCACCCCGCCGCCGTGCTCCTTGTCCGTGATCCGGTTGGCGAACTTGAGCGCCTCCTCGTCCTCCCCGGCCCGGTGCAGCGCCCAGCCCAGGGCGTCCGCGACGGGCATGCTGGGGTGCCGCTCCCACGCCTCGCGCAGCCGCCACACCGCCTCCAGCGGGTCGCCGTGGTCCGCCTCGAAGATCCCGAGGACCAGTTCGTCGTCCACGCCCTCCGCGCTCTCCTGCCGCACCCGCTGCCGCAGCAGGTCGTACTGGGTGCGCGCGTCGGCGTCCATGCCGAGCTTCTCGTACAGCTCGCCCAGCTCCAGCGCGTACCGGGGCGTGGGCCGCTCGGCGATCGCCGCCCGGTAGGCACGCACGGCCTCCGAGCTGCGCCCCAGCGCCGCCAGCGCGCGTCCCTGTCCGGCGAGCGCCCCGTGCTCGTCGGGATCGGCGCGCACCGCACCCCGGTAGTAGCGCAGCGACTCGTCCGGTTCGCCGCGCTCCCACGCCAGCTCACCGGCCTGCTCCATGAGGACCGCCTGCTCGGCGGGGGTCCCCGCGCCCGCCGCCGCGTCCATGATCACGGCCACCGCGTCCTCCCGCCAGCCGCGGTCCCAGTACACCCGCGAGGCCTGCGCCTGCACGGTCGGCCCGGTGTGCAGCGCCGTCAGCTTGTCGAGCGCCTTGCGGCCGGCCTTGTAGTCCCCGAGACCCCGGTACGCGTCGATGAGCACCGGATACGTCGTCCACCGCTTCGGCGCCAGCTCCACCGCGGCCTCGCCCCACTTCTTCGCCTCGCGGAAGTCGCCGCGGGCGTCGGCGAGCGCGGCCAGGCCGTTCAGTGCCTCCACGTTCCCCTGTGTCCGGACCCGCAGCGAGGTGCGCAGCGCCTGCTCGGCCTTCGGGTAGTACGCGGGCAGCGCGGTCCGTCGCGCCTGCTCCAGGTACGCGCTGCCGAGCACCGCCCACGACCGGTCGTCCCGGGGATGGGCCCGCACATGGGTCTCGCGGTCCCCGATGAGCGCCTTCAGATCGGGCAGCGCGACCGGAACCCCGGCACCCACCGCTGTCATCGCCCGCGCCACCGAACCCGGCGCGGGCCTCGGTGCCGTGGCGGGCCGCAGCACGGGCAGCAGCACCAGCACGCCGGCGAGGACACCGCCGCCGGCGGTCACGCCGATCAGCACGCGCCTGACCGTGCGGGGGCGCCGCCGCGGACCGGCCGGCACGTCCGGCTGAAGTCCGGTGAGGACCGGCTGTCGCTCTTCGTTCTCCATGCGGCTCACTGTGCGTCAATACGAAGACCACATCGCGGTCCGGCAAGGCTCGCGCGGATGGGGTTCACACCGATGGCCGCGGGTGCGAACCTGTGATCATGAGCCGTATCGAAGCCCCGCACGACGAAGCCACGGCGGCGACCGGTGGCCTCGTGGACCGCCTGCGCGGCGGCCTGCCGGCCGGATCCGTCCTCGTCGACCCGGACGTCACCGCCTCGTACGCCAACGACATGGCGAGTTTCTGCGAGGCGGGCACGCCCGCCGTCGTCGTCCTCCCGCGCACCGTCGAGCAGGTCCAGCACGTCATGCGGACGGCCAGTGACCTGCGCGTCCCCGTCGTCCCGCAGGGCGCCCGCACCGGCCTGTCCGGCGCCGCCAACGCCTCCGAGGGCTGCATCGTGCTGTCCCTCACCAAGATGGACCGCATCCTGGAGATCAACCCGGTCGACCGGATCGCCGTCGTCGAACCCGGCGTCGTCAACGCCACGCTCTCCCGCGCGGTCAACGAGCACGGGCTCTACTACCCGCCGGACCCCTCCAGCTGGGAGATGTGCACGATCGGCGGCAACATCGGCACGGCCTCCGGCGGCCTGTGCTGCGTCAAGTACGGGGTGACGGCCGAGTACGTCCTCGGCCTGGACGTCGTCCTCGCCGACGGACGGCTGATGAGCACCGGCCGCCGCACGGCGAAGGGCGTCGCCGGATACGACCTCACGCGCCTGTTCGTCGGCTCCGAGGGCTCCCTCGGCATCGTCGTCCGGGCCGTCCTCGCGCTCAGACCGCAGCCGCCCGCGCAGCTGGTGCTGGCCGCCGAGTTCGGGTCGGCGCGCGCCGCCTGCGACGCCGTGTGCCGGATCATGGAGGGCGGCCACGTCCCGTCCCTGCTGGAACTCATGGACCGTACGACGGTGAAGGCCGTCAACGACCTCGCGCACATGGGGCTCCCGGAGACCACCGAAGCACTGCTCCTCGCGGCCTTCGACACCCACGACCCGGCGGCCGACCTCGCCGCCGTGGGCGCGCTGTGCGAGGCCGCGGGCGCCACCCAGGTGGTGCCGGCGGAGGACGCGGCCGAGTCCGAACTCCTGCTCCAGGCCAGGCGGTTGTCCCTCACCGCGCTCGAAGCGGTCAAGGGCACCACGATGATCGACGACGTGTGCGTGCCGCGCTCCCGGCTCGGCGACATGCTCGAAGGCATCGAACGCGTCGCGGAGAAGTACGCCCTGACCATCGGGGTGTGCGCGCACGCGGGTGACGGCAACACCCATCCCACGGTCTGCTTCGACGCCGCCGACCCCGACGAGTCCCGGCGCGCCCGCGAGTCCTTCGACGAGATCATGGCCCTCGGTCTGGAGCTCGGTGGCACGATCACCGGCGAGCACGGCGTGGGCGTCCTGAAGAAGGAGTGGCTGGCGCGCGAGATCGGCCCGGTGGGGTTGGAGATGCAGCGGGCGGTCAAGGAGGTCTTCGACCCGCTGGGCATCCTGAACCCGGGCAAGCTGTTCTGATCCGCCCGCGCGCCGCGCGTCACTCCCCGTCCTTGGACTCGTCCGAGGGCCATGGGCCGCCCGTCCACAGGTCGTCGGCCGGGGTCGGCGCCAGCAGCTCGGCGAGACCGTCGTCGATGTCGAGCTCCTCGGCCTCGGTACCCGGAGGGACCGCCCGCAGGGTGCGCTCCAGCCAGGCCGACACCTGCGCGGCGGGCGCTTCGAGCAGGGCGTTCCCGTCCGGCGAGCTGAGCGCCATCAGGACGACGCCGCGCCCGGCGGCCTTCGTCGGCCACAGCCGCACGTCGCCGTGACCGCACGGCCGGAACACCCCCTCGACGAGCAGCTCGCGGGCGAAGGTCCAGTGGACCGGGTGGTCGGAGCCGATGTGGAAGGTGATGTGGACGGCGTACGGGTCGTCGGCGCGGTAGGTGAGCCGTGCCGGGACGGGGATGCTGCGTTCGGGCGACAGGACGAGCCTCAGCTCGAGTTCGCGTTCCACGACGGTGTTCATGCCGGTGCGCTTCCTTTCGTCGTACGGGGGCCGTCGGCGGTCCCGTACGAGTGGAGAGCGCATCCCCGCGGAACCATTACGCGGGTTCCGCGGATTTTCTCCGGACCGGTTCCGGATCACGGCTGTACGTGGCGGATCCGCGCCCGAAAGGGGTGGGTACAGCGGGAGCGGCCGTGGCGGGAGCGCCGGTCTGATAGATGTGGAGCCCCCAACTGACCACCGAGCAGATACGGGACGACGGACATGAGCGCCCCAACCCCGGCCCCCGGAGACGACAGGCCCCGCGAAGGGTATTACCCGGATCCCTCCATCCCCGGATACGTCCGGTACTGGAACGGCGCTGCCTGGGTGCCGGGCACGAGCCGTCCGGCGCCGTCCGAGGGCGAACAGCTCGCGCCTCCGCCGGGTGCGGGCCCCTCCCATGTGCCCGCTCCGGCACCTTCCCCCGAGTACTCGGCCCCGCACGGGACCTCGCGCGAACCGGCGGCCACTCCCACGACGGAGGAGACGGGGCCGCACTTCTTCGACGAGGACCCGCAGCCCGCCGATCCCTCCCCTCGGGTGTCCCCGGCCGAGGCGCAGCACGGCAGCCGGCCCGAACCCGCCAGCGCCTGGGGCGCCGACCGGTCCCGGCAGACCGGCTTCGGCGGTGAGCAGGACCGCCGGATCTCCTGGGGCGCGCCGCACGGTGTCGACCCTCGCGTGCCGCGTGCCGCGCAACCCGCCGAACCGGCCGTGCAGCCCGACGGCGTGTCCGCTCGCACGGACGGCACGGCGACGATCCCGCCCGCGGACTCCGCCGACGGCGCCCGGCCTCCCGCGTCCGGCGGCACCGTCGTCTTCCGCCGGCCCACGGGGCCGGTGCGGCCCGCGGGCCAGGAGGGCGGCGAGGGTTCCGGTGGCGCGGCGGAAGCCGAGAACACCGGCTCCGCCGCACCCGGCTCGCCGGGCGCCCAGGACTCCCCTCCCGCCGAGGGCACCATGGCCTTTCGCGCGCTCTCCCCGCACACGGACCGGCAGGGCGGGGCGCAGACGGGGAGCACGGCCCCGGCCGCGGGCGCGTCCGGCGGTCCCGCCGCGTCCGGTGCTCCCGCCACGTCCGGCGCGCCGGGCGGTCCCGCCGCGGCCGGACCGTCCGGTGCGGGTGCCCCGCCGGCGGGCGGCTTCGGCGCCGGGCAGGCCGCGCAGGCCGCCGCCGCGGCGCGGAACGCCTCCGCACCGTCGGCTCCGGCCGTCCCCCAGCAGTCCGGCGGCTCCACTCCAGTGACCTCCGGTCCCGGTGGCGGACAGCCCTCCTGGGCGCAGCAGGTGCACCGGCTCGCGGGTGCCCCGGCCGAGGAGGGCCAGCCGGTCACGCCGTGGAAGCCGCCGGTCGACGACGTGTTCCAGGCCGCGGCCCGGCGGCAGGCGGCGGCGAGGCCCGCGGGCCTCGGCAAGCGGCTCGCCGCACGGCTCGTGGACACCGTCGTCCTCGCCGGTGTGACCGCCGTGGCCGCCGTACCGCTGGGCACCAGGGCGATCGACCACGTAGAGGAGAAGATCGACGCGGCCAAGCTGTCCGGTGAGAAGGTGACGGTCTGGCTGCTCGACGGCACGACCGGCAGCTGCCTCGGCATCGTCCTCGCCGTACTGCTCGTCTTCGGTGTCCTGTACGACGCGCTGCCCACCGCCAAGTGGGGCCGCACCCTGGGCAAGAAGCTGTTCGGCCTGGAGGTGCGCGACATCGAGGGTCACGAACCGCCGAGCTTCGGTCCGGCGCTGCGCCGCTGGCTGGTCTACAGCGTCCCGGGGATCCTGGTCGTCGGTGTGGTCGGGGTGTTGTGGTGCCTGTTCGACAAGCCGTGGCGCCAGTGCTGGCACGACAAGGCGGCCCACACCTTCGTGGCGTCCTCCTAGGGCCCGGCCCCCGGCCGGGGCGCCCGGGCCCTCCCCCGGACGGCCGCTCGCCGGATGCGGCGGGGGAGGGTTCGCGGTCGACTCGGGCCATGAGCAGCGAACCGCCGCCCCCCGGGTCCGGCCAGCCACCGGACGACGACCCGTTCAAGAAGCAGCCCCCGCCCGCCGAGGGCGGCGGTTCGCCGTACGACAGCCCGGCGTCCCCGAGCGGCGGCTCGCAGCCTCCCGGCTGGGGCACTCCGCCCCCGGGCGACGGCACCCCGCCCCCGGGCGGCCCGCCGCCTCCCGGCGGCGGCTCACCGTACGACACCCCCTACGGCAGCCAGCCGCCCCCCTACGGCGGCGGAGAGCCGCCTCCGTACGGCGGGGGCGGCGGCGATCCCTACGGCCCCGGAGGCCCCTACGGCGGCGATCCGCTGGCCGGCATGCCCCCGCTCGCCGACAGCGGCAAGCGGGTGCTGGCGAGGATCATCGACATGATCCTGGTGGGCATCGTGGTGTGGCTGGTGTCGCTGGCGTTCGGCTTTCGCCAATACACCGTGGACACGGACAAGATGCAGTTCGCCGATTCCTTCGGGAAGGAGGTGATCGCCGCCGTCCTCTACGTCGCCTACGACACGATCATGATGAGCAGGACGGGCCAGACCCTCGGCAAGAAACTGTTCAAGCTGCGGGTGGCCGACCTCGACAACGGCGCCACGCCCTCCGTGCAGACCATGCTGATCCGGTCGCTGGTCCTGTGGCTGCCGTTCGCGTTCTGCTGCGCGTGCATCTGGACGGCGATCGCCGGCGGCTGGAGCTTCTTCGACAAGCCCTACAAGCAGGGCCTGCACGACAAGGCGGCCAAGACGGTGGTGGTCAGCGCCGGCTGAGACGGGGGAGGGGCAACGGATCGGCGGGCCCGTGATCCACGGGCCCGCCGTCGTGTCGTCAGGAGGCCGTCGGCTCCCGCACCGGGTCGACCCCGGCGGAGACGGGCTCCCGCCGCACGGACACGCGCCGGGGCTCGGGCCGGGCGGCCGGAGCCGCGGACGGCGGCGCGGTCCTCGGCAACGGCACCGTCATGGCGACGAGCAGACCGAGCGCGAGTGCCGAGACGGTGATCAGTGCGATCCCCAGGCCCGAACTCGTCTGAGACAGCAACAGCATGGCGAGGGTGGAGAAGATCACGGTGCAGGAACCGTAGGCGAGCTGTGCGGCGGTCGGACGAGGCATGGCAATCGTGTCCTCGGATGGGGGTACTCCCCCCGTGCCTCTCGCGATGGGGGAGGGTGCGGATAAGAATCGGGGGTGAGACAACGGTGTCGACTTGGCTTTCCGCCGACTTCCGACGCTCCGCCAATCGACTCTATTCGCCTGCATGCCCGAGTGGAACGACCGGTAAGCGTGACCTTACCCACGGTGCCGGAGCACAGGGGGCGCACGGAGTCATGACGTCCATCAAGTGGACATGAAGGCGCGCCTGTTGGGGTGTTTCGCGGGCGTTCGGATACCGAACGCCCGCTCCGTATAGTGTACTTGCCAGGTTCAAGTCAAGGTCTGTTTTTTCTGTGGCAACTCCGGTCGAATGTCGTCACTTGAATCGCGTATACGCGCGCGGACACTCCTGAGACCGGGACCCCCCTCCGCGCGAGCGGACGCGGGGGAGGACATCAAGTGACCAGCAGACCATGGACGTTCAGAGCGACCGCGGTGGGCGTCGCCCTCGCGGCGGCCACCGCCACGTTCTCGACGTTCGCCGTGGCCCAGGCCGACGATGCGCCGTCGGTGCGTGCGGACCGCCACGACCCGATGCCGGCCAAGAACACGGTCGACCACGACCTCGACGGGCCGCTCAGCAAGACGCAGGACGCGCAGCGCCAGGAGGCCTTGAACCAGGTCATATCCGGCGACGCCAAGGTGCAGAACCGCAACGGTTCGCAGGTCGTCCAGCTGAAGAGCAAGAAGGGCGACAGCAAGTACGTCGAGCTGGGCCGGGAGAAGACCGACAAGATCTTCACGATCCTGGTCGAGTTCGGCGACAAGACGGACCCGAAGTACGGAGGCAGCGCCGGACCGCTGCACAACAAGATCGCCGCGCCGGACCGCAAGAAGGACAACAGCACGGCCTGGCAGGCGGACTACAACCAGAAGCACTTCCAGGACCTCTACTTCGGCACCGGCAAGAAGACCGAGTCGATGAAGAAGTTCTACGAGAAGCAGTCCTCGGGCCGCTACTCGGTCGACGGCGAGGTCGCGGACTGGGTCAAGGTCCCCTACAACGAGGCCCGTTACGGCAACAACGCCTGCGGCTCCACCAACTGCCCGAGCGTGTGGAACGTCGTCAGCGACGGCGTCACCGCCTGGGTCGCCCAGCAGAAGGCGGCCGGCAAGTCCGACGCGGCCGTCAAGGCGGACCTCGCGCGGTTCGACCAGTGGGACCGCTACGACTACGACGGCGACGGCAACTTCAACGAGCCCGACGGCTACATCGACCACTTCCAGATCGTGCACGCCGGCGAGGACGAGTCCGCGGGCGGCGGCGTCGAGGGCACCGACGCGATCTGGGCCCACCGCTGGTACGCCTTCGGCACCGACGCCGGCGCCACCGGCCCCGCGAACAACAAGCTGGGCGGCGCGCAGATCGGCTCCACCGGCATCTGGGTCGGCGACTACACCATCCAGCCGGAGAACGGCGGACTCGGCGTCTTCGCCCACGAGTACGGCCACGACCTCGGTCTGCCGGACCACTACGACACCGCCGGCGGCGACAACTCCACCGGTTTCTGGACCCTGATGTCCTCCGGTTCGTGGCTCGGCACCGGCAAGGAGTCCATCGGCGACCTGCCGGGCGACTTCAACGCCTGGGACAAGCTCCAGCTGGGCTGGCTGAACTACGACACGGCCAAGGCCGGCAAGCAGTCCACGCACAAGCTGGGCGTCGCCGAGTACAACACCTGGAACAAGCAGGCGCTCGTCGTCTCGCTGCCCGACAAGGCGGTCACGACCACAGTCGTGAACCCCGCGCAGGGCTCGGCCCAGTGGTGGAGCGGCAGCGGCGACAACCTGAAGAACACGCTGACCCGTTCCGTGGACCTCACGGGCAAGTCGGCGGCGAAGCTGACCCTCGACGGCTGGTACGACATCGAGGCGAACTACGACTACCTCTACACCGAGGTCTCGACCGACGGCGGCGCCAACTGGACCGCTCTCGACGGCACGGTGGACGGCGCCGCCATCCCGCGCGACGGCAGTGACAAGCCCGCCCTGACCGGCACGGTCGACAGCTACAAGAAGCTGTCGTACTCGCTCGACGCCTACGCCGGCAAGAAGATCGACCTCCGCTTCCGCTACCAGACCGACGGCGGCGTGGCGCAGAAGGGCTTCGCGGCCGACGAGATCTCCGTGACCGCGGACGGTTCGCCGCTCTTCTCGGACAACGCCGAGTCGGCGGACGCCGCCTGGACCGCGGCGGGCTTCTCCCGCATCGGCGCCTCGTTCACCAAGGACTACGCGCAGTACTACCTCGCGGAGAACCGCCAGTACGTCTCGTACGACAAGACCCTCAAGGTCGGCCCGTACAACTTCGGCTTCTCGACGACCCGTCCGGACTGGGTGGAGCACTACCCGTACCAGAACGGCCTGTTGATCTGGAAGTGGGACACCTCGCAGGCGGACAACAACACCAGCCAGCACCCGGGTGTCGGCCTCGCGCTGCCCGTCGACTCGCACCCGAAGGCCCTGTGGTGGGACAACGGGACGCTGATGCGCAACCGCATCCAGGCCTACGACTCGACGTTCAGCCTGTACCGCACGGACGGCATCACGCTGCACAGCGCGGACGTCGCGACGAAGATCCCGTCGTCGAAGGGTGTGTCGGTCTTCAACGACCACACCAGCGACTACTACGACAACCGGAACCCCACCGGTGGTGTCAAGATCACTGACACCAACACCAAGATCACGATCGTCAAGGAGGCCAAGGACGGCTCGACGATCTCGCTCCGGGTGGACCCCGCGGTGAAGTAGACCGCGTTTACGCAGGTCAGAAGGCGATTGGCGGCAACCCCCTGGCGGGTTGCCGCCGATCGTGTTTAGGTGCGTGCTGTGGTTCTCTTATTGACGCCGGTGCGCACGGGGGTGTGACTGCATGGCCGCAGGAGGTTTCTGCAAGCTGCCGAACGGCAGCGTGGTGGTGGCGCTGAACCTGCCCAGTCCGGCGGGCTCGGCGGGCGACAGCGTGCGCTTCCTGGTGCTCGCCCAGAACCGGGCCCGCGCCCTGACCCGGCTGCGGAACCTGGGGCTGCGGGCGGTCTACCTCCGCGGCAACGCGGCCCCGCCCACTCCGGACGAGGTCACCGCGGTCCTGCACCATCCGGACGGCCTCATATGGCGGACCGCCCCCGACAACGGTGTCGACCTCTCCCAGGAGCTGTGGCATCCCATCAGGGCCCTGCTCAGACGTCCGACACCCCAGTTGTGACCATCCGTGGTCGCGTGTGACCTCCCGTGAGCGGCCGGCCGCGGGCCGGCGCCGCGGGCACGCGAGCGGCGCGCCCGGACGACGTGGCCGGACGGCGCGGTCGCGTGCCTAGACGACGGGCTTGCCGGTGAGCTCCACGCCGGCCGCGCGCAGCTCCTCCAGCGCCCGCTCGGTGGTCTCCTCGGACACCCCGGCCGTGAGATCGAGCAGCACCTGCGTGCGGAAGCCCGCGCGGGCGGCGTCCAGCGCGGTCGCCCGTACGCAGTGGTCGGTCGCGATGCCCACGACGTCCACCTCGTCGATCTCGCGGGCCCGGAGCCAGTCGGCCAGCGGGACGCCGTTCTCGTCGGCGCCCTCGAAACCGCTGTAGGCCGCCGCGTACGCGCCCTTGTCGAAGACGGCGTCGATCGCGCCGGAGGCGACGGCGGGGGCGAAGTTCGGGTGGAATCCCACGCCCTCCGTGCCGGCCACGCAGTGCGCGGGCCAGGAGTGCACGTAGTCGGGGTTGTCGGCGAAGTGGCCGCCCGGGGCGACATGGAGGTCACGGGTGGCGACGACATGCCGGTAGCCGGCGGGCGCCTGCCCGATCAGCTCCGTGATGGCGGCGGCCACGTCGGCGCCCCCGGCCACCGCGAGGCTGCCCCCCTCGCAGAAGTCGTTCTGCACGTCTACGACGATCAAGGCGCGGCGCATGGTCGGTGTCCTTCGACGGTGGGATGCGACGGGAGGGTGCGGGCCCGGCCGTTGAACTACCGAGCCTAGGGACTTCGGGTGCGGTGCGGGAGGGGGCAAACGGTTTCCGCGAGGTGCGCAGGCATCCTGCCGTTGCATTCCCGCTCACCGGAGGTTCATGCGCCGGGCCCCTCCCGCCGCACGCGGCTCCTGGTGTCTCAGAGGTACTCCGTGGGGAGGACCGGCTCGCCGCGCGAGAGCTGGGTCGCCGACAGCGGGAGATCGGCGCGGGCGGCGGAGTGCCGGTCGCGTACGACGTCCAGGGGCTCTCGGGCGAGGACCTGGCCGCCCTTGACCAGCTCGACCAGGAGCAGCCGGTCGGCCAGTTCGTCGGGCACCGGGCCGGTGCCGATCACCTCGGCCTCCGCGGTCCCGCGGCCGTCCAGGCGCCGTGCGGCCCACTTGCGGCCGCCGATGGACGTCTTTCCGCCCCTCGACCGCTTGGCGACCGGCTCGAGCGGGGCCCTTGCGTCGGTCGACCCGGCGCGGGCGACCAACTTGTAGACCATCGAGCAGGTGGGGTGGCCCGACCCCGTGACCAGCTGGGTGCCGACGCCGTACGCGTCCACCGGCGCCGCCGCCAGCGAGGCGATCGCGTACTCGTCCAGGTCCGAGGTCACGACGATCTTCGTCCTGGTCGCACCCAGCTCGTCGAGCTGCTGCCGCACCCGGTGCGCGACGAGCAGCAGGTCGCCGGAGTCGATGCGCACGGCGCCGAGGTCGGTCCCGGCGACCTCGACGGCCGTGCGGACGGCCTCGGCGACGTCGTAGGTGTCCACGAGCAGGGTGGTGCCCCGGCCGAGCGAGTCCACCTGCGCCTGGAAGGCGTCGCGCTCGCGGTCGTGCAGCAGGGTGAAGGCGTGCGCGGACGTACCCACCGTGGGAATCCCGTAGCGGAACCCGGCGGCCAGGTCGGAGGTGGTCGCGAACCCGCCGATGTAAGCGGCCCGCGAGGCGGCCACGGCGGCGAGCTCGTGGGTGCGCCGGGCGCCCATCTCGATCAGCGGCCGGTCGCCGGCGGCGGAGGCCATCCGGGAGGCGGCCGCGGCGATCGCCGAGTCGTGATTGAGGATCGAGAGGATCACCGTCTCCAGGAGCACGCACTCCGCGAAGGAGCCCTCGACGCGCAGGATCGGCGAGCCCGGGAAGTACACCTCGCCCTCCGGGTAGCCCCAGATGTCCCCGCTGAAGCGGTAGGAGGCGAGCCACTCCAGGGCCGGCTCGTCGACGATCCCGCGCTCGCGCAGGAAGCCGAGGACGTCCGCGTCGAAGCGGAAGTTCTCGACGGCGTCGAGGACGCGTCCGGTACCCGCCACCACTCCGTACCGGCGCCCCTCGGGCAGTCGGCGCGTGAAGACCTCGAAGACCGAGCGGCGCTCGGCGGTCCCCGCGGCGAGCGCGGCCTGCAGCATCGTCAGCTCGTACTGGTCCGTGAAGAGCGCCGTCGAGGGGACATCCACCGGCAGCCCGAGGTCCGCTGTGTTCATGGACGGGATCGTACCCCCATTTCGTCACTCTGACGTTTAGGGCCCCCGTTCAGGGGGGCCCGTTTGTGCGGGCCCCCCTCTCTGGTGGCAGCATGGGCGATGTGACGGCTCCCGCACCCCTAGAGATCGAAAAGACCGAATCGGCCGAGGAGGTCTTCGCCGTACCCGAGCCGGACGTCCCCTGGGTCACGATCGTCCACAACGACCCGGTCAACCTGATGAGCTATGTGACGTATGTCTTTCAGACGTACTTCGGCTACACCAAGGACAAGGCCACCAAGCTCATGCTCGACGTCCATCACAAGGGTCGTGCCGTCGTCTCCAGCGGCACGCGCGAGGAGATGGAACGCGACGTTCAGGCCATGCACGGCTACGGTCTGTGGGCCACCCTTCAGCAGGACCGGAAGTAGCGAACTCACTCCATGCCTGGACACTTCGAACCGCTCCCCGGCGGCGGCGCGGCCGTCGCGCTCGACGAGGTCGAGATCTCCATCATCCGCTCCCTCGCCGTGCAGCTCCTGGAACTCATCGGTCCGGGCCCCGCGGAGAGTGCCCCCGGCGACCCGCTCGCCGAGCTGTTCGCGGAGGGCCCCAGCGAGCCGCCCAGCGACCCCGTGCTGCAGCGCCTGTTCCCCGACGCCTACAGCGGCCCCGGCGTCGAGGCGGCCACGCCCGAGGAGGCCGAGGAGCAGCGCGCCCACTCCGCGGAGTTCCGCCGCTTCACCGAGAACGACCTGCGCGCGGCCAAGCGGGAGAACGCCCTCGCGGTGATCCGCTCCCTGGACGCGCTCACCCCCGGCGGCGACGGCGCCGCCGTCCTCGAGCTGTCCCCCGACGAGTCCCAGTCGTGGCTGCGCGCCCTGAACGACCTGCGCCTCGCGATCGGCTCCCGCCTCGACGTCACGGACGAGGAGGACACCGACCACCTCTACCGGCTCCCGGACGAGGACCCGCGCAAGCCGATGGTGATGGCCTACCTCTGGCTCGGTGGCCTCCAGGAAACCCTGGTGACCACCCTTATGCCCTGATCCGTCAGGACAAATTACCCCCTGATGTTCACTCAACGGACGCTCAAATCCGAATAACGATCGCGTCACCGCTCCGGCCCGCAATGCGGGCCGGAGTCTTTGTTTGTCCGGTTCTTCCTGTGGTGTGCCGCACAGCGGCAGCCGCCGATCACCGTTGCGGCCGTGATAAATCTTCACGACCGCCCGGCGGACACCACCCATGTCCCGCCGGGTGCGCCACCGAGCCGGCGGATCGCCGGCCAGGCACAAAGCTCCACCATCCGGGGGGATCGGGACCCGATCCGAAGCCAAGGGACTGGCTCGGTTCGGCATGGAGAAAGGCGCACCAACATGACCTCATCGCAGGTCGACAAGCAGTACGACGGCAGTGAGGCCGGGGGCGGCGACACCCTCGAAGAGGGGTACGAGCGAGGGCTCGGCAGCCGCCAGGTCCAGATGATCGCGATCGGCGGCGCCATCGGCGTCGGTCTGTTCCTGAACGCCGGGGCGAACATCGCCAAGGCGGGACCCAGCCTCATCCTGATGTACGCCCTCGCCGGCGTCATCATCTTCTTCATCATGCGGGCACTCGGCGAGCTCCTGCTCTACCGCCCGGTGTCGGGCTCCTTCGCGGAGTACTCCCGCGAGTTCCTCGGCCCGTTCTTCGGCTATTTCACGGCCTGGACCTACTGGCTGATGTGGGTGGTCACCGGCATGGCGGAGCTGACCGCCGCCGCGATCTACATCCACTACTGGTTCCCGTCGATCCATCAATGGGTCTCGGCGCTGGTCTTCCTGATCGTCCTCTTCGTGGCCAACCTGATCTCGGTGAAGGTCTTCGGCGAGATCGAGTTCTGGGCCTCGATGATCAAGGTCACGGCGCTCATCGGCATGATCGTGATCGGCCTCGGCGTGCTCACCTTCGGCTTCAGCTCCGCCGGTGACACCGCCACCGTCGCCAACCTCTGGCAGTTCGACGGCTTCTTCCCCAAGGGCATCGGCTCCTCCCTGATGACCCTCCAGGGCGTCATGTTCGCCTACCTCGCCGTCGAGCTCGTCGGCGTCACCGCGGGCGAGTCCGAGAACCCCGAGAAGACGCTCCCGAAGGCCATCAACACCCTGCCCTGGCGTATCGCCCTCTTCTACGTGGGTGCCCTCACCGTCATCCTCTGCGTCGTGAAGTGGACCGAGTTCGCACCAGAGGTGAGCCCCTTCGTGAAGGCGTTCGCGATGATCGGCATCCCGGCCGGCGCCGGCATCGTCAACTTCGTGGTGCTCACCGCGGCCCTGTCCTCCTGCAACTCGGGCATGTACTCCACGGGCCGCATGCTGCGCACCCTCGCGGACAACGGCGAGGCCCCGAAGGTCTTCAACAAGCTCTCCTCGACGAAGACCCCGGCGATCGGCATCACCGTCTCGGTGCTCTTCATGGGCATCGGCGTGGTCCTGAACTACATCGTCCCGGAGAAGGCCTTCGGCTACGTCACCTCCGTCGCCACCGCGGCCGGCATCTGGACCTGGCTGATGATCCTGATCAGCCACATCCTGTACCGCCGCGCGGTCGACGCCGGACGCCTGCCCGCGTCCTCCTTCCCCGCCCCGGGCGGTGCGAAGTGCAGCTGGATCGCGGTCGTGTTCCTGCTCTTCGTCACCGGACTGATCGCGTACGACGCCGACTCCCGCGTCTGCCTCTACGTGATGGCCGGCTGGGCCGCCGCCCTCGGCATCGGCTGGGCAGTCCTCAAGGCGCGGAACCCGCAGGTCACCGAGCGTCGCGAGCCGGAGCTCGAGAGGGTCGGCTGAGCCGCGCGCACCGGGCCCTGAGGGCCGCGCAGGCGGTCCCGGCAGGCTCGCGCGGCCAGGCCCTCCAGACCTGAGCGCTCACCATGTGGGCCGCCCCGTACCACCCTTCGGTACGGGGCGGCCCCTCTGCTTATCCTGACGGGCATGCTGACCATCACCCAGGCCCTCGTCGACCAGATCGTCGCGCACGCGCGGCAGGACCACCCGGACGAGGCGTGCGGCGTCGTCGCCGGCCCGGCGGGCACCGGCCGCCCCGAGCGGTTCATCCCGATGCTCAACGCCGCCCGTTCGCCCACCTTCTACGAGTTCGACTCCGGCGACCTGCTGAAGCTCTACCGCGAGATGGACGACCGCGACGAGGAGCCGGTCGTCATCTACCACTCGCACACGGCCACCGAGGCCTACCCGTCCCGCACGGACATCTCGTACGCGAACGAGCCCGGAGCCCACTACGTACTCGTCTCGACCGCCGACGCGGACGACGCCGGACCCTTCCAGTTCCGCTCCTACCGGATCGTGGAGGGCGAGGTGACGGAGGAGGAGGTCGCCGTCGTGGACTCCTACTGATCTCACCTGGCGGCCGATAAACGTCCGGAATGTGAGATCACATTCCGGAACCCGGACCGGGAATCGATACGATGAGCCCATGGTTTCCCCTGACGTGAGCGACAAGACGCCGGGCATGCTGCTCGTGGCGCGGCTGCACGTCGACCTGTGCAGGCTGCAGAGCGCCATCTGTACGCGCTGACCTGCCGCCGTACGGCCGTGAGCCGCGGCTCCGCACGCCACGTGCCCCTTGCCTCGTTTCCCGTAGTTCCCCCGAGCTCCCGGCTTCGCCGAAGCAGGGGGCGCACCGACCCTGACCACTTCCGACAGGAGCCCGCAACCATGGCCATCGAGGTCCGCATCCCCACCATCCTCCGCACCTACACCGACGGTCAGAAGGCCGTCGAGGGGACCGGGGACACCCTCGCCGAGCTGTTCGCCGACCTCGAGACCCGGCACACGGGCATCCAGGCCCGCATCGTCGACGAGGGCAAGCTGCGCCGCTTCGTCAACGTCTACCTGAACGACGAGGACGTCCGCTTCCTCGACAGCATCAACACCAAGCTGTCCGACGGCGACACCGTGACGATCCTGCCGGCCGTCGCCGGCGGCATGGCCTGACAGGCCGCTGATCCCTCATGCGCTACGACTCCCCGCTCGCCGCGGTGGGCAACACCCCTCTGGTGCGCCTGCCGCGGCTGTCGCCGTCCGCGGACGTCCGGATCTGGGCCAAGCTGGAGGACCGCAATCCGACCGGCTCGGTCAAGGACCGCCCCGCCCTGCACATGATCGAACAGGCGGAGAAGGACGGCCGGTTGACCCCCGGCTGCACGATCCTGGAGCCGACGAGCGGCAACACCGGCATCTCGCTGGCCATGGCGGCCAAGCTCAAGGGCTACCGCATGGTGTGCGTCATGCCCGAGAACACTTCCCAGGAGCGCCGTGACCTGCTCGGCATGTGGGGCGCGGAGATCGTCCCCAGCCCGGCCGCCGGGGGTTCCAACACCGCCGTCCGCGTCGCCAAGGAGCTGTCGGCCGAGCATCCCGACTGGGTGATGCTCTACCAGTACGGCAACCCGGACAACGCGGGGGCGCACTACGCGACGACCGGTCCGGAGATCCTCGAGGATCTCCCCTCCATCACGCACTTCGTCGCGGGCCTCGGCACCACCGGCACCCTCATGGGCGTCGGGCGTTACCTGCGCGAGCACAAGCCCGACGTCAGGATCGTCGCCGCGGAGCCCCGCTACGACGACCTGGTCTACGGCCTGCGCAACCTCGACGAGGGCTTCGTGCCCGAGCTGTACGACGCCTCGGTCCTGACGAGCCGCTTCTCCGTCGGCTCGGCGGACGCGGTCACCCGCACCCGGGAACTGCTCCAGCAGGAGGGCATCTTCGCGGGCGTCTCCACCGGCGCGGCACTGCACGCCGCGATCGGCGTCGGCAACAAGGCGCTGAAGGCGGGCGAGTCCGCCGACATCGCCTTCGTCGTGGCCGACGGCGGCTGGAAGTACCTCTCCACGGGCGTCTACACGGCGGCCACCACGGAGGAAGCGATCGAAACGCTCCAGGGCCAGCTCTGGGCGTGACGCGCCCACCGGACGGGTCCACGGACCCGTCCGGTCCGCCCGCGCGCGACTGCCGGCCCGCCCGGTGCGCCGGCACGGGCGAGGAGCGCCCGCCCCCTCTCACGACGGCCACGTCAAGACGGCCTCAGCCCTGACGCCGGACACCATGCCGCTCGGCCCGTGCGCGGGCAGCCATTGCCTCGGCCCGCGGGCAATCGCCGCCTCGGTTCGGCGCGCGTGGGCAACTCCCGCCTCAGCTCGCCGCGCGTGGGCGACCGCTGCCGCTGCCCGCCGTGCGCCGGCGGGTCAGGGACCCGGTCTTCAGGGGCCGCGTTGCTCGGGCCGCCGTGCGCGGGCAGCGCCTGCGTGCCGGACGCCCCACGCCGGGTTCCGCCGCGTGCGGGCGGCCGCCGGGTCAGCCCGCCAGGTATCGCACCTGGTCCCACAGCACGGGATCCATGACGCCCACCTTCCGGCGGAACTCCCACACCGGCACGTCCCGCAGCTCGTCCGTCTCCAGGAAGCTCGGCCGTCCATGGGCGTCGCCCACGGCACCCGGCGGCAGTGGGATCACTCCGGCCCGCTCGTCGTGGTACTTGCTGGTGATCTTCGCGACGACGGCCCGGTCCCCGCGCACGACGAGCACCAGGCACGGCCGGTCCTTCGCCCCCGGCGCGTCCTCGTAGGGGACGTTCGCCCACCAGATCTCCGCCGGCCGGGGCCGCGGCGCTCCGCGCTTGCGGCCTGCGGGACGTCCGGGCGGGCGCGTACGCCCGGACGGCCGGCGCCCGCGGCGCCCCCAGCCGTCCACCAGCGTCGCGACCAGCGCGAGCAGCACCACGGCCGCGAGCGCGAGCCACCAGGACGTGTCCATAGCAACGAAGGTACCGGCGCGCATCCCACAGCGCCCCTCGCCGCGAACACATGACGTCGCACGCTCGTCCCGACGTCCACCGAAACGGTGACACCACAGGTGAGTTCGCCCACAACGGCCCCTGGCGAAGGAGCGACCGGCCCTTTCGCGCCTTAGGCTCGACGGACCGCACGACCCCCGTTCCCGTACCCGCTCCGAGTATCTGCATATCGCATCTACTCTCTGCACTTCCTGCCAGCGCGGAGGTTCCAGCTCTTATGAAGCTCACCGTCGTCGGCTGCTCGGGGTCGTTCCCGTCCGCGGAATCGGCCTGTTCGAGCTACCTCATCGAGGCCGACGGCTTCAGGCTGCTTCTCGACATGGGCAATGGCGCCCTCGGCGAGCTGCAGCGCCACTGCGGTCTCTACGACCTCGACGCGATCTTCCTCAGCCATCTGCACGCCGACCACTGCATCGACATGTGCGCGTACTTCGTCGCACGCTACTACCGCCACGACGGCGGTCGCTGCGACCCCATTCCGGTCTACGGCCCCGAGGGCACGGAGCAGCGGCTCACCACGGCCTACGCCGACACGCCGTCCGCCTCCTCGATGAGCGAGGTCTTCGACTTCCACACGGTCAAGCCGGGCACGTTCGACGTCGGCCCGTTCACCGTGCACACCGAGCGGGTCCGCCACCCCGTGGAGGCCTACGGCATCCGCGTGGAGCACGGCGGAAAGTCACTGACGTACTCCGGGGACACCGGGGTGACCGAGGCACTGTACGAACTGGCCCGCGACACGGACCTGTTCCTGTGCGAGGCCGCGTTCACGCACGGCAAGGAGGACATCCCCGACCTCCACCTCAACGGCCGCGAGGCGGGCGAGACCGCGACCCGCGCCGGCGCCCGCCGCCTCGTGCTCACGCACATCCCGCCGTGGACGGACCCGCGGACCAACCTCGCGGACGCCCGCGCCGTCTACGCGGGCCCGGTGGACCTGGCGGCGCCCCGGGTGTCGTACGAGATCTAGCGCCCGGACGCGGCCGCCCGCGGCCCCCGCGCACGACAAGGCCCCCGGAACCGACCGGTTCCGGGGGCCTTGTCGTGCGCGGGCGGTGCCGTTACTTGGCCTCGGCCTTCTGGAGCTCGGCGAGCTCCTCGTCGGACTCGCGGCCCGGCGTCGGCAGGTTGAACTTGGTGATCGCGAAGCGGAAGACGACGTAGTAGACCGCGGCGAAGCACAGGCCCACGAGGACCAGGCCCCACGGGTTGGTCGCGATGCCGAGGTTCAGGCCGAAGTCGACCGCACCGGCCGAGAAGCCGAAGCCGTCCTTCATGCCGAGCGCCCAGGTCAGGGCCATCGAGACACCGGTGAGGACCGCGTGGATCGCGTACAGGACCGGCGCGATGAACATGAACGTGAACTCGATGGGCTCGGTGACACCCGTGACGAAGGAGGTCAGGGCGAGCGAGAACATCATGCCGCCGACGACCTTACGGCGCTCGGGACGGGCGCAGTGCACGATCGCGAGGCAGGCGGCCGGGAGCGCGAACATCATGATCGGGAAGAAGCCGGTCATGAACTGTCCGGCGGCCGGGTCACCGGCCAGGAAGCGCCCGATGTCACCGCTCTTGCCGTGGTACTCGCCCGCCTGGAACCACGGGAACGAGTTCAGCAGGTGGTGCATGCCGATCGGGATGAGCGCGCGGTTGGCGACACCGAAGATGCCCGCGCCGACGGCGCCCGAACCGACCAGCCACTCACCGAGGTTGTGCAGCCCCGTGCCGAGGACCGGCCAGATGTAGCCGAAGACGACGCCGATGAGCAGGCCCGCGAAGGCGGAGAGGATCGGCACCAGTCGGCGGCCGCCGAAGAAGCCCGCCCAGTCGGGCAGCTTCGTGCGGTAGAAGCGCTGGTAGAGCAGGGCGACGACGATCCCCATCACCACGCCGCCGAGGACCTTGGCGTCCACCGCTGCGTCGACCATGACCACCTTGCCGTCGACGGCCGTGGCCACCTTCGGCAGGTTCTTGTCGGAGAACGTCGCCAGCACGTTCTTGAACACCAGGTAGCCGACCACGGCCGCGAGCGCCGTCGAACCGTCCGACTTCTTCGCGAAGCCGATCGCGATGCCCACGGCGAACAGCAGCGCCATGTTGTCGAGGATCGCGTTGCCACCGGCCGTCATGAACCCGGCGATCTTGGTGAGGAACGTGGGGAACGACTCGCGTCCCAGCATGTCGGGGTTGCCGAGGCGCACCAGCAGCGCGGCGGCGGGCAGGGTGGCGACCGGCAGCATCAGGCTTCGGCCGATGCGCTGCAGAACAGCCATCGCGCCGGAGCCCTTCTTCTTCTCGGCCGCGGGAGCGGCGCTGGCCGTGGACACAGGTTCCTCCAGTGAACATGGCGCCGCCCGGGGGACAAGGGGGTGGGGACGGCGTGGTCTACACCACTCAGTGGTGTAGACCTGTTGTAGCACGGTGAAGGCTGGATAAGGAACCCGCGGATTTTGTGGGCTGGGCCATAGTCGGAACAAGCGGTCACAAGGGATTGCAGACGTGACGAAGGGCCCCCGGACCACACGGTCCGAAGGCCCCTGAGGGGTACGGGACAGACCTTACTTATGGCTTGGTCGTGTCCACCACCTCGTCTTCCGGTTCCCGCCCCGGAGTCCTGAGGTCGAACCTCGTGATGGCGAAGCGGAAGATCACGTAATACACGACCGCGAAGCACAGCCCGATCGGGATGATCAGCCACGGCTTGGTCGCCAGATTCCAGTTGATGACGTAGTCGATCAGGCCCGCCGAGAAACTGAACCCGTCGTGCACCCCGAGCCCCCACGTCACCGCCATCGACACGCCCGTCAGCACCGCGTGGATCACATAGAGCGCCGGCGCGATGAACAAGAAGGAGTACTCGACAGGCTCCGTGATGCCCGTGACGAACGACGTCAGCCCCACGGACAGCATCAGGCCGCCGATCTCCTTGCGGCGATGCGGCTTCGCGCAGTGCGCCATGGCCAGCGCCGCGGCCGGCAGCGCGAACATCATGATCGGGAAGAACCCCGAGGTGAACTGGCCCGCGTCCGGGTCGCCCGCCAGGAACATGTTGATGTCGCCGTGCACCACCTGCCCGTCCGGCGTCGTGTACGTGCCGAACTGGAACCAGATGGGCACGTTCAGGAACTGGTGCAGACCGATGACGAGCAGCGCCCGGTTGGCCACGCCGAACACACCCGCGCCCCACGCGCCCAGACTCACCAGCCAGTCGCTGAAGTTCTCCAGACCGTCGCCGATCGGCGGCCAGACCCACAGACACAGCGCCGCGAACACGATGGCCACGAACGACATGATGATCGGCACCAGCCTGCGCCCGTTGAAGAAGCCCAGCCAGTCCACCAGCTTGGTGCGGTGATACCGCTGCCAGAAGTACGCGGTCATCAGGCCCATGATGATCCCGCCGAAGACACCGGGATTCTGGTACGTGAACGCCGTCACGGAGAAGTCCGGCGCCTGACAGCCGACGTCCTGGACGACCTTCGCCTGCCGAGCGCACTTCTCCGGGAACTGGTGCAGCACGCCCAGATACACGAGGAACCCCGCGACCGCGGCGAGCGCGGTGGAACCGTCCGCCTTCTTCGCCATGCCGATGGCCACCCCGACGCAGAACAGCAGCGGCAGCCCCAGCTCACCGTCCAGCAGGGCCCCGCCCGCACCCTTCATCACCTTCGAGACGCTGTCCCAGCCGAGCCCGTCCGCCCCGAACACGTCCGGCTGGCCCAGCCGGTTCAGGATGCCCGCCGCCGGCAGCACCGCGATGGGGAGCTGAAGGCTGCGCCCCATCTTCTGCATCCCCTGGAACAAGCCGTTCCAGCGGTCGCGCGCGGTGGGAGCGGTGCTGTCGGCGGTCATGGGCGTCCTCCGGGCGGGCCGGGTTTGGCGCCCGACCGTCCACTGGTGTAGACCAGTTGATGACCGGTCGCTCTGTCGTGACCGCCATCATTCGGCACGAACAACACGACCGCTCGCAAAGATGGGCCAACTGTGGGTTACTGCGACAAAGCGGTTCGGATCAGGGAGTAGGACATGGCCAGCAAGGCTGAGAAGATCGTCGCCGGACTCGGCGGCATCGACAACATCGAAGAGGTCGAAGGCTGCATCACCCGCCTGCGCACCGAGGTCAACGACCCCTCGCTGGTCGACGAAACCGCCCTGAAGGCCGCCGGCGCCCACGGCGTCGTCAAGATGGGCACCGCGATCCAGGTCGTCATCGGCACCGACGCCGACCCCATCGCCGGAGAGATCGAAGACATGATGTGAGCCACCCCGCTCACCCCCGAGGGGCTGCGTCCATCACCGGACGCAGCCCCTCACCCGTATACGACTAGGCTCGTCGCCATGTCTCGAATCGACGGCCGCACCCCCGAACAGCTGCGCCCCATCACCATCCAGCGCGGCTGGAGCAAGCACGCAGAAGGCTCCGTGCTCGTCTCCTTCGGCGACACCAAGGTCTTCTGCACCGCCTCCGTCACCGAAGGCGTCCCGCGCTGGCGCAAAGGCAGCGGCGAAGGCTGGGTCACCGCCGAATACTCCATGCTCCCGCGCGCCACCAACACCCGCGGCGACCGGGAATCCGTACGCGGCAAGATCGGCGGCCGCACCCACGAGATCAGCCGCCTCATCGGCCGCTCCCTGCGCGCCGTCATCGACTACAAAGCCCTCGGCGAGAACACCATCGTCCTCGACTGCGACGTCCTCCAGGCCGACGGCGGCACCCGCACCGCCGCCATCACCGGCGCCTACGTCGCCCTCGCCGACGCCGTCACCTGGGCCCAGGGCAAGAAACTCGTCAAGGCCGGCCGCAAACCCCTCACCGGCACCGTCAGCGCCGTCTCCGTCGGCATCGTCGACGGCATCCCCCTCCTCGACCTCTGCTACGAAGAGGACGTCAAGGCCGACACCGACATGAACGTCGTCTGCACCGGCGACGGCCGCTTCGTCGAAGTCCAGGGCACCGCCGAGGCCGAACCCTTCGACCGCAAGGAACTCAACGCCCTCCTCGACCTCGCCGTCGCCGGCTGCGACGAACTCGCCGCCATCCAGCGCGCCGCCCTCGAAACGACCCTCGAGGCAACCGGACGATAACCCTTCGCGTTCTAAGAGGTACGGGCGTACGGTCCAGCCGAGCGCCCACCGACCGCACCGCGGGCCGAGCCGACCCACCACCGGCCGGACCGGCCCGCGACGGCCGGGGACCACATCACGCCCACGGGGAGGGACCGTTCCATGGCCGCGCGCCATCGCCGCCGCACCGCCACCATCGCCGTCGTCGCCGCACTCGTCGCCCTGCCGACGACCATGGGATGCGACGCGGTCGACAAGGCCCTGGACTGCGTCCAGACCGCCGACTCCATAGCCGACAGCGTCACCGACCTCCAACAGGCCGTCGAGAACGCGGCGAACGACCCCACGCAGACCGACGCATCCCTCGACTCCATCGAGAACAACCTCGACAAGATCGGCGACAAGACCGACAACGCTGACATCAACAAAGCCGTCGACGACCTCGACAAAGCCGTCGGAAACGTCCGCACCGCCATCAAGAACGGCGACAACACCCCCGACGTCAGCCCCGTCACCGACGCCGCCGGCGAACTCACCAAGGTCTGCACGCCGTAACACCCGCCCGCCCCTCGCGCCGGGCCGCCCGCCACACCCGCACCGCACACCGCCGGCCGGCCCGACGCGAAGAGGACCACGCGCTCCGGGCCGCCCACCGGCACCGGAGATACTGACACCCATGACCCGCCTGATCCTCGCCACCCGCAACGCCGGAAAGATCACCGAACTCCGGACGATCCTCGCCGACGCCGGCCTGCCCCACGAACTCGTCGGCGCGGACGCCTACCCCGACATCCCCGACGTCAAGGAAACCGGCGTCACCTTCGCCGAGAACGCCCTGCTCAAGGCCCACGCCCTCGCCCAGGCCACCGGCCTGCCCGCCGTGGCCGACGACTCGGGCCTGTGCGTCGACGTCCTCAACGGCGCACCCGGCATCTTCTCCGCCCGCTGGGCGGGCCGCCACGGCGACGACCAGGCCAACCTCGACCTGCTGCTGGCCCAGCTCTCCGACATCGAGGCACCCCACCGCGGCGCCCACTTCGCCTGCGCGGCGGCCCTCGCCCTGCCCGACGGCACCGAACGTGTCGTCGAGGGACAACTCCGCGGCACCCTCCGCCACACCCCCGTGGGCACCAACGGCTTCGGCTACGACCCGATCCTCCAGCCGGACGGCGAGACCCGCACCTGCGCCGAACTCTCCCCCGCCGAGAAGAACGCCATCAGCCACCGCGGCAAGGCGTTCCGGGCATTGGTACCGGCGGTGGGGGAATTGCTGGGCTGAGCCCCAGGGATGCAGAAGGGGTGCCGTCCTTCGACGACACCCCTCTCGACGGTGGGCCCGGTGGGACTCGAACCCACGACACACCGGACCTAAACCGGCGCCCTCTGGCCAGCTGGGGTACGGGCCCCGTCGCGGCTACTTTACTGGGCTGCGCACGTCGGCCATGCGGCGAGGCTGGGAGTGGCTCCGCGTCTGACTGTGGCAGGACGGACACAGATACCGCAGATTCTCCCGGCGGTTGTCCAGTCGGTCGCCGTCGACGTGGTCGATCTCCAGGACGAAACGCCGGCCCTGCCAGGAGTCCCCGACACCGCACTCCGCGCAGCGGTGCGGTACACCGAGGTCGTCCAGGGCTCGTCTCAGGAGCGCGGTACCCGTCCGAGGTGATCCGGGCGGTCTGCGCCGCAGGATGTCGTCGGCCGTCCTGCGATGTGGTGACGTCGACCCCCGGCCGTGCGACTGCCCGGTGAAGTGCCCGATCTCGACACCGTGTTCCTTCAGGCTTCGTTTCACCCGGGCACGGGCCGCTGCATTGTCGGCGATGCCCAGCGCCCTCAGCAGCCCGGCCAGACTGCTCGACCGGGCAGCGGCGGTCATGAGCGGCTGCCGCGGCAGAAGTCCGGCACCGGCTCGGCGGCCACGAGTGAAGTGCGATGTGTCGATCCCGAAGTGGTCGAGTCGCTTCCTGACGTGGCTGTACGGACCTTCGTCGGGGGAAAGACCCAGGTACTCGAACATCTCCCGGATGCTGTGGGAGCGGGCCGCCGCCTGCTCCAGCAGCTCCCTCGGGTAGGCGCGCTTCTCGCGCGGGGGAAGCGGCTCGTCGACCATGTGGGAGGTGTCGATCCCATAGTGGTCGAGACGCCCGCGTATGTAGCCCAGCGTGCGACTGCCCAAAGGCGCGCCGAGGCGCCGCAGCAGGTCGACCGGACTGGTGGAGACGGCCGCGGTCCTCGCCAGCACATCCCGCGGATAGCGTGTCCGGCTCATGCGCGCCGCCGCTTGCGGCCGCGGTAAGTGTCCGTCACCGCATGGCAGTTCGGGCACAGCAGACGCAGATTCTCCGGCCGGTTGTCCCACCAGTGGCCGTTCACGTGGTCGACTTCGAGGGTGAGTGGGCGGTCGTTCCACACCGGACCCGTGCCGCACTGGGCGCAGCGCTCGTCCACTCCCAGGCGCAGCAGCTCGCGGCGGAGCCGCCGGCCCGGGATCCTGCCGGCCTCCGGCGGGCGCAAGGCGAGGGGGCTGCCGAGCGAGCCCCGGGGAGCACCCCGGCGAGCCGTGGTGAAGTGCGAGGTGTCCATCCCGAGCGCCGTGATCCGTCGGGCGACGTGCGCCTGATTGCCGCCGACCTGGCTGAGCCCGAGGTGGCGCACGACGTCCGTGACGCTGGCCGAGACATCGACCGCGGCGCGCAGTCGCTCTTCGGTGTGCCGCACCTGGTTCGTCGCGAGATGGCTGATGTCCACCCCGGCTTCGGCCATCTTCCGCCGCAGGTACCGACGGCTGCCCGGTGTGGGGCGGCCGCCGCACCACCGGACGGCGTCGTCGATGTGCCGTGTCTCGCGCGCTGCCTCCTCCAACAGCTCGCGGGTGTATCTGCTGCCCATGCCCCTCCCCTTCCGGACGCGTGTTCGCCGCCTCGTACGGAGTAACGAACCGACGCCCGTCCCGTCACGCGGGGAACGCGCAGCGGCTCGCGCCGACGGGTCGGGGCGAGCCGCTGCGGGTGGGGCGGTGGGTCAGATGCCGAGGTCCTTGATGATCTTCGCCACGTGGCCCGTCGCCTTCACGTTGTACAGGGCCCGCTCGACCTTGCCCTCCTCGTCGACGATCACGGTGGAGCGGATGACGCCGACGACCGTCTTGCCGTAGAGCTTCTTCTCGCCGAAGGCGCCGTAGGCCTCCAGGACGGTCTTGTCGGGGTCGCCGACCAGGGTGACCTTCAGGGACTCCTTCTCGCGGAACTTGGCGAGCTTCTCGGGCTTGTCGGGGGAGACGCCGATGACGTCGTACCCGGCGCCCGCCAGCAGGTCGAGGTTGTCCGTGAAGTCGCAGGCCTGCTTGGTGCAGCCGGGGGTCAGGGCGGCGGGGTAGAAGTACACGATGACCTTGCGGCCCTTGTGGGCGGAGAGGGAGACCTCGTTGCCGTCGGCGTCGGGCAGGCTGAAGTCGGGGGCGGTGTCGCCGGGCTGGAGTCGCTCGCTCATCGGTACCTCACGTGGCCGGGGGATGGTTTACGGACCTATGGGTGACGAGCGTAATGGGGGTGCCGAGGGGTGCGCGGCTCCCCGAGCTGACAGACTGTCGAGGGCAGAGAGTCAGAACACGACCACGGAGGCAGCGCGGTGTCGGATACGTCGAGAACGTCGGATACCAGGACTCCGGCGGAGATCGAGGCGGACATCAAGCGCCGCCGCGAAACCCTCGCCGAGACCCTCGACGAGATCGGCGTGCGCGTGCACCCGAAGACGATCGTGGGTGACGCGAAGGCCAAGGTCGCCTCGCACATCGACCACACGCTCGGCCGCGCCTACGTCGGCGTCAATCGCGTCGTCAGCGACGTCAAGGGCCAGCTGGTCACCGAGGAGGGCGCGCCCCGCCTGGAGCGCATCGTGCCGGTGGCCCTGGTCGTGGTCGGTGTCGTCGGGCTGCTCGCCGTGGGTTCCCGGCGCCGCAGGCGCTGATCCGCCGGTGTCCGGGGGCGGGGCGGGTGCGGCCCGCTCCGGGTGCCGACGGGTGGTTTCCGCGGGGCGAGGATCGACCCGCTCGCGTGCGGAAGCGGCCGGGGCAGGTAGGTTCGGGGCGTGAGCGCCAATCGGGATAAGCACAGCACCCATCACGACAAGTTGCCCATCCGCATGCTGCACGACCGTGTGCTGGTGCGGCAGGACGCCGCGGAGGGCGAGCGACGGTCCGGCGGAGGCATCCTGATCCCCGCGACGGCGGCGGTCGGCCGGCGTCTGGCCTGGGCCGAGGTCGTCGCCGTCGGGCAGAACGTCCGGACGGTCGAGCCGGGCGACCGCGTTCTGTACGACCCGGAGGACCGTGCCGAGGTCGAGGTGCGCGGGATCGCCTACGTGCTGATGCGCGAGCGGGATCTGCACGCCGTCGCCGCGGACCGCTTCGAGGGCTCCGAGGACTCGACCGGCTTGTACTTGTAGGCGTACGTCTGCCGAAGGGGCTGGTGGCCATGGTCACCAGCCCCTTTTGCCTGGGTTTTGCTACCGTGGAGGGACCCGACGAGACGCGCCGTACCGGGATCGCAAAGACGACGCACCCCCTGTCGTCCGATTCACGGAGGTGCCGTCATGGCCTGGGTTCTGCTCGTCGTCGCCGGTCTGCTGGAGGTGGGCTGGTCGATTGGCATGAAGTACTCCGACGGTTTCACCCGGCTGTGGCCGAGCCTGGCCACGGGTGCCGGGATCGTCGCGAGCATGGTTCTTCTGTCGTACGCCGCCAGGTCCCTGCCCATCGGTACCGCCTACGGCGTCTGGGTCGGGATCGGCGCCGCCGGGGCGGCGGTGCTCGGCATGGTGGTGCTCGGCGAGCCGGTGACCGCCGCCCGGATCTTCTTCGTGTGTCTGCTGCTGGTCGCCGTGGTGGGTCTCAAGGCGACCTCGGGCCATTGACGGGCCCGGCCGCTGACCGGCCCGGCCTGCTCGCCGACAGGCCCGGCCGCCGACGGGCCTGCTCACCGACCGGGCCGAGGGCCTAGGAGCGGCGGTGCGGAGCCCGGCCGAAGGGGTTGGTGCCGGCGATCGTCCCGGCCGTGCCGCCGTCGGTCGTGCCGCCGTCGGTCGTGCCGCCGTCCGTCGTCCCTCCGGTGCTGGTGCCGTCGGTGGTGCCCCCGTCGGTGGTCCCGCCGTCGGTGGTCCCGCCGTCGGTCGTGCCGCCGTCGGTGGTGCCGCCGTCCGTCTGGCCCTCGGTCTGGCCCTCCGTCTGGCCCTGGTCCTGGCCCTCCGTCTGTCCCTCGACCTGTCCTTGGCTCTGGCCCTGGTCCTGGCCCTGGATGTCCTGGCCGTCCGACGTGCCGTCGTCGTCCTGGCCGCCGATCGTGTCCGGCGTGCTGGGTTCGGTCGTCGGGGTCTGCGTCCGCTCGGCGCCGGGCTGGAGCTGGAGGTCGAAGTCCGACACCGGGGTGCCGCGGAGCGCGGTCCGGGTGAACTGCGCCCAGATCCGGGCCGGGTAGGCGCCGCCGTTGATGCGGGTCTCGCCGAGGGCGCCGTACAGCGGCTTGTGGGCGCCGGTGTCGGGGTCCTGGCCCATGACGGACACCACGGTGGCGAGGTCCGGGGTGTAACCCGCGAACCAGGCGGCCCGGTCCTCCTCGGCGGTGCCGGTCTTGCCGGCCGCGGGGCGGCCCGCGGCCTGTGCGGCCGTGCCGGTGCCGCCCTCGACGACGCTGCGCAGGACGGACGTGGTGGTGTCCGCCGCCTCGCGGCTCACCGCCTGGTGGGTGTCGCGGCTCGGCAGTTCGACGGCGTCCGCGCCGTCCTTGGTGATCTTCTCGACGAGCGAGTACGTGCCGTGCCTGCCGTGGTTGGCGAGGGTGGCGTAGGCCTCCGCCATGTCGAGGACGCTGGCGGTGGCCGGGCCGAGCGCGATGGAGGGGGAGGCGGTCAGGTCGGGGGTGTTCGAGGGGATGCCGAGGGACACGGCCGTCTTCTCGACCTCGTCCGGGCCGACGTCGACGGCCATCTGCGCGTACACCGAGTTCACGGACCGGTCGGTGGCGGTGCGCACGGTGATGTCGCCGTACGAGAAGCCGTCCTCGTTCTCGGGGGCGTAGGCGCCGCCGCTCCAGCCCCGTACGGGGCGCTTGTTGGTGCCGTCGTAGACGGTGTTCGGGTTGATCATGCGGCCGTCGCCGGTCGTCGAGTGGTTCTCGACGGCGGAGGTGAACACGAACGGCTTGAAGGTGGAGCCGACCTGGTAGTCGCGGCGGGTCGCGTTGTTCACGTACTGCTTGGTGTAGTCGATGCCGCCGTACATGGCGACGACCTTGCCGTTGGAGGGGTCGATGGCGACGCCGCCCGCGCGGACGTAGGTGTCGGTCTTGCGGTTCTTCTTGTCGAGCTTGTCCATCACCTGGTCGTCGACGGCCTTCACGAAGGCGTCCTGCTTGGGCTTCTGCAGTGTGGTGGTGATGCGGTAGCCGCCGGCGGCGAGGGTGTCCTCGTCGATGATCTTGTTGCTCGTGAGGTACTCCTTGACGGCCTGCACGAGATAGCCGCGCTGGCCGGACATGCCGGCCGAGCCCTTGGCCTGCTTGGGCGCGGGGAACTTCACGCCGGTCCGTTCCGCCGGGGTGAGCCACTTCTTGGCGACCATGCCGTCGAGGACGTAGTTCCAGCGGGCGAGGGCGGCGGGCTTGTTCTCGGGGTGCGCGGTCACGTCGTACTCGCTGGGCGCGTTGAGGAGGGCGGCGAGGTAGGCGCCCTGGCCGACCGTCAGTGCGTCGGCGTCGACGCCGTAGTAGGCCTGGGCGGCGGCCTGGATGCCGTACGCGTTGCGGCCGTAGTAGCTGGTGTTGAGGTAGCCCTCCAGGATGTCGTCCTTGCTCTTCTCCCGGTCGAGCTTGATGGAGATGAAGAACTCCTTCGCCTTCCGCGTGACGGTCTGCTCCTGGCCCAGGTAGTAGTTCTTCACGTACTGCTGGGTGATCGTCGAGCCGGACTGCCTGCCCTTGCCGGTGGTGGTGTTCCAGGCGGCGCGGAGCATCGCCTGCGGGTCGACGGCCGACTCGCTGTAGAAGTCCCGGTCCTCGGCCGCGAGCGTGGCGTGCTGGGCGTCCTTGGAGATCTTCGCGAGTGAGACGTTCTCGCGGTTGACCTCGCCGTCGCGGGCGAGCTGACTGCCGTCGGCGTACAGGTAGACGTTGCTCTGCTTGGTCGCCGTGGCGTTCGCGGGCGGGATCTTCACCAGGTAGTAGCCGAGCGCGAAGAAGCCGATCAGGAACAGCATCGCGACGAGGAACGTGCCGAACACCATCCGCCAGGTCGGGACGAGCCGGCGCCAGCCGGTGCGCACCCGCTTCTGCTTCCTGCCGGGCTCGCCCGGTGCTCCTTCCTGCGGACCCGCTCCGTGCTGCGGCTCGTCACTCATCTGTTCGCCGGACTCCCGTTTCGCTTCGTACGTCGCCGTACGACCTCGTACGCCTTGTGCGCCCCCACTTGAAGACTTTCGCACCCGCCATTCCGTTCCCGGTTTCCGGCACGCGTCCCGCCCGGAAAATGCATGGCGGGTGTCTCGGCCCCGCGGTTAGGCTCCGGACCTTTGGCCCCGTGCGGCTGCCGGCGGGCTCGGGCACACCAGAGAGGATCTCCTCGTGGGCACAGGGCGGTTGTACGTCGCCGTCGCGGTCGGCGGGTTCCGGCGCTACGCCACGTACCGGACCGCCACGGCGGCGGGGGTGTTCACCAACACCGTGTTCGGGCTGATCCTGGCGTACATCTTCATCGCGTTGTGGGACGACAGACCGCACCTCGGCGGCTACGACCAGGCGCAGGCGCTCAGTTACGTGTGGCTGGGCCAGGCGCTGCTGATGGTCGTCGCGGTGATGGGCGGCGGCTTCGAGGACGATCTGATCGAGAGGATCCGTACGGGTGACATCGCGATCGATCTGTACCGGCCCGCCGACCTCCAGTTGTGGTGGCTGGCCCAGGATGCGGGCCGTGCCCTGTTCCATCTGCTGGGGCGCGGTGTCGTGCCGCTCGCGTTCGGCGCTCTCTTCTTCGACCTGGCGCTGCCCGCCGACCCGCTGGCCTGGATCGCTTTCCTGGTGGCGGTGGCGCTCGGTGTGGTCGTCAGCTTCGCGCTGCGCTTCCTGGTGGCGCTCTGCGCGTTCTGGCTCCTCGACGGGGCCGGTGTGGCCCAGCTCGCCGGGATCGCGGGCGTCTTCTGTTCGGGGATGCTGCTGCCGCTGAACGTGTTCCCGGGTGTCCTCGGCGAGGTGGTGCGCGCCCTGCCGTGGTCGTCGCTGATCCAGGCTCCCGTGGACGTCCTGCTCGGCACGGCGGACCTGCCGCGCACCTACCTCTTCCAGGCGGCCTGGGCCGCCGCGCTGCTCGCTGTTGGGCGGCTCGTCCAGTCCGCGGCGACACGACGGGTGGTGGTGCAGGGTGGATAGCCTCGCGGGCAGCGGCACCCGCCCCGCGGAGCGGGGTCCGGCGGACGCCGTGTGGGCCCCGCAGGGCAGGTACGAGCAGATCCGCGAGGGGCTGCGTGCCTACCGGATGATCGCCGCCATGTGGATCCGCTCCACGATGGCCTACCGTGCCTCCTTCGCGATGACCGCCTTCGGCAACTTCGCGGCGACCGCTCTCGACTTCGCCGCGATCCTGCTGATGTTCTCGCAGGTCGACCGGCTCGGCGGCTACTCGCTGCCCGAGGTGGCCTTCCTGTACGGGGTGGCGGGCACCGCCTTCGGGTTCGCCGACCTGGCGTTCGGCTCGATGGACCGGCTCGGCCGGCGGGTGCGCGACGGCACCCTCGACACGCTCCTGGTGCGCCCCGTGCCCGTGCTCGCGCAGGTCGCCGCGGACCGTTTCGCGCTGCGCCGCCTCGGCCGCATCACTCAGGGACTGCTGGTCCTCGGGTACGCCGTCGCCGTGCTCGACGTGTCCTGGACGCCGCTCAAGGTCCTCATGATCCCGCTGATGCTGCTCAGCGGCGGAGTGATCTTCGCTGCGGTGTTCGTGGGCGGCGCGGCGTTCCAGTTCGTCGCCCAGGACGCCTCTGAGGTGCAGAACTCCTTCACCTACGGTGGCAGCACGCTCCTTCAGTACCCGCCCACCGTCTTCGCCACGGAGCTGCTGCGCGGGGTGACCTTCGTGTTCCCGATCGCGTTCGTCAACTGGCTGCCCGCGCTGTACGTGCTGGGGCGGCCCTATCCGCTCGACCTGCCGACGTGGGTCGCCTTCGCGCCGCCGCTGGTCGCGGCGGTCTGCTGTGTGCCGGCGGGTCTCGCCTGGCGCGCGGGCCTTCGGTCGTATCGCAGCACAGGGAGCTGACCCATGGACAACGAGGACGCCGACCTCATCCTGCTCGACCGTGTCGAGAAGGTCTTCGAGGTGCGCAGAAGGACCGGCTTCCTGCGTGCCGAGCGGAGGCAGGTGCGCGCCGTGGACTCGCTCTCGTTCTCCGTGCGGCGCGGTGAGATGGTCGGCTACATCGGGCCGAACGGCGCGGGGAAGTCGACCACCGTCAAGATGCTCACCGGCATCCTGACGCCGAGCGGGGGCCGGCTGCGTGTCGCGGGCATCGACCCGTCCCGCGAGCGCACCCGCCTCGCGCGGCGCATCGGGGTGGTGTTCGGGCAGCGCACCACCCTGTGGTGGGACCTCCCGCTGATCGACTCCTACCGGCTGATGCACCGCATGTACCGGATCCCGGACGGCCGTTACCGCGAGAATCTCGACCGCTGTGTCGAACTCCTCGACCTGGGTGACCTGTTGGACGTGCCGGTACGGCAACTGTCGCTGGGGCAGCGGATGCGCGGTGACATCGCTGCCGCGCTGCTGCACGACCCCGAGGTTCTCTACCTCGACGAGCCGACCATCGGCCTGGACGTGATCAGCAAGGCGCGGGTGCGGGAGTTCCTGCGCGACCTGAACGCCGAACGCGGCACGACCGTGCTGCTGACCACCCACGACCTCACCGACATCGAGCAGTTGTGCCGGCGGGTGATGGTCATCGACCACGGACGGCTGGTGTACGACGGCTCGCCGGCCGGGCTGCACGAGGTGGGGGAGAGCGAGCGGACGCTGGTCGTGGACCTGGAGCGGGAGCTTCCGCCGATCGAGGCGGAGCCGGCGCGGGTGGTGAAGGTGGAGGGGCCGCGCCAGTGGCTGGCCTTCCCCGCCTCCGAGTCGGCCGCTCCGCTCGTGGCGCGGATCGCGGCACGGTACCCGCTGGTCGACCTCTCGGTGCGGGAGCCGGACATCGAGGCGGTCATCAGCCGCATGTACGCGGGCAGGGCAGTCTCGTAGGCTGGCCTCCATGACCGACGATGTGCCGGAACTGCGGGCCTCCGACGCCGACCGTGAACGAGTCGCCGAGCAGCTGAGGGACGCCCTCGCGGAAGGCCGTCTCGACATGGAGGAGTTCGAGGAGCGGCTGGAGGCGACCTACCAGGCCCGTACGTACGGGGAGCTGGCGCCGATCACCCGCGATCTGCCGGGCGCGGCTGCCGCGGCTTCGGTCTCCATGGTCAAGGAACCTGCGGGAGACGGCAGTTGGGCGGGGCGGATCGTCGGCGGCGAGGGTTCGTCCTCGTGGGGCGTCGCGATCCTGTCGGGCTTCGAACGCAGGGGCCGCTGGACGGTTCCCAAGCGCTTCAACTCCTTCGCGTTCATGGGTGGCGGCGAGATCGACCTGCGCGAGGCGAACTTCGCGGACCGTGACGTCGTCATCAACTGTGTGGCGGTCATGGGCGGTGTCAATGTCGTCGTGCCGCCCGGGGTCGAGGTGGTCGTCCGCGGCATCGGCATCATGGGTGGTTTCGACCACCGCGAGGAGGGGCGGCCCGGGGAGCCCGGAGCGCCCCGGGTGATCGTCACGGGCTTCGCGTTCTGGGGTGGTGTCGGCGTCGAACGCAAGCTGACCCGCGCCGAGCGGCAGCGTCTGAAGGCGGAGCGCCGTCAGGAGAAGCTGGACCGCAAGGCGGCCCGCGCCGAGTTGGAGGGACCGGAGGCCGGGGGTTCCCGGCGGGAGGCTCTCGGCGACATGTTCGACGCGCTCGACGAGGCCCGCGATCTGATCCGCGAGCGCCACGAGGAGCGCTGGGAGCGCCACGAGGAGCGCCGTGAGCGGCACTGGACCCGGCAGGAGGAGCGCCGCGAGCGCCACCGGGAGCGGCGCGAGGAGCGCGACCGGCACCGGGGCGGGGACTGCTGACCGCACCGGTCGCCGGCTGCCCGCCTCGTGCGGGCCGCCGACGGCCCGGGAGCCGGGTCGTGCGCCCTGCGGTGCCGCCTGAGCCCTTCGGAGCCTCCGGCCCGTTCGCCTCTTCGGGCCTTCGGGCTCCGGAGCGCGGGTGTCCGTCCTGCCCGTCCTCCCCCCGGGGCGCGGTCCCCGGGGGGAGTGTCCCGCCGGCGCGCGGGGGAGGCGTTACAGCTCTGCCGGGGCCGAGCCCTTCAGATCGTCCAGGTCGAAGACCTCGGCCATCTTCCGGTACCCCTTGTCGCTCGGGTGCAGGTGGTCGCCCGAGTCGTAGTCGGAACGCAGCCGCCGCGGGTTGTACGGGTCGCGCAGCGCGGCGTCGAAGTCGACGACGTCGTCGTACACCTTCCCCGACCGGATCTCCGCGTTGACGGCCTGCCGCACGGCCTCACGCGCATCGGTGTAACCACGGTGCCCCTGAAACGGCATCAGGGTGGCGCCGACGACCCGCAGTCCGCGGGCGTGCGCCTGACGCACCAGTTTCCGCAGGCCGTCGGTGACGGTGGCCGGGTCGACCTGGTTCGGGTTGCGCAGGATGTCGTTGACGCCGAGGTCGATCACGACGGCCCTGACATTGGTGCGGTCGAGGACGTCACGCCCGAACCGCGACAGCGCGCTCGGGTTGTGCGCCGGCCGGCCGAGCCCCGCCGCGAGCACCTGGTTGCCGCTGATGCCCTGGTTGACGACGCTGTAGCGGGGCGTGTCGCCCGACCCGGCCGCGGCGCGCAGCCGGTCCGAGAGGACGTCGGTCCAGCGGTGGTTGGCGCCGACCGCCGACGTGATTCCGTCGGTCAGCGAGTCGCCGAGGACGACGACGGTGCCCGCCGCCTCGTCGCTCAGCACGTCGAGCGCGGTCAAGTACCGCCAGTACTCGCTCTGTTGGGTGTACGCCGTGCTGGTCACGTCCTCCGTGCGGTCGCCGTCCGCGACGTACGAGACCTGCCGCGCGTGCGGGTGGTAGGTGACCGGGCCGGACTCGACCGGCGCGTACGTGGTGACGAGGACGTCCGCGCCGTGCGGGATCCGCACGCGCACCGCGTCGCTCGTCACCTGCCCGCCCGCCGGGATGACGACCGTGGGGCTGCCGCCGAAGGTGAGGCGGCGCATGGTGTCGGCCGCCGCGGCGGCGTTGTTCGGCGTCGCGGCGACGGCGAGCGAGACGTGCGTGAGGGTCAGCGGCCGCTGCCCGTAGAGATTGGAAAGCGTGATGCGGGCACTCGTACCACCGGCGCTCGCGTGCACGACGTTGCGTACGGAGCGGCCCGCCATGCCGTGCGTCTCGGTGCCGGGCTCGGCCCCCACGGGGGAGGCCGACCAGGCGCCGACCCAGGTGCCCGTGGAGGCGGGCGCCGCCGAGTTGTGCGGTGCACGGCCCCCGGCGAGGTCGTGCTGGTCGCCGCTCCCGTCGTCGGCCGAGACACCGATGTAGATGGCGGCGGAAAGGACCACGACCAGGGCGATGATCGCGGCCAGCAGGGCGCCGTGCCTCACGGGGACCGCGGACGTCTGTGGGTCCACAGCGTGCCCCGCACCCTCGGCGTGACGCTTGGTCATGCGGTGCGTGTCTCCTCGGAGGATGGGAGCCCGAGGCTCCGATGTGATCACCCCATGATGCGTCATGGGGCGGAAGAACACCGACAGTGCCCCCCCCTACGGGACCCCCTGGTCGATTCCCCGTCCGAACAGACGCCGGGAACTCCTGGTCCGTTCCAGGAGTCGGTCAGGAAGGAGCCCAGGAAGGGACAATGTGTACGGGGCGTGAGAACGGATGGAGTGGATGGAACGCACGAAATCAGGTGAAACAAGCGATCCAGAGCAGCCTGCCCGGTCCGCCGCCGCCGTGAACCCCGCGACGACGGCGACCGCCGGGCGGCCGGGCCGGGCGATGACCACCTTCAGTCCCGCCGACGAGGAGCGCCGCCGCGGAGTGCGCCGTATGAAGGCCACGGCGACGGGTCTGCTGCTGCTCGTCGCGCTCGTCTACGTCCTCGCCAAGTGGGCGTCCCACGAGGGCGCCGGCGCCTGGGCCGGGTATGTGGCGGCCGCGGCCGAAGCGGGCATGGTCGGCGCCCTCGCCGACTGGTTCGCGGTCACGGCCCTGTTCCGTCACCCGCTCGGCCTGCCCATCCCGCACACCGCGATCATCCCCACCAAGAAGGACCAGCTCGGGGTCTCCCTCGGTGAGTTCGTCGGCGAGAACTTCCTGTCCGAGGAGGTCGTGCGCCAGCGACTGCGGGCCGTCGGCATCGGAAGCAGGCTCGGCGCCTGGCTCGCCGAACCGGAACACGCCGACCGGGTCACGGCCGAACTGGCGACCGCGCTGCGCGGAGCCCTCGCCGTCCTGCGGGACTCCGACGTGCAGGCCGTGGTCGGCGAGGCCATCACGCGCCGCGCCGACGCCCAGGAGATCGCCCCAGGCATGGGCAAGATGCTGGAGCGGGTCGTCGCGGACGGCGGCCACAGACGCGTCGTGGACCTGATCTGTGTCCGCGCCCACGACTGGCTGGTGCTGCACGACGAGCAGGTCCTGGACGCCGTGCAGGGCGGTGCCCCCGGCTGGACCCCCCGGTTCGTCGACAAGAGGGTCGGCGAGCGGGTCTACAAGGAGCTGCTCCGCTTCGTCACCGAGATGCGCGACGCCCCCTCGCACCCGGCCCGCGGCGCACTCGACCGCTTCCTCACCGACTTCGCCTCCGACCTCCAGTCCGACACCGACACCCGCGCGCGCGTGGAGCGGCTCAAGGGCGAGGTCCTGGGCCGCGGGGAGGTCCAGGACCTCATCGCCTCCGCCTGGACCGCCGTACGCTCCATGATCGTGTCCGCCGCCGAGGACGAGCGCAGCGAGCTGCGGCTGCGGGTGCGGGCCTCGCTGCTGTCGCTGGGCGCCCGCATGGCCACCGAGCCCAAGATCCAGGCGAAGGTCGACTCCTGGGTGGAGGACGCGGCGGTGTACGTGGTGACGACGTACCGCAAGGAGATCACCTCGCTGATCACCGACACCGTCGCGAGCTGGGACGCCGAGCACACCACCCGGAAGATCGAGGCGCACATCGGACGCGACCTCCAGTTCATCCGGATCAACGGCACGGTGGTGGGTTCGCTGGCGGGCCTGCTGATCTACGTGGTGTCGCGGGCGCTGGGGGCCTGAGCCGAGCGGCGGCCGTCGGACCGGGCGCCGGCTGGGTGTGGGCCCCGGGCTGTGTGCCGGGCTTGGCGAGGTGCGGGCTGCCGCCGGGTGCGGGCCTGCGGGCCCGGAGGTGTGTGCTGCCGGGTGCGGGCCTGTAGGCCTGTGCTTGCCGGGTGCGGGCCTGTAGGCCTGTGCTTGCTGGGTGCGGGGCCGGGTGTGGGCCCGCAGGTGTGTGCTGCCGGGGCAGGTGCCGGGCGTGCGGTGCGGGCTGGAGGGATGGAGCCCTTCCCGCCGATGTCGGGTGCGGGTTGAAGGGCTGGAGGCTGGAGGGATGGAGGCCCCTCCCGACGATGCCAGGCGCGGGCTTGGAGGCCCCTCCTGACGATGCCGGGCGCGGGCTTGGAGGCCCCTCCTGACGATGCCGGGCGCGGGCTTGGAGGCCCCTCCTGACGATGCCGGGCGCGGGCTTGGAGGCCCCTCCCGACGATGCCGGGCGCAGGCATGGAGGCCCGTGCGGGCCTGGAGGCATCCGGCCGATGCCACGCACAGGGCTGGAGGCCCGTCCCCCCCGGTGCCGCGTACGGGCGGCCCCGACGTCCTCCGCCCCGCCGACGCCGTGCGCAGGCGTGAAGGCCGGAGGCAGGG
>NZ_AUKV01000035.1:0-94070 GCF_000424945.1 Streptomyces sp. 142MFCol3.1
GTGGCGAACACGAGGCCGAGGGGCTCCGCACCGACGCGGTGCGCCACGAACGTCAACGCCTGGGCCGAACCGGGATCGAGCCACTGGGCGTCGTCGATCACACAGATCAGCGGTTGGCGGGCCGCCGCCTCGGACAACAAGCCCAAGGTGGCCAGGCCCAGCATGAAGCGCTTGGGCGCCGCTCCCGTCCGCAGCCCGAATGCCGCAGCCAGGGCGTCCTGCTGCGGTCCGGGCAGGTGCTCCAGCGTGCCCAGAAACGGCGCGCAGACCTGGTGCAACACCCCGAACGGCAGCTCTGCCTCCGCTTCCACCCCGGCCGCGCGCACCACGCGGAAGCCGACCGCGGTCGAAGCCATGTGATCGAGCAGCGCGGACTTGCCGATACCGGCCTCACCGCGTACCACAAGAGCGCCACCTCGACCGGCCTTGACGGCATCCTGCCAGCGGTCGAACAACGCACATTCAGCACGCCGACCCAGGAAAACCGGGGGACGCCCCGACCACACCATGCTTCCAATCTAGCCGCGACATCCAGTCCACACCTCTGCGACCTGGGCTTCTCCCGTCGAACGCAGCCGGTGGCCGAGACGGGACGCGCGCGTGGCCGCTGCAAGCGTGTTCGATTTTTGTTCGATATCGTGTGGGGGGAGGTGAGCGCGGGATGAGCACGTGGTCGACAAGAGACCGGCAGGGCGTGGTGATGCATGTGCGCTGCCCGGACCGGCTGCCCGAGGACACCTACCGGCAGGTGCTGGAGCTGCTTGCGGAGCTCTCGCCGGTGGTGCAGGCCCTGCCGCCCACCGCGGCGCTGGTCGACCTGCGCGGCGCGCTGCGCTACCACGGCGCCGACGGCCGCCGCCTGGCAGAGGTGCTGCGCGTGCGGACGATCGCCCGGCTCGGCGTCGACATCCGGGTCGGCATCGGCCCGAGCATCACGGTCGCCGCGACCGCCTCCGCCCAGGTACCGCGCCCCGGCGGGGTACTCGCGATCGCCGCGGAACAGGCCACCGACTGGCTGGCGCGCCTGCCGGTGCAAGCCCTGCACGGCATCGGCCCCCGCCAGGCCGCCGTACTGACCGACTACGGCATCCACTCGGTCGGCCTGCTCTCCGCGATCGAGCCGGCCACCGTCCAGCGCCTGCTCGGCGGCAAGGCCGGCCGCCTCGCCACCGACCGGGCCCGCGGCATCGACCCCCGCCCCGTCGTCCCGCGCGCCCTGCCCCCGACCGCGACCGTGCGCTGCTCGTTCGACCGGCACACCCTGGACGGCGCCACCGTGCGTGCCGCCCTGCTGGACCTGGTGATGCAGCTCGGCACCCGGCTGCGCGGCCGCGGCCAGGCCGCCCGCGCCCTCACCCTGACGCTCAAGTTCGCCGGTGGCACCAGCTGGGACAAGACGCGTCGCCTGCGTGAGCCGTCGGCGCATGACGACGACCTGCGCCACCTCGCCTACCAACTGATCGACGCCGCAGGCCTGCAGCGCGGCCGCCTGACCGCACTCGCCCTGAAAGCCGAGGACCTCATCGCCGCCGACCAGGTCGCCGAACAGATCAGCCTCGATACCGCCCGCGAAGCCCGACTGGCCGCCGAAACGGCCATCGACCGGGTCCGCGACAAGTTCGGCCCCCGCGTCATCGGCCCCGCAGCCGTCTACCGCCGCGCCTGCTGAACGTGAGCGGCCCCCGATCCTCTGGCGCAGAGGCGCGGGCTCTTGCTGCTCGACCCGCCCCGGCCCCGCCCACCAGCTGCCGCACTGGCCCTACCTGCAGGCCGTCGATGCCGCCCTCACCGCTCGCAGCATCCCGCCCGCAGCGGTGCGCGCCGACCGCACCAGCCGCGAGCCGGGCGAGACCATGTACATGGTCCTCATCTGGGACGTCAGCCGCACGGCCGGCCAGCACGGTGTACGCCCCCGCTGGGTCGAGGGGGAAGGCTGGTCCTGTGCCCGCACCGGCGCCAACCCGCGCATCCGCACACCGCGCAGCCCTGCCCCGACGTATCGATCGCGCCTGGCGGGCACCGTGGCCCACATCGGGATCGGGCGGTGCCCGGGCGGGTCATCCTTGGGTGAGCACGATCTTCTTGCCGCCGGCCCCTCCGGTGACCACCCGGGCGAACGCAGCCGGTCCCTCGCTCAGTGGCAGGGGTTGCGGTGCGAGTTTCAAGGTTCCCGCGGCGGCCTGCTCCGCCAGCCGGGCCAGCTGCGCGGCGTTGGGTTCGACGTAGAGGTCCCAACTCGTGATGCCTCGTTCCTCCGCAGGCGCGTCCGAGGTCAGCGAGCACAGCCGGCCGCGGTCCCGCACCAAGGGCAGGGCGGCGTCCGCCGTGCCGGAGGCGATGATGAGGGCGGCGTCGAACCCGCCGCCTGCCTTGGCCGGCCAGTTCGGGTCGTGGTAGTCGACGACCTCCACCGCGCCCAGACCCAGCAGGCGCTCTGCGGCGCCGGCCGACGCGGTCGCGGTCACCTCGATGCCCTGGGCTGCGGCGAGCTGGATGGCCAGGGCACCGGTGGCCCCGCCCCCGTTGGTGACCAGGAGCCGCTGACCCCGGGCGAGGTCCAGCTTCTCCAGGGCCTGCACCGCGGTGAGTCCGTTGACCGGCAGCGCCGCCGCGCGCACAGCGTCCAGCCCGGGTGGGCAGGCTGCCGCGTGATCCGCGTTGATCAGGACGCGTTCGGCCCAGAAGCCGCTTCCCCCGGGCAGCGGGGCCTCGTGTGCGAGCACCCGGTCGCCTGCGGCAAACCCGCTGACATTTGCGCCGGCGGCCAGCACCTTGCCCGCGCCCTCCACTCCCAGCGCCGCCGGGGGGCGCAGCCCCACGTCCCAGCTACCGCCGTTGAGCAGTTCGTCCCACGGGCCGACACCGGCTGCCTCAACCGCCACCAGGATCTGACCGGGCCCGGGAGATGACGGCTCGGGCAACTCCAGCAGGCCGACTTCCTGCCCGGCCCCGGACACTCCACACGCCTTCACAGCAGATCCCCGTTCTCTCACGCAGTCCGGCCGACCAAGAGGCGCGGGCCGCAAACCCAAAGCAGACAGCAGCGTCGACCGCAGGATCCCCGACAGAGGCCGCTCGTGGTCCCAGCCGTATCGGTGCCGAGCCTATGCGGCAAGTGACTTGGACTTGTGGTCCATTTGAAGCGTGTCCACCTGGGCCAACTGCGCAATGGATCGGCACCTGGACCTTGGGGAGGGCCGGGGCGTACGGCGTCGTGTTCGAGTACGAAGCGTCGGCCATGCTGCAGGAGCGGCTCCAGTGCGTCCCGCAGCCCATCCGACATGCCCCCCGGAGACGTCCCTCTATCGAAGTGGACGCTCAACTCCCGCCCCAGACACGGCGATCAGCGCGAGCAGCTGCACGGCATGGTCGTGTATGGAGCCGACGCGCGCGCCCTGATCGTGAAGGCTGTCGACGCATTGCACTGACCCCGGATTGGCGCAGTGGCACGGCACTCAGCCTCCCCGGTGTGGCGCCGCCTGGGCTTCACCCATGCCATGCCCGCACGCGCGGGGATGGGTCCGGCCGGCAGAGCAATCCCGCCCAGGACCTGACTGCTCCCTGCAAGCACGGGGGGTGGTTCCTGGAGGGCCTCAGTCATATCTCCCGGGGGCTCTGCCCCTCCGGGACCTGCGGGATGGGTTGTGCCGGTGGGGTTAGGGGGTGCGGCCGATGTGGATGATGACGATGGTGATGGTGGTGTCGGTGATTTCGTACAGGACGCGGTAGCGGCCTACGTGCATGCGGCGCAGGTCGGGGGAGCCGTATGCAGTGTTGCCGTCGGGGCGGGGATTGTCGGCGAGCAGGTCGACGGCGTCCATGAGTTGGCGCAGGCCGTCGGGGTCGTCTTTGAGGAACCGGGCGGCCGTGTTGATGGCGGGCTCGTCCCAGGTGATCTTGTAGATCAAGAAGTCGACCCCAGTCCGAGGCGGGTGCGTACCTCGTCATGGGGGGTGGAGGACGTATGGCCTTCGGCCTGCCGGATCCGGTATTGAGCCAGAGCGAGGGCGTCCTCCAGGTCGGCGAGCTCCTGGGGGTTGATCAATACGGCAGCCGGCTGTCCGTGATCGGTGATGGTGATGCGTTCGCGTGCGTGGGAGGCCCGGCGTACCAGTTGGCCGAAGCGGGCCCGCGCCTCCGTGATCGGCAGCGTTTCGCTCATGTACAGAACTGTACACTTTCTGGGCGAGGGTGGGGGAGGAGTTGCGCACAGCCGGCCGACCTGCCCGACGGGAAGGTCCCGACCGCCGGGTACGGGTCGCTGGAGGCTGTCGCCTGCGCCCTCTTATGGCCGTGCCTGCGTGGGCAGGGTGAGAACTTCGGCTCCGTTGTCGGTGATGGCGATGGTGTGCTCGCTGTGCGCGGTCCGGCAGCCTGTCGCGCTGCGCAGCGTCCAACCGTCGGCGTCGGTGACGAGGGTGGCAGTGTCGGCCATGACCCAGGGCTCCAGGGCGAGCAGCAGTCCGGGGCGCAGCTTGTATCCGCGGCCGGGCCGCCCGGTGTTCGCGACGTGTGGGTCCTGGTGCATGGTCGAGCCGATGCCGTGGCCTCCGAACTCGGTGTTGATCGGATAGCCCGCCTTGCTGAGGACCGTGCCGATGGCGTGGGAGAGGTCGCCGATGCGCGCCCCGGGCTTGGCGGCGGCGATGCCGGCGGCGAGTGCACGTTCGGTCGTCTCGATCATCGCAACGCTCTTTGCCGGCCTGGCCTTGCCCACCAGAAAGCTGATCGCGGCGTCCGCTGCCACCCCGCCCCTGGCTACGGCGAGGTCGAGAGTCAGCAGATCCCCGTCTGCCAGCGTGTAGTTGTGAGGCCGCCCGTGGAGCACTCCGTCGTTGACGGCCGTGCAGATGTAGTGCCCGAACGGGCCGCGCCCGAAGGAAGGCGCGTAGTCGACGTAGCAGGACTGCGCTCCCGCCTCGGTGATCATCTCCTTGGCCCACTGGTCGATGTCGAGCAAGTTCGTCCCGACCGTGCTGCGCTGCTTCAGCGTGTGCAGGATGTTTCCGACCAGGGCGCCGGTGTCTCTCGCCCGCTCAAGCCGCGCGGAGTTCAGGATCTCAATCATGGGGGACCTCTCGTCTGCGTCCAATAACTATCCCGGTCTAACTGTACCGGTATTAGAATGGGGGTCATGGTCAGGTTGCCGCTCACCCCCGCCGAGGTAGAACGCGGACAGCGCCTTGGCGCCCTGCTCCGCCGAGCCCGGGGCTGCCGCTCGATGCTGGACGTGGCGCTCGCTTCGCACATCTCGCCGGAAACTCTGCGGAAGATCGAATCCGGCCGTGTGGCTACCCCCGCCTTCCCGACCATCGCAGCGATCGCCGACACCCTCGGCCTGTCTCTTGACGCCGTCTGGGCCGAGATTAGCCAGGCGGAGCGAACCGCCGAGGATCAGTCGGTCCTGCCTGTCACACGGCATCCATCGCTGGTTTCGTAACACCCACTCCACATCAAGTACGCATGAGCCAGTGAGCTTGTCCGCGGCCTCGTCAAGATCACCGGCGCAGAGCTACCGGCGAACGGCGATGTGCACGAGACCGGCCAGTGCGATCGCCACCGTGGCCCCTGGCGCGCAGGCCCTCGAAGCAGCTCCTCGACCTCCTGGCGAGCAAGCAGCCTCCGGAGGAGCGCTGACTCCTGCCGGCGATGAGCGCGGTGTGCCACCGGCTGCCGGGTCGCTCGCAGTCGCCCGCGGCTGGCCTTTCCTACAGCGGATGCTGTAACCGGTCGGTCGTGCCGCCCACGCGAGGGGATGGTCCCGTTCAGGGCGGGGCAGCAGGATGGCCGCGATCTGCTCCCCGCACGCGCGGGGATGGTCCCCTCAAGTACCGCGACAAGACCACCGTGGCCACCTGTTCCCCGCACGCGCAGGGATGCTGCTCAAGGCCATTGCCCCACGGTGGTCATCGCTGCTCGCGCTTCCTTCAACCAGCGCGGCCGCGACCCCTACGCCAGACTCGGCTACGAGTACGCCGCTGATTGCCTGGGTGCCGACCTGATGGTGACCCGATAGGAACCGGCCAGTGCCTCTGGCCGGTTCTGGCATGCGCAGCTCGCGTCGATCACTGTGCGCGAGCTGAGTTGCGGCGCCGGCAGCCCCCGATCACGTCTCGCCGCTCCAGCGCGCACCAGACGGCCACGTCCGCGGGTCGCGAGCAGGGCGAACGTTGCCTGGTGCGGCATGAGATGCCCGCCGAGGGCATAGTCCGACGCAGTCGACGTCGGCTCCCGGATTGTGACGCCCGCAGACGGGAGGCAGGGTGGTCTTGAGAGTGTTTGAGCGGGGCAGAAGGCGCACGGCCTGCCATGGATGCGGGCTGTGGCGTGTCCTCATCGCGAAGCACGTCGTGCGGGCCGGAAACCGGCGAACCTGGACACCGCCGAACAAGTGGGCCGGTACACCGGTCCGGAACGTGGTGGCCGACGCAAGATCGTCCATACCGGACAGGCCTACGGAGGTGTGGTTCATGTCAGAGAAGAACCCGGAGCACGGGAGGGCCGGCGAGGTCTCCTTGCCGCCCGAAGTCAAGTTGTTGCAGGAGGTCACTCCGCCTTTCTTTCCCGAAGGTGGTTCGGGAATGACCATCCTCGTCGAGTGGCCTCCCGGTCACCCCGGGCTCCCGCCGCACCGTCACACGGGCCCCTCGTTCGGCTACGTGATGGAGGGCGCCCTCCGGTTCGAGCTCGAGGGTGAGCCGGAGCGTGTCATCGAGGCCGGTGGGACGTTCTGGGAGCCGGGCGGTGACGTGATCCACTACCAGGACGGCAACGCCCTGTCGGACGCACCGACCAAGTTCGTGGTGACGATGGTGTGTGCGCCGGGTCAGCCGATGCTCACGTTGGTCGACGAGGAGGAGCTGAAGGAACGGGCGCACCTGCGCGCCCCGCGTCCCTCCGGAGGCTGACCTGCGCGCCCCGCGTCCCTCCGGAGGCTGAGCCGCGAGATCGGCAGGGGCGCGGAGTCCGGAACGCCGATCCCGGCGCGGGGCTTTGCACCGACCTCCGGCCTTCATCGCCATCGATCTCACCAACCTGCACCACAGCCCGTACCGGTCTCGGCGCGGCGTCAGGCCCGCTGGCCGGCACCGCTCCCGCATCACCGCCTGCACCCAGGACGCCAAAGGTCCCGGACGGCCGCCTGCTTCCACCCTCCCCGCCGCGTACCAGACCCCCTGGACCGCCTTGGGCAGCCGGCTGCTGCAGCCGCGGATCCAGCAACGCCTGCCGCGATCGTTTCCGCGAACACCACCATGTCCCTCCCGGCAATCGCCACGTCCCCTCACCCCACGACCTGCTCCAGCCTTGGCCCCCGCACCGCCTCGCGCGCCCAGAACTCGCAGTCCTCCCGCCACCCGCACACCACGCCCGCGCCAGCGCGAACACCTCGCCCGGCCCTACGCCGGCCTCCCGCACAGCCGCTTGCCGGGGGACCGCTCACGACGTCCCGTCCGTGCCCTGTGGCTGGGGTTGGGAGTGGTGCGCTTGTGCCCTGTTGCGCGTCGGCGGGTGCGGGTGCGGGACAGGTGTGGATGGTTTGCTCCCGCCGTGCGGGGACCACGAGGTGGGGGTCAGTGTGTTGTTTTCCGGGCTGGGATGAAGGTGATGGTGAGGTCGCGGGGGGTTGTTTCGCTGATGGGCACGGCTGTCAGTTTGGCCAGTCCGTAGGGTCCTACCTGGGCGGTTCTGGTGGTCCCGTCTCCGCTTGTGATCACTGCCTGGAGCGGTTGGGGATGGTCCCGTACGGGGCGCAGCACGAGTGTGATCTCGGCTTCGTGGTTGGTGCTGTCGACGTCCGCGTCGATCTCGACGGTGGGCTCGTAGCCGTAGTCCTCCAGTTCGGGGACGTACTTGTCGAGTGTGGGCATGGAAATGGGGCCGCGTACCCGCACGGCTGCCAGGGGGGCCTGGGCCAGCCAGGCTTCGACCTCGTCGGCCACGGACAGGCGTGCGATGGGGGCCAGTGGCGTGTCGCCGGGCGGAGCCGTCTGAGTGAGGACGGCGTGGGCCCGGGCGTGGGCCTCCTCCAGTTCGGACGGGGGGATGGTCTCCTCCGGCCTGGTGTCTGTCAGCGCATCGAGTTCCGTGAGGACCTCGAGCAACGAGACGAGGGAGGTGACGTCTCGCGGATCCGGGTCGGGGTGGTGGAACTCTGCCATGCGAGATCCTCTCTCAGTTCGCTGCGAGGCCAGGATGGCCCCGCAAAAGCTCCAAGGCCGCACGCAGCCGGGTTTTCGATGTGTTGGACGAGATGCGGAGCAAGGCCGCTATTTCGGCGTGGGTGTGGCCTTTGAGGACGAGGGTGACCACGTCGCGCAGGTGGCGGGGAAGCCGGCCAGTGGCCGCGTGCAGCCGTTCTTCCAGATCCATCTGGACTGCGGCTGTTTCGGGCCCGGCCGCGGTGCTGGCCGGCTCGTGGCCCGCTTCCCTGTTTTGTTCCAGCGACTCGATGAAGAGGTGTCCGCCTCGCTTGGCGGCACTGTCACGGCGCCGTCGCTGCAGCCATTGAGTCTGTGTGAGATGGCGCAGCCAGGCGGCGGGGTAGTCCACTGTCTGATGCAGGCGGCCGTTGCTGAGCAGGGTGTAGATGTGTTCCCACACGTCTTGGGCGAGGTCGTTGGCGGCTGCCGGGTCGTGTCTGCTCAGTGCACGAGCTTTCGCGTAGACGATCGGGACGGCTTCTTCGAAGCTGATACCCACCGTCTTCTCGAAGAGCTCGACGAGATCGGTCGGCGAGTCCTCACTGGGAGGGTGTGCTTCGGGCCCGGCGGAGGAGGAAACTCCCATAGATCGACGCTCCTCGCTTTCGGATGGCTGATGGCGGTGCGTGTGGTGGGCGCCCGCGCCGTGGAGCCGCGGATGCGTCATATCTGTTCGCTGTGTACTGATGCCGACTGCGCGCGCAGGGTTTGCCCGGGAGGGGTGATTTTTTTCGCGGGCTATCGGGCCCGCCGTCGCCGGCGTTTTTCGGCAGCACGGGCGGTGGAGGAACGCCCCGCTTTGCGAACCGGTCCGGCGGGAGGTGCTGGCAGGTGCAGGCCATTGCCCGTGTGCATGTAGGGCGCCCAGTCGCACGGGGGAGCACCGCGGTTAATGGCGTCCTGGCAGGTTTCTTGATATGCCGTCAGGCTGTCGCGGCCGGGCCACAACGAGTAGAACCTGCGGGCGAAGGAGCGTGCGGCATCGCTGGGCACCGGTCCCAGTGCGGAGACTTCCGTGACGGTTCCGCGAGCCCGTAAGGCCAGCGGAAAGCCGTTGAGGTCCCCGGCGTGCGGGGCATGACGGCCCACGTTGCAGGCGTTGACGAACACGAAGGTGGAGCGGCAGCCCGTGCTGAGCCATTCCCCTGCGGTGAGTGAGACGTTCTCCGAGAGCCTCAGACGTGAGTCGGTCGAGGCCGGCCACGGCTGGAACTCGCCGTGCGCGGCCACATGGGTGATGTCCCACTGACCCTGTGGTGTCAAAAAGTCGTTGCGTCCCTGCGCGGCCGTGCGCGGCCGTCGCACGTGGAAGCCCAGCGCGCGTAGCTGAGCCTGTACCTCGCGGCCTTCGTCCACCGCGCCGATCCGTGGGTCCCACCCGCCCACGAGGGCATTGTCCGCCCGCATCTTCGGCGTCTGCGGGGCGGCGCTGGGCAGGTAGGACACCCGCAATCGCTCGATCAGGTAGCCGTCGGGTCCTTGGGCCGCGTGCAGGGGGATTCCCGCGAAGCGGCGGTGCGGGATGACCGCGAGGTCGGTGGCAGGGGTGAGATGCATGGCGATGGGCTCCACGATCTCGTGGTGCAGTCTGGCCAGGGCGCCGGTTCCGCGGCGGCCCCGGCGGGAGTCACGCAGGTCGTGCCACAGGGCTTCGCGCAGCGCCATCAATGAGGCGGTGGTGGTCTTCAGCTTCACCGCCCAGTAGGAACAAGCCGTCTTTCCCGGTGAGCGCCCCAGCACCCACAGTCCTTGATTATGTGTCTCGATGAGCTGAACGAGCACGGTCGAAGAGCCGGCAGCTCCAGGTGCGCTGCGGGCGGACGGCACGACGACTTTCTTTCGGGGCGTGTCCAGGCGAGTGCGCATCAGCTCGAAGAGACGATTTCCGGCCTCCTCGGTGCGCCGTGAGAAATGCTCCGCGAGCAGGAACTCCTCTGCCAGGCCCGCATCGTCCAGGCACATGCGGTGCACGACTCCGATGCTCAGGTGGGCGGTCTCGAACGCCAGCTGGGGATGCCCGTGCGAGGCCAGCCATCCGGCCAGTCTCAGGGACGCTTTGGACACCTGGTGGGCGAGGTCGATCAGATCTGCTGTCCCGGTCGCCTCCGACAGCGAACGGCGCGCAATGTCGTGGATCTGCCGGACCGCCGTGTTGATGGCCTTCACGTCGCCCGCGTGCTCGGCGATGCCCAGCAGCGGCTGCAGCGCCCGCAGGGCTTGGCCCCAGCGGCCGCTGGTGACTGCTGCCTCGTACGCTTCACCGGCTATCTCCCGGCGGTCCGCGACCGAGAGGTCCTGTCCCGGGTAGCGGACCAGGCGGTTGAGGAGGTCGGCACGGAGCCAGGGCGTGTAGATGCAGGCGAACTCGTCGGCCAGTTCGAGTGCCGCCCTCACGGCCTGCTCAGCTGTGGTGCACGTGTCGAGAGGCGGCCGGCCCGGCCGCGGCCGGCGCCGAGGGGGCCGCCACTGCTCCACCAGATGCAGAACGCGTAGCTGCTCGTGCAGCGGATCCGTGCTGGCGGCCCACGTCATCAGGACCAGCACGATCCCCGGTATGTTCTGACGCCTGAGGGCATCCTGGAGCAAAACCGTCGGATCGGCGCCACCGCCGCGCTGCCGCGGGGCCTCGGCCACGGGCTTGGCTCCCACCACCGGGGTCTGCGCCGAGCCGACGGCGGAGAACTCTGCCTCGGCGAGATCTTCGTCCTCGCGCTCGTCAGCCAGATGGTCGGGCCCGTCAGCGGACGGCTGCCAAAGGTGCGCTTGACGCTTCCAGAACCAGGCTGCTGTCGATCGTTTCTCGCGGTAGAGGACGTCGCCCAGCTCATCAGCCGCCTGCGCCAGGCGGCGCATGGTCTTCTCCCGCTGCCAGTCGTTGAGGCCTTCCAGCTCCCCTTCGTGCGCGTAGCGGAACAGGGACTCCCAGTGGGCGATCTTGTCGGGGAGCTTGGGCTCGGACCTGGCCAATGTCAGCGCCGCATCCAGCACGTGGTGAAGCTGCGAGCTCAGTTCGAGGGCCTTGCGAGCCGATCGCATCGCCTGCGCGTGGTCACCGGTGGCATACAGGGCAGCCGCCGAATCCAGGTGCAACCGCACCTCGGCATCACGAAGCCGCGCCGGCAGGCGACTTCTGGCATGACCGTCGTCGCGGTCAGCGAGGATCGCCTCGGGCGGAAGCGATCCCCACATGTCCTGCTCCGCCTCCTGCAAAGCGGCAAGACGCTGTGTCTCGCCGTCAATCCAGCCGACCCGCCCCCGTCGGCGCAGCATGTACCAACTCTGTGCCTTGGACAGCCCTAAGTTCAGCAGAGCGGAGGCCACGTCCTCCGAGGGGGAGTGCTGTACTAGCAGTTCGCGTGCCTGCTCCAGACGCCGTGCGGCCTCCGCGACGCGCCCGTCCCACTCCTCGTCCCACGGCGCGGGCAGATGGCACACCGTCGACATGTACATGGTTGCCATGTGCCCCACAGCCTTGGCCGTGCCCACACGCCCCGGCGCCAGCTCACCCACGTGCGGCCACGCCTCTTCCAGCAGCCTGTACGAGTCGGCGAGCCGCCTGGCCCGGAACATGGCCGTGCCGGCCTGCGTCAGCAGATACGGCCACCCGCGCCTGGACCCCACCATCGCCCTGCCCTGGCCGACCATGGGCCGCAGCAACTCAACTAACCGGTCCCACACACGTGCCTGAACGCCAGCATCCGCAACGTCCTTGGCCAGGAGCTGCTTCACCTGGACCGAGAAGTCAGGCACCAGGCCCTGCTGATCGCACAGCGGCACGAGCGCCATCACACTGATCGCCGCCTCCAAGTCGCCGCGCACCGAGCCGCGCTCTGCGCGAAGCCGCCGGGCGGCCACGTCCATCAGGACGGCCCGGGTGGCGGGCTGTCGGCGCAACGACTCGAACAGCGCCGGATCATGGCTCAGCGCCCAGCGGCACACCTCCGGCAGAGCATCACCGAACTCACCGGACCAGAGCTCAAATCGATCACCGTTGCCCACCACCAGCCGGCACTGCGCCAGCACCGCCGTAACGGCTTCTTCGCTACCGCCGAAAGACCCCGGCCCGTTCCCCTCCTGAAAATGAACGTCGATAGACGCCACGCTGCCCCCCCCCGAAAACGTCCTTTGTACGTGGAGACCCCATACCACCTGCCGGCGACTCTCACACCGTAGGGCCACCTCTCTATCAGGGCCCATGGCCGCCTCGAACAGCCACGTGATGGCGGGTGCCGGCCAAAGCCGCCGATCTTCCGGCAGTGCAAAGCCCGGTCGCGGTCGTCACCGTTTCCTCAGGCGCAACAGCAGTCAACTCCGTTGCAGGGGCACCATTCTGCGTCGAAGTTCACGGGCCTTCGGGCGAAGGTGAAAACTCTCCGCACGTCGACCGCATCCTTCCTCCCATCCCCGATTCAGTGCCGGGACGATGCATCCCGGCAGATGGAAGGAAATGCCATGAGTACGCTGTTCAAGCCGGTCAGGACAATGGGCGCCCAACCGGGCAACGTCTTCTTCGCGATGCCGTTCGGCACCAAGACCCTGACCAACGGAACATCGTTCGATTTCGACGGCTTCTACGCCGACGTCTGCGTCCCCCTCGTGAGCGACGAATGCGGCATGGAACCTGTACGCGTCGACGGCATCTACGGCTCGCAGGGCGTCCTGGAGACCGTGTGGCGTGCCATGCAGCAGGCCCACATCGTGGTCGCTGACCTCACCGCCCGTTCCGTCAACGTCAGTTTCGAACTGGGCTGGGCGCTTCTGCTCGGCAAGCGGACGGTGCTGCTGACCCAGGAAGCCGACGACGTCCCCACGGACATCAAGGGCTTGTTCCGCTACATCCCCTACAGTCCCAACTACGCGGACATGCAGCGGATGCGCAACGAGCTCGCCCTCGAACTGCGGGCACTGAGCGAAGCACCCGCCGAGGAGATGGCGCCGATGCCCATGCCCGGCGGAAGCCGCAGTTCGATGCCCGCTCGTGTGATCTCCGTGTCCCAGGATTACGTGGTCGTCCAGGACGAACGCGGCCGCCGCGGCGTCATGGGCAACGGCGACGTCGAATACTCCCGCCTCATCAAGGACATGCGGCGCCGCTTCGAGGTCGACCAGCGCATCGACGGGGCGTTCGTCATCGACCCGATGCGCAGCGAGATGCGCTACACACTCCTCGGAGCGGAGACCAACCCCTGGCCGTTGCTGGAAAGCCGCTACCCCGCGGGCACCACGGTGAAGGGACGCGTGCACAGCGTCGTCGAACAAGTCGGCGCCTTCGTCACAGTGGACCTGAACGTCAACGGCCTCATCCCATGGACCCAACTGCCCTCGGCGGCTCCCCGGCAGGGCGATGAGGTGGAGGTGACCGTCACGCGCGTCGACAGCGCGCAGCGCCGTATCGGCCTGAAGCTGAAGCGGCCTCTGACCGCGGTACCGTCCCCGGCGCAGGAGCCGTTCGCCGCCGTCGGCTGGCGAGGCTACTGCGAGGTGGTACGCACTGCCCCGGAGCACAACGGGCGCGGCGGATTCATCCTGCTGGCACGTGATCGCGGCAGCCGTCCGGCCATGCTCCTTGCCAAGCACATGAGCACGGATCTGCGCGCCGATCTCAACGACGGTCAGGTCGAGATCGGCGAAGAGATCTACGTCGAGGTACTCAGCGTGGACACGGCCCGAGCCCGGACCCTGCTGCGCGAGATCCCCGACGACAGTGACTCCGCGAAGCTGGACAGGGCAGGCTGACAACTCCGCCTGTCGCCCAGGGCCGGTACCGGCCAGAGCCCCCGCCCGGTCATCCATGGTGACCGGGCGGACGGCGTGTTGAGGCTGGGCAGCGCCTGGGACGGCCACACAGCGGCCAACGCGGGGTCCAAGACCGGAGGCTTCCGCACGGCGATGTCAAGAGATCCTGGTTCGACCCGCCCTGAGGAGAGTTGGATCTTCGACGAGTTCGACGACCTGGCTCTCCCACCGAGGCTCAGCCCACCGCGATCGCCCCCCTGCCCCCTCGTCAGGCGTTCCCGTCGTCGTGCGGCAGCACGCCGTCCGCTCTCGGGATGGGAACGCAGCCGCCGTCGGCTCGAATTTTCGCGACGAGCTTTTCGAGTTCGACCAGGGTGTCCTCGTCGAGCAGCGAAGGGTTCGCCTCGAGCATCAACGCGACGTGTTCCCCGATGCGTTGAGGAGTGAGATCGTCCGTCGCCCCCAACTCCACCGGACCGTCCTCGCCCTCGTCCACGACCCGGGCGTTGCGCACCAGTCGTAGCTGCCCATCGCTGTAGATCCTGGCCACCACAGCCGCAGCGAACCGCTTCCGCGCCTCTGCGCCGCTCATGGTCGCCCGCTGATCGTCTGAAACGGTGACGACTTCCTGCAGATCCTCCGCCGCCTCAGCCCGGCGCTCACTTGTGGAGCCGACGCGCGCCCTGGTCGTGAAGGCCATCGAAGCATTGCACTGACCCCGGACATGACGCAGTGGAGCGGCACTCAGCCCCCGGCGCGGCGCCGCCTAGGCAGAGCACCGAGCGCTGCTGGAACCCGCCGAACCGGCCGCAGCGCCCACACCAAATCAACGCCTTCAGTGCCTCAAGGCGCGAGCAGCACAAGCACGAGCGTCAACGCCTTCCACTCGACGGCGCTGCTGCACTCGGAGGTGCCGTGGACGTCACGGAAGCCTCGGGCTGTCGCGGAGTGCTCTCGGGCAGCTTTTCGTCACCCACTCCGAACAGGAACCCGAACACCAGCAGAGCTGTCGCAAGCGCAGTGAAGCCCAGCGCACGGTCCTCTGCAGTGGGCGGGCCCGCATGGCTGTCCCGGCAACGCCGGTACACGCCGAACCCGATGAGGCAACTGATCACGACCAACAAGCCGTTGACAGTGGGGATCTGCAGGCTGATCACGATAGGGCCCTTTGTCTCAGTGGGCGCGAGTGCGGCATCACGACGCCGACGGGCCCATTCGATATGAGGGGTAGCCATCAAGCTAGCGGTGTGCATGTCACCAAGTTCCAGCGGTGAATATGCCGCATCGGATGGCTTTTTTTTAAAGGGGGCCCACCCCTCACTCGCCGACAGCCTGCATGCCGCGAGTTACAGCAAGGATATTCCTTGAAATGAGCGCTGAACAGGCTTGCCGAACTCCACATCCGCGCCACAAGCCGTACCTTGTCCGCGCCCAGAACCGCAGCCCCTCAACGCGCGAGCACCACAGGACACCCGACAGCCACCCACGCCACGATCCGCCCTCTGCGGCCACAAGGAGTCCTCGGCTTAATTGCTACGGAGCATCAAGCCCCCCGGCGGTCGGCCCCTTCCGCTACAGAGGAGCCCCATATTCCGCGGCAGTTGGAACTGCGGGGCAGCAGAAGCCCGTGCACTGAGCGTCACCCCCCGGCCCGCCAACGGCACCTCTGGCGTCGCCGCGCCGTCGCGGATCCCGCAACTCCACCCCTGCGACGCCTTTCCGCATGCCACCATGGTCCGGTGCCGGAGCTAGTGCGCATTCCGCTGGCGGACGGGGACTTCCTCGTTGCCGAGATCGACCGGATGGACATCCCCGGTGACTCCGTCGTCCTGGCCGCTCCCGAGCCGGGGCGGGCCATCGCTCAGTCGGCCCGGACCCTGGAGTCGAGCCTCGCCTCGCTCCGCCCCGCCCTGGCGGGCATCACCGAGGCGCTCAAGGCCCTCGGACCGCACGAAGTGCGGATGGAGTTCGGAGTCAAGCTCGGCGGCGAGACCGGCGTGATCCTCGCCAAGGGCACCGCCGAGGTGCACTTCACTGTCAGCCTGACCTGGAACCGTTCCGGACCAGCAGCCGAAGAGACCTGATGGAGGCGGCGGGCACTGCCGTCGTCCGGTTCCGGACGGCGGACGCCGGCGAGATCGTCGGGCACGGCGTCCTCGTCGACGACGAGCACGTGGTCACCTGCGCGCACGTCGTCAACGCCGTCCTGGGCCGCGACCTGCGCAGCCGGGAGTCAGCCGAGGGGCAGCTGCTTCGGCTGGAGTTCCCACTGCTGGCGGAGCTCGCCGCGTACGTGCCCGAGCGCCGGGCCCGGGTGGATGCATGGGCGGCGCCCGGGGACGCCTTCGACGGGCTCGACGTGGCGGGCCTCACCCTGGTCGGCGAGGGCCGGCCGGTGGGCGCCGTACCGCTGCCGCTTGCCGTGCGGCCCGCCGTGGCGGGCGACGTGCTGATGTTCGGGCCCGCCCCGGGACGTCCCGGTGGCTGGGTGCCGGGACGGCTGCGCCCGCAGGTCACGCGCTACCGCCAGCAGGTCGACCAGGCCGGGCAGGGCGCCCTGGTGGCACAGCCCCGCTACAGCGGCACGCCCCTGCTGGATCCAGAAGCCGGTCAGGTGCTCGGCATCCTGGTGGCGACCGCGGTGGGCCGGGACGCCATGGACGTGTACGCGGTGCCGGTGCCCGGCATCACCGCGGCGTGGCCGGCGGTCTTCGCGCCGCTGCCGCCGTCGCCGTACAAGGGCCTGGAGGCGTTCGGCCAGGAGGACGCCCACCTCTACTTCGGCCGCGCGGCGCTCGCGGACCGGATCGCGACAGCCGTCGAGGAGCGGAGCCTGGTGCCGATCGTGGGCGCCTCGGGGGTCGGGAAGTCGTCGTTTGCCCACGCCGGCCTGCTGCCCCGGCTGGCCGCCGGGCGGACGAGGTGGACGTTCGTCTCCGTACGGCCGCGGCCGCATCTGGAGGCCGCACTGGCCGCGGGGTTCGCCCGGGCCGCAGGCGCCGCCCACCCGGTGCCGCTGTCAGAACTCGAAGCCTGGCAGCAGAGGCTGACCCGGGACGGCCTGGCTGCGACCGGCGAGCTGATCCTGGCATCGACCGGAACGGACCGGCTGCTGCTGGTGATCGACCAGTTCGAGGAGGCGGTGGACGGCTCGGAGAGGACCGTCCGGCTGCTCGCCGACCTCGGTGGCCTCGCCCACCGGGCGCCCTCCCCGGTCGCGGCCGTGCTGACACTGCGTGAGGACGCCTTCGGGGAACTGTTCGTCGCCCAGGGCGAGTTCGGCGAGCTGCTCCGGCAGACGGCGGTGGCCCTGCCCGGCATGGACCCAGGCGGGCTGCGCGAGGTGATCACGGCCCCCGCAGCGCTGCACGGGATCACACTCAACGAGGCACTGGTACGGGAGCTCGGCGCGGCCGTCGGCGGCCGGCCGGGCGCGCTGCCGCTGCTGGAGTTCACACTGGACCGGATGTGGGCGACGCTGGCCCGCGGCCAGACGATGCTCTCGTACGACGCGTACCAGGAGATCGGCCGGCTGGACGGGGCGTTGGCGGAGTATGCGGACGGCGTGCTGGCGGGCCTTGGCGACGCGGAGCGGGATACCGTACGGCAGCTGTTCCTCCACCACCTGGTGTCGCTGGAGCAGACCGACACCCGACGGGTGGCCCGGCGCCAGGACATGACTCCAGGTCAGTGGTCGGTGGCGGTGCGGCTGGCGAACGAGCGCCTGCTGACGGTGGGCCGCAGCCCCGACGGGGCCGAGACCGTTGAGGTGGTGCACGAGGCACTGCTGCGCGCCTGGGACACCCTGCAGGCATGGCTGGCGGAGGAGGAGCCGTTTCGCCACTGGCGTCAACTCGTCGGGTACGCAAGGAGATCCGGCGGGGACGCCACCGAGGGCGAGTCGGCCCGCGGGATGCTGACCGGCCCGCTGCTCGCCGACTCCGAGCGGTGGCTGGCGACCCGCCCGGCGGACGTCACCGCGGAGGAGCGGGCGTTCATCGAGGCCAGCCGGTCACGGCAGGAGCAGGAGGAAAGCCGTTACCGGACCCTGTTCCAGCAGTCGCTGGCACACACGCTGAGCCAGGCGGCCGAGCGGGCGGCGGACCCCGTGGTGGCGCTGCTGCTCGCCGTGGAGTCCCTGGAACGCGCCGCGGACCCCGCCGTGGAGGTGCAGGTGCGGGCCGCCCTGGCACGGCTCGGCGGGGACGAGTCGGTGCGAGTGGAACGGGCCGGGTACGAGGCGGAGTTCGACCGCATGGCCCGACGGGTGGGGCTGTTGGAACGGGGGCCGGTCTACTTCCGGTCGCGCACCGAGCCGCTGTATGCGGGCGGCGGGCGGGAGCTGTGGCTCTCCGACAGGCACGAGCTCTCGGTGCGCCGGGACACCGCGCCTGCGGCAACCCTGCGGATGCCCATGCCAGTGGCGGTCGCTGCCTGGTCGGCGGATCTGACCGCGGCCTGCCTCGCCACGGAGTACGGGGAGCTGCGGTTCTTCGCGATCGACGAAGGTGCCGTGACCCGATGGCGCGTACGGCTGCCCGCGGCAGCCACCTGCCTGTCGCTTGACCATGAGGCAACCCGGATCGCGGCCGCCTGCGACGACGGGGTCACCCGCCTCCTCGACGCGGCGGATGGGGGACGCGAGGCCGCGGCCTTCGACACGCCCGGTCAGGTGCGCGACATCGACTTCGGTCCGGACGGCGAGAGCCTGGCGATACTCCACCAGGGCTCCGCCGTCATCTGGGATCTGCGGACCTCGCAGGTGATGCACAAAGCCCGCTGCTCCAGGGGCAGCCTGGCAATCACGGGATCCGGCACCGGTATCGTGCTTCCGAGCCTGGAGGGCGAGGAAATCACCCGGCTCATCCCGCTGGAGCCGCAGCGACTCCTCGATCTGGCCCGCCGCGCCGCCGGTCGCGACCTCACCGCCCTTGAGTGGCAGGAGCACGTGGGAACCGGCCCGGAGGGTGACCTCACCGGCTTTGCAGAACCAGCAGCGAACGGTGGATGAGCCGGACCCGTTCGCCGGCACGCACCGGCGCTCTGCGCTTTTCAGCCGATGCCGTGGCCGTGTCGACCACCACCTCCCATCCGCCGGGGCGCGACAGCGGCACGGCGAACTCCATGTCGCAGTCGTCGGCGTTGAGCAGCACCAGGAACGAGTCGTCGACCAGCCGCTCGCCCCGTGGTCCCGGCTCGCTGATGGCTTCGCCGTTGAGGAACAGCGCCATCGCCCGCATCGGCTTGTCGAGGCCCTCGTCAGTCAGCTCCTCGCCGTCGGGGCTGAACCAGGCGACGTCGCGAAGTTCGTCGTACGTGCCCGCGACCGGGCGACCGTGGAGAAACCGCCGCCGTCGCAGCGCCGGGTGCTCGCGGCGCAGCAGCACGAGGTCCCGAACGAAGGTGAGCAGGCCGCCGTCGTCCTCGTCGTCGGGCCACCGCACCCAGGAGATCTCGTTGTCCTGGCAGTACGCGTTGTTGTTGCCGAACTGGGTGCGGCCGAGCTCGTCGCCGTGGCCGAGCAGCGGCACCCCCTGGGAGAGCAGCAGCGTGGCGATCAGATTGCGTTGCTGGCGGGCGCGCAGGCGCAGCACCTCGGGGTCATCGCTCTCGCCCTCCACGCCGCAGTTCCACGAGCGGTTGACGTCCGGTCCGTCCCAGTTGCCGTCGCCGTTGGCCTCGTTGTGCTTGCCGTCGTACGACACCAGGTCGCGCAGCGTGAAACCGTCGTGGGCGGCGATCTGGTTGATCGAGGCGATGGGAGCGCGGCCGTCGTCCTGGTAGAGGTCGGGTGAGCCGGTCAGCCGGTCGGCGAGTTCGGTGCCGCGCACGGGGGCGCCGCGCCAGAAGTCGCGCACGCTCTCCCGGTAGCGCATGTTCCATTCGGTCCACAGCGGGGGGAACTGACCGACGGCGTAGCCGCCTTGTCCGATGTCCCACGGCTCCGCAATCAACTTGACCTGGCTGACGACGGGGTCCTGCGCCACCAGGCTGAAGAACGCGGACAGCCGGTCCACCTCGTGGAAGGTGCGCGCCAGGGTGGCCGCCCGGTCGAAACGGAAGCCGTCGACGTGCATCTCGGTGACCCAGTAGCGCAGCGAGTCGAGGATCATCTGCAGGACGTACGGGGACCGCATGAGCAGAGAGTTCCCGGTGCCCGTGGTGTCCACGTACAAGTCGGCGCGTTCGTCTCGCAGCCGGTAGTACATGGGGTTGTCCAGGCCACGGAAGCACAGCGTCGGCCCGAGGGTGCCGCCTTCGCCCGTATGGCTGTAGGAGACGTCCAGAATCACCTCGAGGCCCGCCTCGTGCAGAGCCCTGACCATCGACTTGAACTCCATGACCTGCTGGCCCCGGTCACCCCAGGACGCATACGCATTGTGCGGGGCGAAGAAACCAATGGTGCTGTACCCCCAGTACTGGGTGAGCCCCATGTCCTCCAGCCGCGGGTCCGATACGAACTGATGGACCGGCATCAGCTCCACCGCGGTGACACCGAGCCGCACCAGGTGCTCCAGGATGGCGGGGTGCGCCAGCGCCGCGTAACTGCCCCGCAGCTCCTCCGGGATGTCCGAGTGCAGCATGGTCAGACCCTTCACATGGGCCTCGTAGATCACCGTGTCCGCATAGGAGGTGCGTGGCTGGCGGTCGTCGCCCCAGTCGAAGTACGGATTCACCACCACCGAGGACATGGTGTACGGACCGCTGTCCAGGTCGTTGCGGCGGTCGGGGGCCTCGGGAGGGCGGGTGTAGACCGCGTCTCCCCAATGGACCTGGCCGCTGATCGCCTTGGCGTAGGGATCAAGGAGCAGCTTGGCCGAGTTGCAGAGCAGGCCCCTCGCAGGGACGTAGGGGCCGTGCGCGCGATATCCGTAACGCTGCCCCGGCATCACTCCGGGGAGATACGCGTGCCGGACGAAAGCGTTCGCCTCGCGGAGCTCGACCGCCGTCTCGGAGCCGTCGTCGTGCAGCAGGCACAGCTCGACCCGGTCCGCCGCTTCCGACGCCACAGCGAAGTTCGTGCCCGCCCCGTCGTAGGTCGCCCCCAACGGGTGCGATTCCCCCGGCCACACCTGCATGCTCCGAGGCTACGCGCCGAGGTCACAGCTCTCAGCAGTTCCGGATCACCGCCCGCTGGCAGGCGCGGGCTCGGCTGCCGGCGCGAACTCCCGGTGAGCCCCGCGCATAGTGAGACGTGCAGGTGAGGTAGGGCCGGCGTGCGGTGCTCGTGCTGGTGGGCGGCGGGGGCCCATGTTGAAGATCATCTGTACTGGCGGCTACGGTTCTCGGCCGCCAACTTCACGATGCACACTGTGCGGTGCGGACGGGCCGCGTGTGCGCCTCGACCAGTGCCGTTCGTCTGGCCTGACACGGCAGTTCGAAGTCTCCGACGACGCCCAGTGAAACCCACAGGTCAGACAGCGAAATCCTGCTGGAGTACTCATGGATCCTGGAGTTTTATGAGGGCTCTGCCCGGTTGTGCATGGCTTGGTCCATGAGCGCCTGCAGGTAGAGGCCTCGCTGGGCATCGAGTGGGCTCGGGGTGTTTGTCCGCACAGCAGTGGCGAACTCCCGTCGCAGGACTGGCCAGCATTCCTCGTGATCGATCTCTGCCGTGTCGTAGGACAACGTGGTTTCGGGCCCGAACAGCTCGATGCGGGTACGGGCCCGGGGGAGGGCGACGGTTCCGGACATGGAGGCTTGACTGACCGCTCCGTTGGCGTGTTCGCAGGTGAGCTCGATCCACCGGCGCGGGTCTCCGGAGCTGCGGATGGTGGTGATGGGGCTGATGGCCGCGTCCAGCAGGTCGATGAGGTGCGGGCCCAGGTCCAGGAGGGCGCCGTGTTCCAATCGCCAGCCGGTTGCGAAGTCCCCGCTGAGGAAGCCCCCGTGCAGATAACAGGAGCGTGCTCCGGCCACGTCGATGCTGCGGGCATCGGCTATGAAGGCGCGGGTGACGGGGTGGTAGCGCTTGGTCAGGACGAGCTGTGACACGACGTCGGCTTCGGCGACCGCATCCGCGACGCGTCGGGCGCTTGGCAGGTCGGGGCCGAGCGGTTTCTCCAGCAGTACGGCTTTGCCTCGTTTGGCAGCCAGGGGGGCCAGTTCGGCCTGGACGAGCGGTGGCACGGCGAACGCAACGGCCTCGCAGTGGTCAAGAAGCTCATCGAAGGAGGCGGCGACGTGTGCCCCGTAAGGTTCTGCGGCCAGCTGCGCGGCTTCCGCCCTGCGGGCCCACACCGCGGCGAGCCGCGTCTCGGGGCCCTCGGCGAGAATGCGTGCGTGCATGGTCCGGGCCCAAGGTCCGGCGCCCACGAGTCCGATCTCGACAGGCCGATGGATCCAGGGGGAGGAGTCGTTGATCACGGTGTTCCTGTTCTGCTCGCCCATCACGATGCGAGCCGGTTGAGGCGGGCGTCGGCGCGGGCAGGAGAGTAGAGGACGTCCACCACCATGGCCGCGGCGCCGATGAGGCCGGCGCGGGAGCCGAGTCGGGAGGTGACGATCTGGAGGTTCGCTGTGTTGCGGGGCATCGCACGCTGGTAGATGAGTTCACGTACGCCCGTCACGAACGGAGCACCGGAGAGGTCGCCGGCGAGCATCAGCACCCCAGGATTCAGCAAGGTCACGACCGTCACCAGGACCTCGCCCACCCGCCGTCCGGCCTCGCGTGCCAGATGGATCGCGTCGGGGTGGCCTTCTGCCAGTAGATGCTTGACATCCGAGCCCGAGCTCGTCTGATGCCCTGTGGCAGCAAGTTGCTTCGCAAGGGCCCGTCCGCTGGCGACTGCGGCCAGGCAGCCGTGGGAGCCGCACATGCACACGGCGTCGGGCTGGTCGTGCAGGCGGATGTGGCCGATGTCGCCCGCTCCGCCGTCGATACCGCGGTACACGGCGTTGTTGATCACGACGCCCGCGCCGATACCCGTGGACACCTTGACCAGGACGAAGGCCGTGCAGTCGCGGTGGTTGGCTTGCTGTTCGGCCAGGGCCATGAGGTTCGCGTCGTTGTCGACGAACACGGGGATCGGGCCTGATTCCAGGTGGGGGCCCACGTGCTCGGCGTACGCCTGCTGCAGGCGATCACGGATTGGGTACTGATCCCAGCCGGGCATGATGGGCGGTTCGACGACGCGACCGACTTCCCAGTCCACGGGCCCTGGCACGGACAGACCGATGCCGCAGACACCGCGCGGTTCGATGCCCGCGGAGGCGATCAGGTCGGGGAACCAGCGGGCCAGTTGGTCCAGCACCTTGTCGGGCCCGTCGGTGATGTCCAGGGCGGCGGTCGTCTCGGAGAGGATGGCGCCGGACAGATCGAGCACTGCTGCTCGGGCGTGCCGGGTCTCAAGGTCCACTGCAATGACCGAGGCGTGCGCACGGTCGAAGTCGATGTGGTGGGAAGGCCGGCCGCCGGTCGACGTGCCGGCTGAGTGACGCAACCATCCAGCCTGGTTGAGAAGGTCGAGGCGCTGCCCGACGGTCGAGCGGGACAGGCCGGTGACGCGTTGCAGTTCAGCGCGGGTGTTGGCGCGGCCGCTGCGGATGAGCTGGAGCAAGTCGCCCGCGCTGACCTGGTTCGGCGTGATCAAGGTTTCCCCCATGGCTTAGCTCTTGTCCGCGCCGCTGGTGAGGCCTTCGGTGAGCAGACGCTCGGCGGCGAAGAACAGAAGTACCACGGGAATCGTCAGCACCACGGAGCCCGCCATGAGAACTGTCTTGGGCACTTCGACGCCGTCGGACAGCTGCGCGAGCCCCAGCGAGACGGTCCAGTTGCCGGGATCGGCGGCGAGGAAGAGCAGCGCGAAGAGGAACTCGTTCCAGGCGATCATGAACACGTACAGGCCTGTCGCCATCAGCGAGGGCAGGGCGAGCGGCAGGATCACCTTGCGGACGGTCTGGAGCCGGCTGCAGCCGTCGAGGGCGGCTGCCTCCTCGATCGATTGGGGGATGGTGACGAGGTAGTTCTTGAGCATGTAGATCGACACGGGCACGGTCTGGGCGACATAGACGATGGCGAGTCCGATGAGGCTGGAGGACAGTCCGAGTTTGGCGAAGATGACGAACAGCGGGACGGCCAGCAGTGTCGAGGGGAAGAGGTAGAGGGCAAGGAAGAGCGCGCTGATCTGACGGTGTCCGAAGAACTTCAGGCGGCTGACGGCGTAGGCGCCGGGTACTGCGGCCAGGAGGGTGAGAACGACCGTGCCGAGCGACACGAGCGCGGAGTTGACGAGAAACTTGAGGAATCCCTGGCCGCCGCTGTCGGTGGATCGCAGCACGTCGCGGTAGGTCGACAGTGTGAGGTCCTTAGTGGATACCCACAGGGAGCCGGGGTCGAGCAGGAGCGCGTCGATGGGCTTCAGCGACAGCAGCACCATGTAGTAGAAGGGGACGATGGTGATCACCGCGAGGAATGCGATGACGATCCAGCGCAGCACGCCGAACACGTGGTCCTCGAACTGGGCCCTGGTCAGGGCGGCCTTGCGGGTCACGATTCCTCCTGGACCTTGTTGCCGAAGAACTTGAAGTAGAAGCCCAGCAGGATGGCCAGCGACGCAGCCAGGACAAGGGCTTGAGCGGCAGCAGCACCCACGTCGTAGCGGGCGGTGAGGAAGTCGTAGACCCGGACGGCGGCGACATCGGTCCCGGCTCCGCCGCCGGTCAGCAGGTAGACATCGTCGAACTTGTTGAAGGTGAGTATGAACCGCAGAACGCAGAGCAAGGCGATGACGGGCATCAGCTGGGGCAGCAGTATGTAGCGGAAGCGCTGAGTGGTGGTGGCTCCGTCGACCTTGGCGGCTTCCTCGAGACCCCCAGGAAGTGCCTGGAGGCGGGCCAGGATGAACAGGAAGGCAAAGGGGAAGTAGCGCCAGCACTCGAAGGCGATGACGGTGAGCAGGGCCAGTGGGATGTCGAAGTGGAGGCCCAGCAGGTGCACCTCGTATTGCCGGGTGGAGAGGAAGGCGATGGGGTCATCCCAGCCGAAGAGTCGGCGGCCCCAGTCGTTGACGATGCCGTACTGGGGACTCAGCGCGACCTCCCAGACGAAAGCCACGGCTACGACCGGTGCGCAGTACGGCAGCAGCATCGCTGCGCGCAGCAGGCCGCGCCCGCGGAAGGGCTTGCGCAGTGCCAGGGCTGCGATCAGCCCCAGGACAACGGATCCGAGAGTGGCACCGACGGTGTAGAGCAGCGTGGTGGTCAGGCTGGACCAGAAGCCCGCGGAGTCGAAGACCTGGGCGAAGTTGTCCAGTGACCATTTGCCGAACACCCCCATGTCCTGGATGTCGACGAGCTTGGCGTGCTGGAAGGCGAGCAGCACCGTCCACAGGATGGGCAGGATGACCACCACGAGTACGACGATGAAGGTGGGGGAGACGAAGGCGAGTCCTGCGCGGTTGGCGCGGCGGCTCGCCGTCATCGGGCGGCGTGTGCGAGGGGCGCGGGGGTCTGAGGGCAGGTGCGGGTGTTGCTGGCGCTGTGTGGTGCCGGGAGGTGCTGTAGTCATGGCGAGACCTTCGTGAGGTGCAGATGGGCGGCTACTGCAGGGACTTCTGGAGGGCCGCGACCTCGTCGTCGGCTTCATGAGCGGCCTCGGAGGGGGAGATCTGTCCTCCGGTCATGGCCCCGACGGCCTTGGGCACGGGGAGCTCGCCATTGGTGGCGCCGACGAGCGCTCCGTCACCCTGCGTGATGCCCCAGCGCCGCATGTTGCTGACTCCGTCGGCCAGCTGATTGAGCACGTCGGCCGGGTAGACCTGGTCGAACGGCTTCTTGGTGTCGATCCCGATGTTGCTGTGCCGCCAGGCGCTGATGTAGCGGTCGGGCTGCGCGGCGGTGCCGTGGCGGACGGGGATCTTGCCCTCGGGCGACATTCCGAACCATGACTCGTAGCCCGTGCCCATCATGTACTCGATGAACTCGCGGGACGCGGCCGTCTCGGCGGTCTTGGTGGTCACCCAGGAGGTGATCTCGCCGAACTGGGCTGCCTTCGCTGCGTCCGGGCCCTTCAGCGCGGTGACGATGCCGCTGTTGCTGGACAGGTAGGCGGAGTCCTTCTTGCACTGCGGGCAGCTGGGCAGGGCGTCCTTGCGCAGACCGGCGAGCTCGTCCAGCAGGAACGAGGACCAGATGATCATTGAAGAGCGTCCGGCGAAGTAGGTGGCCCGGGTGGAGTCCACGCTCTGCGTGCCGGGGGCTCCGTACTCGCGCGCCAGGGCGTCGTAGGTGCGGAAGGCTGTTTGGCACTGGGGCGATTCGAGGGCCACGTCGTGGTGGTCGTCGACGAGCTGGCAGTCGTTGGCCAGTGCCACGCTCTCGAAGCTCTGCGACGTGAAGACGTCCCCGGGGTCGGTGGCTGCCGAGATGCCGTCCAGGCCCTTGGTGGTGAGTGCTTTTGCCGCGGTGAGTGTGCGTTCATAGGTGGCCGGTGCGGCGAGGTGCTTCTGGTCGAATGCGTCCTTGCGGTAGACGAGCAGCTGGAGCCACGCGTCGGAGGGCACGCCGAGGCTGGTGTTGCCGTCGGATGTGAGGGCAAGGGCGTTCGCGTTGAAGGTCTTGCGGCCGAGCTTTTCGATGATCTGGCGGGGTGTGGTGGTGTTCAGCAGGCCGTTCGTATACATCTGCCAGACCTGGCCCATGGGGGCGGCGCCGATGACATCGGGCAGCTTGCCCGAGGCCGCGGCCGACATGATCAGCTGAGGCATCTGCCCCTCGTCGACTCCGACGAGATGGACCTTTATGCCAGTTTTGTCCTCGAATCCGTCGATGATCTTCTGCGTCGCCGCAACGCGGTCGGGCAGGTTCTCCTGGGACCAGACGGTGATCTCGCGGTCCGGTGTGCCGGGCCCGGTGCTCCCGGAACAACCTGTGAGCAGCCCGAATCCCAAAGCTGCCGAGATGCCGACCGCGGTCGCTTGGGACCGCCGGGGCTTCGTACGCATCGTGTCCTCGTTCCGACTTACGTCTACTGAGCAGGCATCTCAGCACTACTTTTGCTTGTTGACAAGACGTAACTTCCAGATATCGTCGACGTAACCGCTGACCGTGCAACTATCCGGAGCCACCCGTGGAACGCGTCGTCCAATTCACTGGCCCCCGTCAGGTGGAGCTTGCCGAGCAATCTCCCGCCGAACTGCCCCCCGGCCACCTGAGGGTCCGCACCCGCTACTCGGGCATCTCCGCAGGCACAGAGCTGACCGCCTACCGCGGTACCAACCCCTATCTGACCCGCACCTGGGACCCCCAGGCCCGGCTGTTCCACGACGGCGCGGCCGGCATCGAGTACCCGGTGGCCGGATGGGGCTACTCCGAGGTCGGGGAAGTGCTGGAGGTGTCCCCCGAACTGGCCGGCACCCAGGACATACCGCAGGTGGGCGACACGGTGTGGGGCATCTGGGGGCACCGCAGCGAAGGCATCGTGCCCGCCGAACGCATGGTCGGCCACACCCTGCCCGCCGGACTGGAACCCCTGGCCGGCGCCTTCGCACGCGTGGGCGCCATTGCATACAACGCTGTCCTGGCCGGCGACATCCACCTCGGCGAAGACGTAGCCATTTTCGGCCAAGGCGTCATCGGACTGCTGACCACCCGCCTCGCACAGCTGAACGGCGCCCGCGTCACCGCGGTCGACGCCCTCGACGGCCGGCTGGAGACCGCCAAGCGCTACGGCGCCCACCACACACTCAACGCCCGCACCGATGCCGTGGCCGAACACATCCGCGCCGCGACCGCAGGGCGCGGCGCCGACCTCGCCATCGAGATCAGCGGCGTCTACCCAGCCCTGCACGATGCCGTGCGCTCCGTCACCGTCGGCGGCCGCGTGGTGGCCTCCGGGTTCTACCAGGGCGACGGCATCGGCCTGCGTCTGGGCGACGAGTTCCACCACAACCGCGTCCAGCTCATCTGCTCGCAGATCGGCGGCGTACCCCCGCAGCTGTCCGGGCGCTGGACCGTGGAGCGACTTCAGCAGACCTTCCTGCGACTGGTCGCCGAAGGACAGGTCGACGTGACCTCGCTCGTCAGCCATGTCGTCCCGGCCGCGGACGCCGCCGACGCCTACACGCTGCTGGACGAGCGGCCCGCCGAGGCCCTTCAGGTCGTCCTGGAATTCTGAAAGGCCCTCGCATGCTCAGCATCGCTGCTCAAGAACAACTGCTGCCCGGAGACACCCTGCAGGCGAAGTGGGACTTCGCGCAGGAAGCCGGCTACGCCGCCATCGAACTGCGCGCCAAGGGCGACTTCCACTTCGCCTCCCGTCTTGACGAACTCAAGCAAGCCAAGAAGGACGGCGTGGTCATGCCGACCGTGTGCGTCGAGATGCTTCACTTCTTCGGCGCCTTCGACGACGACCAGCGCTGCGACGCTATCGACCAGATGAAGTCGCAGCTCACCGTGATCGCCGAGATAGGCGGCCTCGGCGCTCAGACGCCGGCGTCGTACGGCATGTTCTCCCGTCGCCTCCCTCCTTTCGAGCCCCCGCGCACCGAGGAGGAAGACCGCGACATCCTCCTGACAGGCCTGACAGAACTGGGAGAGCACGCCCGAAAAGAAGGCGTGACGCTCTTCCTCGAGCCGCTCAACCGCTACGAGGACCACATGGTCAACCGGCTGGAACAGGCCGCCGATCTGATCCGCACCACAGGCCTCGACTCGGTCAAGATCGGCATCGACAGCTACCACATGAACATCGAGGAGAGCGACCCCGCCGCCGCGATCGTCGCCTACGCCGACTGCATCGGCCACGCACAAGTCTCCGACTCCAACCGGTTCCAACCCGGCGCCGGACACCTCGACTGGCCCGCCTGGCTGGGCGCCCTGCACACCATCGGCTACGACGGTCACCTCGCCGCAGAATGCCGCCTCACCGGAGACCCCGTCGAGGCTGTCCGCTCCATCCCGGCCTTCCTGCGGAGGTCCGGAGCGTGAAGGCCCTGCTTGACCGACCCGTGCCCACCACGACCGCAGCCCTGACCCTGCGACGTGGTGCGGCACGGGTCCTCATCGACAACTGGACCGGCACCTCCACCGTGCCCTCCCGCACCCTCTACCCCCACCAATGGAGCTGGGACTCCGCGTTCATCGCCATCGGACTGCGGCACCTCTCCGTACGCAGAGCCCAACAGGAACTGGAGTCCTTGCTGGCAGCGCAATGGGCCGACGGGCGCATCCCGCACATCGTCTTCAACGCTGCCGTCCCCCACGACGCCTACTTCCCAAGCCCCGACTTCTGGCAGTCCTCCAGCGCCGGGCGTGCCATCGGCGCACCGACGGCACTCGAGACCTCCGGCATCGTCCAGCCACCGGTACACGCACTCGCCGCCTGGCTCGTCCACGAAGCCGACCCGGCCGAGTCCGCACGCCGTGGATTCCTCCACCGCCTCTACCCCCGACTGGCCGCCTGGCACGACTACCTCCATGCTCGCCGAGCACTCGGAGACGGCGCACTGATCGCAGTCGTGCACCCGTGGGAGCCCGGCATGGACAACAGCCCGTGCTGGGACAAAGCCCTCCAACGCGTCGAACCCGCCCCACCCGACGCATTCCGCCGCGCAGACCTCAACCACGGCCACCCCTCTGACCGTCCCACCGACGTCGACTACGGCCGATACGTCCGCCTGGCCACCGACTACCGCGAGGCCGGCTACGACGACCGCACAGCTCCCCATCGATTCGCCGTCGAGGACCCGGCCTTCAACACCCTGCTCATCGTCAGCGAGCTCGCCCTGGGCAAGATGGCCCAGGAACTGGGCTTGGCGAACGGACCACACCTGGCGCGCGCCGACGAACTGACCCGGCAATTGATCGGCCGGCTCTGGGATGACAAAGCAGGCATCTTCCGAGTCCGCGACCTCACCGACAGCACGCTGGTCGACGAGAGCAGCGTCACCGGGCTCATCCCACTCATGATCCCCCAGCTGCCGAACGACATCGCCGATCAGCTGTGCCAAACACTGGCCGGCCCACGATTCAACGCCTCAGCAACGCAGTTGGTACCCAGCTACGACCTCAACGGGCCGGCATTCGCACCGCACCGCTACTGGCGAGGACCCGCCTGGTTCAACACCAGCTGGCTAATCGAGCGCGGACTGCGCTCGCACGGCAAGCACACCTGCGCCGCTCGCCTTCGCCAGGGCTTCCTCGCCGATGCCGGACGATCCGACTTCGCCGAGTACATCGACCCCTCCACCGGCGCAGCCCGCGGCGCGCGCAACTTCTCCTGGACTGCCGCCCTCACTCTCGACCTGCTGTGCACCGACGGCGCCGACACCAAGGAGCTCTCACCATGACCGCGGCCGGCACACGCGTACAACTGGTCCGCGACGCCACCTTCGCTTTCCTCGCCGCCAATGGCGACATCAACGGCAGCACCTCCAGCACCACGCCTGACGGACTGTTCGTGCACGACGCTCGGCACCTCAGCCGCTGGCAGCTCACCGTGGCAGGCACCCGTCTCGACCCCCTCGTGCCGGCAGAGACAGCAGACGACCATTCGTCCACCTGTACCCTCACACCGCAAGGCACCAGGGACCATCCGGCCGCCTTCACCGTCTTCCGCCACCTAGACATCGGCGCAGGCGCCCTCACCGAGCGCATACGCCTGGTCAACAACCTGCCTGAGCCCCTCACAGCCCAGCTGGAACTCACGGTCGACGCCGACTTCGCCGACCTGTTCGAGTTGCGCGCCGACGACCGCCAATACCCGAAACCGAACAACACACGGCACATCCAAGCCACGAAGGGCGGACTGCTCTTCGACTACCGCCGCGAGGACTGGCACGCACAGACCACGCTCACATGCCAGCCCGAACCCCACACGGTCGAACCCACCAACGGCACAAGCCTGTCCACAGCGCGAACCCTCCGCTGGCAGCTCCGACTTGATGCGCACGGGGAGACCGAGCTTCACCTCAGCGCCCACGCCCATCCCCACGGCCTGACACCGCGCCCAACCCTCCTGCACCACACCAGGCACGAAACCACCGAACCGACCGACGACCTGGACCGCGCCTGCCAGCGCGGACTCGCTGACCTCGACCTCCTGACCATTCCAGTCACCGGCGTAGACGGCGAAGAGGTACACGTCCCCGCCGCGGGCCTGCCCTGGTTCATGACCCTCTTCGGCCGCGACTCCCTGCTGACCTCGTACTTCCTGCTGCCCTATCGGCCCCAGACAGCAGCAGCCACGCTGAGCGCCCTGGCCGCGACCCAAGGCAACCGCTACGACACCTACAGCGGCGAACAGCCCGGACGCATCGTCCATGAAACACGCCACGGTGAGCTCGCACACTTCCGTCAGGTTCCCTATGGCCGCTACTACGGCGCTGTCGACGCCACCCCGCTCTTCCTCGTGCTCCTCCAGGCCCACTGCGAAGCCACCGGCGATGACACCCTCGCGCAACGGCTGGAGACGCACGCCCGGCGGGCAGTCCAATGGATGCTCACCGACGGAGGCTTGGAGACGCACGGATACCTCGTCTACACGCCCGACACGAAGGGATTGGTCAACCAGAACTGGAAAGACTCTGCGGGCGCGATCTGTTTCACAGACGGCACCCAGGCCACAGGTCACATCGCAGTGTCCGAAGCCCAGGGCTATGCCTACGACGCACTCATGCGCACCGCCACGCTCGCGCACAGCGTCTGGAAGGACGAAACGTACGCACACCAGTTGCTGGAAAAAGCCGCCCAACTACGCGACCGGTTCCATACAGACTTCTGGATGTCCGAAGCCGAATTTCCGGCACTCGCGCTCGACGGCGAGGGACGCCAAGTCAACGCCCTGGCCTCCGACGCCGGCCACCTCCTGTGGTCAGGAATCCTGGACACAGACCGCGCTCACCGAGTGGGGCGGCGCCTGCTAGCACGGGACTTCTTCTCAGGGTGGGCAATCCGCACCCTGGCATCCGGCCAGAAGCCCTACCACCCGCTGTCCTACCACCGCGGCAGCGCCTGGCCGCACGACAACGCCATCATCGCCCTGGGCCTGGCCCGCTACGGGCTCACTGACGAACTCGCCACCGTGACACAAGGCCTCATCGCAGCGGCAACCCACCATGGACAGCGCCTACCAGAGGTCATTGCAGGATATGACCGTTCCGCAACCGGCAGACCCGTTCCCTACCCCCATAGTTGCTCTCCCCAGGCCTGGGCAGCCGCAACACCCCTCGCCCTGCGGACCGCCCAGCTGAGCGCCGTTCCCCGCGCGTCGTCAGGGAATCTGCAGGCAGATTGATCAGTCGGCGGGGGGTATGGAGCCGGTGCTGAGCGTGGCTGCGATGGCCGGCCTGCTGGGCGCCCCGACCATCCCGGAGCGCCCGCCGGGTTCGACCGTCCGGTCTTTCCCTCTACTCATCGCTTTGCCCTGCTGCGGCCCGGCGCGTTCGGTGTGCGGCACGGGGCGACGGTGCCGGGCTGCTGGACCTTCCCCTGGGCACGGCCGGCCTGGTCGTCGCGTGATCGCGCTGCGCAAGCCGGTCGAGGGCAACGACGCCGACCTCGCCAGCATGTTCTCCGCCACGACCGTGGCACGATGCCGACGGCCTACAGGTTGCCTGCGCCGCTCACCGTGTCAATCCCGCTCTCCCCGAGGCCGCTGCGGTGCCTGCTGCGGCCATACCCCGATGTGATCGTCCTCCAGCGCCAGCCGCACCCGGTCCTTCATGCGAAGCGCGTCGGTGAAGGCGCGTGGCAGCTGCATCCGGCCGTTCTTGTCCAACACGGCGTACTCTTGCGTCGATTGGGCTTCGTGGTCGCGCAACACCTCCAAGGACGTCCGCCCGTTGCGGATGCCGACGGTGCGGCGCACATGCTCGGAGACCATCGGGTCATGGGTGACCACGACGACGGTGGTGCCCAGTTCCGCGTTGGCCTGCCGCAGGGCGGCCAGGACCTGGGCGCCGGTCTCGGTGTCGAGTTCACCGGTCGGCTCGTCGGCGAACAGCACGCGCGGGTCGTTCGCGACGGCGGTGGCGATCGCGACACGCTGCTGCTCCCCACCGGACATCGTGTCCGGGCGGCGGTCACGCGCGTACCCGATGCCGAAGAGGTCGAGCAGCTCACCCGCGCGGGCCTTGCGGGCCTGCGCCCGCATGCCCGTGTACGTCATGGGCGCCATCACGTTCTCCAGCGCCGTCAGATACGGGAAGAGGTTGCGCGCCGTCTGCTGCCAGACGAAACCCACAGTGTGCCGGCGAAAGGCGGTGCGCTCCCGGCGCTTCATGGTGCGCAGGTCGAGCCCGTCGACCCGAGCGGTGCCGGCGGTCGGCACGTCGAGACCCGACAGGATGCCCAGCAAGGTGGACTTGCCGGACCCAGAGGCACCCACGACCGCCAGCAGCTCGCCCGGCGGCACGTGCAGGTCCAGGCCTTGCAGCGCCTGGACCTCGACCTTGTCCGCCCAGAAGATCCGGACCAGGTTCTCGCACAGGATGAGCGGCTCTTGGCCGCGTGCCGAGGCCGCTGCCTCGTCGTTCTCGAGTGCCTCGATCATGCGGTCTCTCCCACTCTCAGTACGGAGCCCAGGCCCCGCTTCCTGCCCTGGACCGTCTCCGCGACGACGACGGCGACGACGAGCGCGGCCAGGGAGCACGCGAGGACCGCGGTGAGGCCGTAGTCGGTGACGAGCCGGGCTTGGGGGTCCCCGGTGAAAGCGCGCAGCGCGAGCGCGGGCCCCAGGACGGCGGGCAGCGCCAGCCCCAGAGCGACACCGCCGACCGTGGCCGCCGCCACCATCGGCAGCAGCTCCAGAACGTGCACGGCCGCGGCGGGCCGCCGGCCAAGGCCCAGGGTGTGCAGGTACGAGGCGGTGCGGCGGCGCTGCGGGGCGGACAGCAGCAGTTCGCATACGACGGCGAGCAGGGCGAGGAGCACGGCGATCGCGCTGCCCGCGCGGTAGGTGAGCAGCACGGAACGCAGCAGTCCGTCGTGGCGCAGGGCGCCCAGCTCCTCGTCGTACACACGGATCCGGGCGTCGGGGCCGAGCGAGGTCAGCGCCGTGTTGCCGACCGCCACCGGGTCGATGTGCGGGCCGTAGAGAAGGATTGCGGCGGCTTTGACGTCGGACGGGGCGACCTGCGCCATCGCGGCTGCGTCGACCAGCAGCAGACTGCGGGGCGCGCTCGGCCCGCAGACCGGGCCGAGCGCCGGGTCCACGCTCGCCGCGGCGTCCAGGGTGGCGACGATCCGGACAGACAGGGGCTTGCCGTGGAGGCCGTCCAGCGTCAGGGTCCGGCCCACGTAGGCGGCTGGGGGACCGGCGGCGAGCGCCGGCAGCACGGTCGAGTGGTCGTGCTCTTGCGGCGGTTGGAGCCGGGCGTCGAGCAGGGCAGCGGCCGCCGGGGACCGGGGGGCGGCGGCACGCAGCTGTTGCGGGTCGAGGCCCATCAGGCTCGTCGTGTCCCGCACCTGCCCGTCGGTGGCGGTGCCGAGCCCGACGTCAGCGCGCCGCACGGCCAGAGCGTGCCCGACACCCCGCAGGTGCGTGAACTGCCCGGCCGTCCGCGGACCCGCCTGCGGGGCGACGACCGCGGCCTGACCGCCCGCGTTCCAGGCGGCGGCACGTTCGCGGCCCTGGGCGGCGCTGGAGGAGACCAGACCGCCGAACACCGCGATGGCCAGCGTCAGAACGAGCACCAGCAGCACCAGGAGCCGGCCTCCCGCGCCCCGCCCCGCGCGGGCCAGCGCGACAAAGAAGACGGCGCCGCGTGCGGCATGGGCCCGGTCGGCGAGGAACCGCACCGGCAGCGGATACAGCCGCATCAGCACCACGACGCTGCTCGTCGCCAACAAGAGGGGAAGTGAGGCAAGTTGGGGGTCGACGCCCGACGCCCCGCCGCTCGCCCCACCGCCACGTACCCGCATCGCGGCGACCAGTGCGACGGTCAGCAGGAGCACCGCGGCCTCCACCAGCAGCCGCCGGACCGGGATTGTCCCGCGATCGCCGCCGCGCCGGCCCGGTGTGGCCGTCCGCTCCCGTACCGAGAACCAGGTGAGCGCCGGCGACGCGCCGGCGGCGAGCGCGACGACGACAACGACCCCATACAACCCGCTGTCGGCGTCCGCGCCGAGTACCGCCCGCGTGCCCGCGTACCCGGCAGCGGCGCCCAACAGCACGGCGGGAGCGGTCTGCAGCAGCCGGGCCAGCGCCACCTGCGCGGCGGTGGCGCCTCGGCAACGCTGCAGCCGGTCGGCGAACCGGCCGTGCCGCACCGCGAGTTGCGCGGTGACGACGACGGTGGCCAGCGCCACGGCGAGCAGACCGGCGACGGCGAAAGCGGACAGCGCTCTGGCCTGCGCGCCGTCATGCTCAAAGCCGCTGATGACGCCGGTCAGCTCATTGCCGGTGGCGGGCTGACGCAGCTGCCGACCGGCGACGTAACACGGCTGGCCACCCACGGTGTCCGGGCACAGCCCCGCAAAAGCGTCGCTGTGGAATTGGCCGAGGGCGCGTTTCAGCGCGGCGCCGCCGTCGGCGGTGGCGATGGCCTGGGCCTGCTCCTGGCCGAGCACCACCCGGGTCCGCCACTCCACCTGCACGTTGAGGTCGTGGCGCTGCTGGACCACCTCGAGGCCGGTGCCGCCCAGCACGGCCACGGCCTGCCGCATCCCGGCACCGTCGCCCTGGGACTGCGTCACCGGCGCGGCCAGTGCGGGCTGGCGGCGAAACAGAGGTGAGGCGGCGAGTTGTTCGCTCACCCGGAAGAACCCGGACAGCACCACCCGGTCGCCGATACCGCCCGCCAGGTCCAGTCGCTGGCCGAGCTTCAGTGCGAAGGCGTCCCGTACCCGGGTGGAGACCGCCACCGGGACCGGGCGGCCGTCCTTCAGCGCCGTGCGCGGCAGCCGGGGCGGGGGAGTGCCCTCGACGTAGTCGAAGGACGCCGGCGCGTCATCCGCGTACAGCAGCGACAGCTGCGCCCGCACACTCCCGGGGACCCCGCCGCGGATGTCGGCTGCATCGAGGTGGGCCCGCAGCGAACCGTGCCGCAGCAGCGCGCGCGCCGGCCGGTGCGCGGCCGCCCGGATCTGCTGTCCGGCCTTGTCCAGGGCCGGCGCCAGCACACCGAACGCGGGCTGCTCGACGGTGGCGGCCGAACCGAAGCCGACCTTCTGGTACGACGACATCGTCGCCGTCGTCGCCAGCGCCTCGCCCTGTGACTGCGCCGCGGCCACCCGGTCGGCGAGCGCCTCGCCCGCCAGCCGGCCCATCAGCACCGGTCCGGCCAGCGCGATCGAGCCGAGGACGGCCGTCAGCACGAACAGACAGACCAGCAGCGGTACCTGGCCCTTGAGGTCGCGGGCCGCCCACCGCGCGTTGACCCTCACCGTTCCCCCGCCCGCATCACTCGTGCGAGATCCACCCGGGCCAGCATCCGGGACATCACGATCACCATCAAGGTGATGAACACGGCGGTGCCGGCGCTCGTCAGCGCCACCCGCCCCCAGGGCACGGTCGTGAGCACCGTGGGGTAGACGGGGTGGCCCTGCTCGTCGACGGTCACCAGCGGCACGATCAGCCCGGCCAGCGCGGTGCCCAGCGCCGCGCCGAGCACGACCGAGACCATCGCGATCAGCAGCTGCTCGGTCAACAGCAGCCCCGTGAACTGACGTTTGCGTACGCCCAAGGCCCGCAGCAGGGCGAATTCGGGCCGGCGTTCGCGGGTGGAGAGCACGGCATGCATGGTGAAGCCGATGACAGCGAAGGCCGGGGCGAGGAGCAGGCACAGTGTGAGCACCCCGCGGGTGCCGTGCTGCAGCGGATCACCGCGCAGCGTCTTCTCGGCCTGCGGGGTGTCCAGGGCGGTGCCGACGCCGTCCGCGTCGCGTATCGCGGCCACCGCGGGCGCGGGGTCGCCGCCGCGGGCGGACAGCCACCAGAAGTCCTCCTGAGGAGGCAGCGCCCCGCGCGCAACCAGCGATGCGGCCAGCGCCCGGCTGTCGAGGAGCAGGCGTCCTCCTTCACGCGGGAAACCGGGGACCCCGCCGATACGGCCGATCACCTTGACGGCGAACGTCGTTCCGTCGTTCGTCTGGACCGCGAGCTCCTTGCCGACCCGGGCCCGGCGGGAGTTGAGCAGTGCGTCATCGGCGAGGGCCGGGACCGCGGGGATGCCGCCGAAGCGGACCGGGCCGAACTCGACCAGCGTGTCGGACTGTGGATCGGCCCCGGAGGGGCCCAGCAGCCGCGTCTTGACCCCGTTCGGCGGCTGCTCCTTGGCCATGTCGCACACTCCGGCGCTGCTGACGCTCGCCGCGACGGGAGCACCGCAGCCCAGGTCGGCAGGGGTGGGCGGCTCGGGATCCACGTCCTGCCAGCCGGCGCCCCCGGGCCCCAAAGCCACCGACTTGGCCGAGCCGGAACCGAAGTGGTCGACGGTCAACTCGTAATGGCGCCGCACCGGTTCGCGTTCGAAGTCCACGCCGATACGGATGACGGTGAGGGGATAGTCCCGGGCCAGGCCGCCGCCGCCCGGCACGGCGAGCGGAAAGGTGATGGTGTGTCGCCTGCCGTCCGCCTCCGGCAGCCGCGCGGCGACGGTGTCCGTGAGACCGGAGGCGTCCTGCACCGTCAGGACGAGCCGGGGAACCTGCGCAGAGCCGCCGCCGTCCGCCTTCAACGTCACCGCCGCGTCTATCGACCGCGGCCTGCCGGGCAGCACCGCACCGGCGCGCGGCATGTTTTGCCCCAACGCGGCGAGCTGCTGCGGAAGATGCCGGTCGCCCAGATCCGCGCGCAGCGCCGGCATGGGCCCCGAGGCCGCCCCCGGCCGGACCGTGGGCGCCGCCTCGGCCGTGTCGACGGCAGTGACGCCCGCCACGTCGCCGTCGATCTGCACCGGCAGATCGGTGACCGGCGTGGCCGCCGCGATGCCGGGCAGCAGCCGGTAGGCGCTGTGCCGCACCGCGCCCGGCAGCGACCGCGCACCGAACTCGTCCGGGGTGAGCCGCACATCGGCACCGATGGCGTACTGGGCACGGTCGTGAGCACTGCGGTCGACCATGGTGAGGGCGAAGGTCGTGAGCGCGCCCACCGCGAGCGCCAGCACCATCAGCAGTGCAGGACCCGCATGGCGGGTCGCCCGCCGACTCACCTGCCAGCCGCCCAGCGGCAGCACCAGGCCGGCACTGTGCCGCGCCAGCCACACCGCACCGCGCTCGGCGAGCGGCAGCAGCCGCAACGTCAAAAGCGTCGCCGCGACAGCGATGACGACCGGCACCAGCACCAGCACCGGGTCGACCGACGCCCCCGAGTGCCCGCCCGCAACCGGCGACCGGTACCGCGTCAACTGCAGCCACCCCAGCACCGCCACCGCGGCCAGCACCACATCCGCGCCGGCCTTCTGCAGCACCGCGACCCGGGCCCCGCGCCGGCGCAACCGCGAGATGGCCCGCCCGTCCCGCGCCGCCCGCACCACCGGCAGCAGCACCGCACCCCCGTGCACCGCCAGCACCAGCAGCGCCGCCACCCACCCGGCAGACGACAACGCGGAACGCGGCACCTCCCCGGGCAGCAGCCCGGCATCGCCCAGTACACCGAGCAGGGGGCCGGCCAGGAACGGAGCGGCCACCGCGGCAGGCACCGCCACCAGCGCCCACTCGGCGCCCGCCGCGGCCAGGATCCGCGATGTGCCCGCTCCCCGGGCACCGAGGAGCGCCGTGTCCGCACGCCGGTGCTCGGCAAGCTGGCGAGCCGTCAAAACGAGCGCCGCCACGGCCAGCGCGGCCAGCAGCGACGCCGGGATGTACATGCCGGAGCGAGCCACCACCATGGGGGTCTGCAGACCATCCACCGTGTCGACCAGCGGCGCCTCGACGACGACACCCCTCACGCCGGCGGGCCGGCCGTGGAAGACGGTGCGCTCCGGGTCACCGGCCGCCATGGCGGCGAGACGCTCACGCAGCGACCCCAGCCCGGCCACCGGCATCCGGTCGGTGACGGGAAGACCGAGCCACACGGCGAGGGCGTCACCGCAGAGCGCAGGGCTGGCCTCGAACGCCGCAACGGACACCACCGCCAGAGTGTCGGGACCGCCGAAGCTGCTGGTCAACCCATGCAGCAGCCCGGGTTCCCGGCCGGTGTCCCGCCACAGCCCGGTCACTTCCAGCCGCACCTTGCGCACCGTGTCCCCCCGGGAGGCGGACAACGCCACCGTGTCGCCGACCACGACGTGCAGTCGGCGTGCCAGTGCGATGTGGAGGGCCGCCTCCAGCGTGTCGGGCGCGCCTCCCGCCGCCCCCTTCGGCCACGCGCCGGCGCTCAACCGGGCGTCCCCGCGCATCGAATCCACGGCGACGACCCCGACCTTGTCAGCCGGCGGCCGTGGCCTGCCCGCCGCCTCGGTCACCGGCAGGTCGTACGACCGCGCGGCCGGGGCGCGCAGCGCGGTGTGCACGCTCACCGGGACGGGGCCGAACGCCTCACGCAGCGCACCCCGCACCCGGCCGTCGGCAGCCGGGACACCGCTCGCCCGGTAATGCGCCGTGATCCGCACGATGCCCTGCGGGTCGGACGCGATCCTCGCCTGCGCACCTCGGTCCACGGCCGATCCGGCGAGAACCCCGAGGGCGGCGAGCGCGGTGCCGGCGACCAGTACGGTCAGGGCGGCGGCCACCAACACGAGGCCGTGCTGGGCGCAACTGCGGATGATCCGCGGCAACACCGGCCCGCGGGCTCCCCCTGCAGGCATCCTCCCGGGGGGCGTTTCGAGCGATCCGGCCACGAGCCTGCCTTCCCCCCTTGTTCGGACCTGCTGCGCGTGGCATCCGGCGCGGCGCGGCCTATGAACTGGAGCAGACCTCCAACCTGACCGGAGCGTGAGGTCATTGGATCCCGCCCCGTCGCATGCGTCCGGTCACTTGATCTATTCGTTACGGGGCAACGGGGCAACGGGGCGACGGGGCGACGGGGCGACGGGGAGATGTGGCGACGTGCGGTCCGCAGCCGCACTGCGGTGACCATCCCGAGCTCACGGCGCCCCCTGGGCACCGGACGTCCGCTTGCCCTCGCGGCGTGGGAGCAGCAGCGGGGTGGCCCGGAGGAGGACTCCGGCGGTTGCGAGTCACCCGCAGCGACTCTGCCCTGCCCGGCCTGGCCCGCTGGCCATCGACACCCTTGGCCAACGGGGTCGGGCCCGGTCTGCGTGGCTGCGGAGACCGGACCTCCCGCGCTGCCCGCAGGCGGGGCGCCTTCGGGCGGGAATCACTTACGTTGCGAGGTGACTGCCCCGGGCGGTGCCGTCGAGGCGCGTACCACCAGTTCGGTGGCGAGTTCGATGTGGTGGGACTCGACCTTGTCGCCGTTGGCCAGTCGCAGGGCGGTGCGCAGGGCGGCGCCGCCCATCTCCCTCAGTGGCTGGCGCACGGTGGTCAGCGGCGGTGAGGCCATGTGAGCGAGGTCCGTGTCGTCGAAGCCGACCACGCTCAGATCCTCGGGGATGCGCAGGCCCCGGGCGCGGGCGGTCTCGATGACACCGAGGGCGATCTCGTCGTTGCCCGTGAAGATCGCCGTCGGTGGCTCTTTCAGGTCCAGCAGCGCCGCGGCGCCGAGCAAGCCCGTTTCGTACGTGAATTCTCCGGGCCGGACGTAGGCGTCGGGTACCGGCGCTCCTTCCGCCTCCATGGCGGCGCGATAGCCGTGCATGCGTGCCTGGTTGCACACGGCCATGGCCGGGCCGCCGAGATAGGCCACGCGGCGGTGGCCGAGGGAGAGCAGGTGCCGGGTCGCCGTCAGGCCACCGGAGAAGTTGGTCGCCCCGACGCTGTGGACCCGGCTGTCCGGCAGGTGCAGCGGGTCCAGCACGACCAGCGGCAGCCCGACCCGGGCCAGCTCCTTGAGGTGTGCGGCGGTGTACACGCTGGTGACCGCGATGAGGGCGCGGCGCCCGGCTGAGACCAGATCCCGTGCCCAGTGCGGGGCGCGGGGCGCCTTGCTGATCACCACCGAGGCTCCTGCTTCGGCGGCGGAGTCGATGATGCCTTCCAGGGCCTTGGCCACGTACGACTTGAGGCCGCCCTGGAACTGCACCTCGATGGTCGGGCATTCCACGGCCTCGGCGGTGCGGAACACGGGCGCGAGGTAGTCGTGCTGGCGCAGCAGTTCCTGCACCCGGGCGCGGGTCTGCGGCGCCACGTCACCGCGGCCGTTGACCACCTTGGACACGGTCGCGACGGAGACCCCAGCCGCTTGCGCGATGTCCGCCAAAGTGGTGCGCCTGGCGTTCGGTGGCATCGGTTCCTCTCAGCTGTACGTCCACCGGTCTCACGAGCCGCCGGTCCGCGCCGGCGACGTGGGTGGAATCGGTCAACTCTATGGCAACCGGCAGGGAACCCGGAGGGCTGGGAGCTGCACGTGCAGCCTGCCCGCGGGCCTGATCCGGCGCCGGCAGGGAAGCAGCCGCAGCCATCGCACCCTCACTCTCCCCTGCCATCACCCTCAGCGTTTCGAAATGTTTCGATCCTCGGGCCAGGGCTTCTCGGGTGCCGTCGCGCCCGACATTACGCAGGTGACGGGTTCCCAGCAACGTGCTTGCACATGCCTTGACACGGCATCGGCCTGAAACCTAATTTGCACGCACGAAACCTGAGCCGGTGGTTTCGAAATGTTTTCACCATGACTCACGAGAAGTTGGTGGCTCTCGAGTGCGGAGAACAAACATGGAGATCCCTCTCTCTCGACGTACCTTGTCTCGGCGTACCCTCCTGGGTATGGCCGCCGCTGTGCCGGCCTCCGCGGCGCTGACTGCCTGCGGCGGCTCGTCCGGTCCCGGCAAGAGCAACGCCGGAGCCACGTACTGGTACCTGAACGGCCAGCCGCAGGAAGGCGTCAGGGCGGGTGCGGTGGACGCGTTCAACAAGGCCCACCCCAAGAAGCAGATCAAAGACACCACGTTCCAGAACGACGCGTACAAGACGAAGATCAAGACCGCCATCGGTGCCGGGCAGGCGCCCACCATCATCTGGGGCTGGGGCGGCGGAACGCTGCGCACCTACGCCGAGGCGGGCCAGGTCGAGGACCTCACCTCGTGGTTCGACGAGAACGCCGAGGTCAAGAAGAAGCTGTTCCCGTCCTCGTTCGGCGCTGCGACCGTCGACGGCAAGATCTACGCGATGCCCGTCGAGACCGTGCAGCCGATCATCCTGTACTACAACAAGAAGCTCTTCGACCAGGTCGGCGTGAACCCGCCGCAGTCCTGGGACGACATCATGGCCCTGGTCCCCAAGTTCAACGCGAAGAACATCGCACCGTTCTCACTGGGTGGCCAGTCCCGGTGGACGAACATGATGTGGCTGGAGTTCCTGTTCGACCGCATCGGCGGTCCCGAGGTGTTCCAGGCCGTCATCGAGGGCGAGAAGAACGCCTGGTCCAACCCGGCCGCCATCACCGCGCTGACCAAGGTGCAGGAGCTGGTCAAGGCCAACGGTTTCATCAAGGGCTTCTCCTCGATCACCGCGGACTCCAACGCCGACCAGGCGCTGCTGTACACCGGCAAGGCCGCGATGATGCTGCACGGCGCCTGGGCGTACGGCGGCCTGTCGACCGACGGCGGGGACTTCGTCTCCAGCGGCGGGCTGGGCTACATGAACTTCCCGCCCGTCGACGGCGGCAAGGGCGACCCGAGCAACACGGTCGGCAACCCCGCCCAGTACCTGTCCATCTCCTCGAAGGCCTCCGCCGAGGAGAAGAAGATAGCCAAGGACTTCTTCGCCACCGGTGTCCTGCAGGACGCCGAGGTGAAGGCATGGATCGACAACGGGTCGGTGCCGATCCGGCTGGGCATCGACAAGCAGCTGGCGTCCTCCAAGAGCGCCGACTTCCTCCAGGTCAACTACGGCATCGCCAGCAAGGCCAAGTCGTTCGGCCAGTCCTGGGACCAGGCGCTCAGCCCCGCGGCCGCCGCGACACTGCTGGACAACATCGCCAAGCTGTTCCAGCTGTCCCTCTCGCCGCAGAAGTTCGCCGCCAACATGAATGCGGTCATCGGCACATGAGTTCCCTCACCAGCCACCCGCCGCGTCGCAAGCCACGGAGCATTCTGCCGTGGCTGGCGATGCCGGCGTTGGTGATGTTCCTCTGTTTCGCCGTGGCTCCGCTCATCGGTGTCTTCGTACTGAGCTTCACCACGTGGGACGGGATCGGCGCCATCCACCCGTCCGGACTGCGCAGCTGGCGCACGATCCTCACCAGCCCCGGGCTGCCGCACGCCCTGTGGGTGACCTTCCTCGTGATGGTCGTGTCCTGGGCCGTCCAGACTCCGCTCAGCATTCTGCTGGGCACGTTCATGGCCGGCCGCCAGCGCTACCGTGCGGTGCTGGGCGTGGTGTACTTCGTCCCGCTGCTGCTCAGCTCCGCCGCGATCGCGATCGCGTACAAGGCTCTGCTGGACCCCAACTTCGGGCTCGGTGCCGGGCTGAAGATCGACGCGCTCGTCAAGGACTGGCTGGGACGCCCCTGGCTCGCGTTCGGCGTCGTCGTCTTCGTCGTCTCCTGGCAGTTCATCCCGCTGCACTCGCTGATCTACCAGGGCGGCGTCCAGCAGATTCCGAAGTCCATGTACGAGGCCGCGCAGTTGGACGGCGCCGGGCGAATCCGGCAGTTCTTCAGCATCACGCTGCCCCAGCTGAAGTACACCATCATCACGTCGTCCACACTGATGGTGGTCGGGTCGCTGACCTTCTTCGACCTGATCTTCATCCTGACCGAGGGCGGCCCGGCGGACGCCACCCGGGTCCTCGCACTGGACATGTACAAACGGGGATGGCAGGCCAGCCAGATGGGACCGGCCAGCGCCATCGCGGTCGTCCTGGTCCTGGTGGGCCTCGCGCTCGCACTGCTGCTGCGCCGGCTCGCAGGCCCAGACGCCGGGGCGAGCCAACTCGAGGGGGCCTGACATGACCACCATGCTCACCAAGGCGCAGACACCGAAGAAGGCCGTCCGGCCCCGCTACGGGCACACCTCCCGCCCGGCCTCCAGCCGGCCCAACTGGCTCGGCGGCCTGGCCGGATGGATCTGGCTCGTCATCGTCGTCGTACCGCTGTACTGGATCGTCATCACGAGCCTCAAGCCCCAGAGCGGCTACTACTCGAGCAACCCTCTGGTGCCCACGGGCGACCCCACGCTCGACAACTACAAGCTGGTCATCGAGTCCGACTTCATCGGCTACTTCGTGAACAGCGTCGTGGTCACCTTCGGGGCCATGGTGCCGGCGGTCGCGTTCTCCTTCATGGCCGCCTACGCGATCGTGCGCGGCTGGCACATGCGGGGCCTGCGTGCGATCAACGGGCTGTTCCTGATGGGCCTGGCCATCCCGCTGCAGGCGACGATCATCCCGGTCTACCTGATCATCATCAGGCTGAAACTGTACGACAGCCTGCTGGGGATGATCCTCCCGTCGATCGCCTTCGCCATCCCGCTGTCCGTGCTGGTGCTCTCCAACTTCATCCGTGATGTGCCCAAGGAGCTGTTCGACTCGATGCGGGTCGACGGCGCCACCGAGTGGACGACGCTGTGGAAGCTGGCGGCGCCGCTCACCCGGCCGGCCATCCTCACCGTGTCCATCTTCAACGGACTGACCATCTGGAACGGATTCCTGCTGCCCCTGGTCCTCACCCAGAGCCCGGGCCGGCGGACCCTCCCGCTCGCACTGTGGAATTTCCAGGGCCAGTACGGCATCAACATCCCCGCCGTCCTCGCCTCCGTCGTCCTCACGACCCTGCCCGTCCTGGTCCTGTACGCATTCGGCCGCCGTCAGCTGCTCAGCGGTCTGACCGCCGGATTCAGCAAGTGACCGACCCGACGCCGTGACCAGGGGCGGATCGGCACCATGGACGGCATCCGGATCTGCCGGGAGCCGTGGTGCCCTCTGACGCCCGCCCTGCTCGTCTACCTGTTCGCCCCTCTCGTCCTGCTCCAGGGCCTGATGGGCGTGGGAGGAAAGTGAACGCCACCGTGGCCGTAGAGACCACCCCCAAAACCCCCCTCTGGAACGACTCCGCCCTCCCCGTCACCACCAGGGTCGACGCCCTGATCGACGCGATGACCCTTCAGGAGAAGACAGCCCAGCTGTACGGCGTGTGGGTCGGCGCCTCCGACCAGGGCGGCGAAGTGGCCCCCCACCAGCACGACATGGAGGAGGCCATCGACCTCGAGGCGCTGCTGCCCACCGGACTGGGTCAGTTGACCCGTCCGTTCGGCACCGTGCCCGTCGACCCCGCGCTCGGCGCCCTCTCCCTGGCCCGCACCCAGGCCCGCATCGCCTCGGCCAACCGCTTCGGCATACCCGCACTCGCGCACGACGAGTGCCTGGCCGGGTTCGCCGCATGGGGCGCCACCGCCTACCCCGTACCGCTGTCCTGGGGCGCCACCTTCGACCCGGACACGGTGCGCCGCATGGCCGCAGCCATCGGCCGCGACATGCGGTCCGTCGGCGTCCACCAGGGCCTCGCGCCCGTCCTCGACGTCGTACGCGACGCCCGCTGGGGCCGGGTGGAGGAGACCATCGGCGAGGACCCCTACCTCGTCGGCAGCATCGGGACGGCATACGTGCAGGGCCTCGAGTCCGCCGGCATCGTCGCCACCCTCAAGCACTTCGTCGGCTACTCGGCCTCCCGCGCCGGCCGTAACCTCGCCCCCTCCTCCGTGGGCCCGCGTGAGCGAGCCGACGTTTTGCTGCCTCCCTTCGAGATGGCCATCCGCGAAGGGGGCGCACGGTCGGTGATGAACGCCTACACCGACACCGACGGCATACCCTCCGCGGCCGACGCGGACCTGCTGACCGGACTGCTGCGCGACACATGGGGCTTCGACGGCACCGTCGTCGCCGACTACTTCGCCATCGCCTTCCTCAAGACCCTGCACGGCATCGCGGCCGACTGGGGCGATGCCGCCGGCAGCGCACTCGCGGCCGGCATCGACGTCGAACTGCCCAACGTCAAGACGTACGGCGAACCCCTCGTGCAGGCCGTCACCGAGGGCCGCATACCCGAAGAGCTCATCGACCGTGCCCTGCGCCACGTCCTCACCCAGAAGGCGATGCTGGGCCTGCTCGACCCCGACTGGAACCCGATGCCGACGGCCCTCGACGGCGCGGACACCGACACCCCGCAGGCCCTGCGCGGCACGGTCGACCTGGACCGGCCCGAGAACCGTCAACTGGCCCGCGAGATCGCCGAGAAGGCGGTCGTCCTGCTCACCAACGACGGCACCCTGCCGCTCACCCGGCCGCGTCGCATCGCCCTGATCGGTCCCAACGCGACCGAGCCCACGGCGGTACTGGGCTGCTACTCCTTCCCGCAGCACATCGGCGTCCGCCACCCCGGCACCCCGCTCGGCATCGCGCTGCCCACGCTCGGCGACACGCTCGCCGCGGAATTCCCCGACGCCGAGTTCACGCTCGCCCGCGGCACCGGAATCGACGACGGAGACCTCTCCCACCTCCCCGAGGCCCTCCAGGCGGCACGCGAGGCCGACATCGCCGTGGTGGTGCTCGGCGACCGTGCCGGGCTCTTCGGGCGGGGTACCAGCGGCGAGGGCTGCGACGCCGAGGCGCTCGTCCTGCCCGGCGCACAGCAGGAACTGCTCGACGCCCTGCTCGATCTGGACACACCCGTGATCACCGTGCTGCTCGCAGGACGGCCGTACGCTCTGGGCCGCGCCGCGGACGAGTCCGCCGCGATCGTGCAGTCCTTCTTCCCCGGGGAGGAGGGCACGCACGCGATCGCCGGCGTTTTCAGCGGCCGTGTCAATCCCTCCGGACGTCTGCCGGTCAGCGTGCCGCGGCGGCCGGGCTCCCAGCCGACCACATACCTCGGCGCGCGCCTCGCGCACACCAGCGAGGTGTCCAACATCGACCCGACCCCGGCGTTCGCCTTCGGCCACGGACTGTCCTATACGGAGTTCGACTGGAGCGATCTGAGCGTGGAGGCCCAGCAGGCCCCGACGGACGGCGAGTTCACCCTCGCCTGCACCGTGCGCAACACCGGCGAACGCTCCGGCACCGAGGTCGTTCAGCTCTACCTGCACGACCCGGTCGCCTCCGTCGTCCAGCCGGTGCAGCGCCTCGTCGGCTACACCCGCCTGGAGCTGGAGCCGGGCGAGGCCCGTCGGGTCCGTGTCACGGTCCCGGCCGACCTCGCTTCCTTCACCGGGCGCGACGGCCGGCGCATCGTCGAACCGGGCGAGCTGGAAGTGCGGCTGGCCGCATCCAGCGCGGATGCCCGCCTGACGGCCAGGCTCACGCTGACCGGAGCCGAGCGCCACGTGGACCACACGCGGCGCCTGCATGCCACGTTCAGCCGGGAGCCGGTGGCCAAGGACTGAGCAGGGTGTGCGCAGCGCACGTCGCCACAGCGGCAGGCGCTGCGCACACAAAACCCCGTCATCGCCGCAGGCAATAGGAGGGCGTGGGGTCACTGGCGGGGCTGCGGTGGGTTGGCGATCGCCTCGGCCGGCTGCTCGGCGTGGCCGTTGGGCAGGGGCCTGACTGCTCGGTAGTAGGGGAGGCCGTCTGCCTGTGCCTGTGGCTGTGGCAGGCGTTGTGCCGCTGCCGGCGCCAGATGGCGCAGAGTTCGGGACCGCGGGCGATGTGCGGTGGGCAGGAAGCGAACGTGAAAGACGCGCAGACGTTCAGGAGCTCGTCGCCGTCATGTCCTGCAAGCCCACCACCCGCAGCAACTGCAAGCGCTCGTAGGACTCCGTGCCCGGGCGGGCCGTGTGGATGACGAGCTGCTGGTTGTGGCCCGAGTTGACAAGGACCTCGCAGTCGAGTTCGAGGATGCCGATCGCAGGGTGCCGGAAGCGTTTCGTGGCGGCGCGGCGTACGGCGACCTCGTGTTCGTCCCAGAGGCGGGCGAACTCCTCGCTCGCGGCGCGTAGTTCGGCGACCAGGGCGGCGGGTTCCGGGTCCGCGGGGCGGGCCGAGGCCACCGCTCGCAGGCCGGCGACCTGCTCGCGGGCGCGCTCGGGGCGGTCCTCGGGCGGGAACAGCTCCTGGGCCGCCGGGTCCAGGAAGAAGCGGCGGATCATGTTGCGTCCCTGGGGCGGACGGGCCAGGACGTCTCCGCTCAGCGCCCGTGACAGCGCGTTCTGGGCCAAGACCTCACCGTAGTCGGTCACGACCATCGCCGGGGTGTCGTGCAGCCGGTCCAGCACCAGGAGCAGGCTTGGGCGTACGTGCGTGCTGGTCGCCTCCCGGCGCGGCGGCTGTGCACCGGTGAGGTGGAAGAGGTGATCGCGTTCGTCCTCCGTCAGGCGCAGCGCGCGGGCCAGCGCGGTGAGCATCTGGCGGGACGGGCTCGGGCCCCGGGACTGTTCCAGCCGCGTGTAGTAGTCCACCGACATGCCGGCCAACTGGGCCACCTCCTCGCGGCGCAGCCCCGGCGTACGGCGGCGGGCGCCGGCCGTGAGGCCCACGTCGGAGGGGTCCAGGCGGGCGCGAGCGCGGCGCAGGAAGTCGGCGAGTTCGCTTCGGTTCACCTCTCCAGCGTGCGGGAGGCCGGCCGGTTTATCCAGGCACTGCCGATCCCCTGATGAAGAGGTCTCTGCCGATCGCTCCCGCATCCGCCGAGGCTGGTCGTCAACGACAGGCGACACCGTGCGTGAGGAGCACATCATGCTGACTTTGGTGACCGGTACGACGGGACAGGTCGGACGCCGCTTCGTGCCGAGGCTGCTGGCCCAGCGGCAGCCGGGCGAGCAGGTGCGGGTCCTGGTACGGGATGCGACCCGCGGCGAGCGCTTCGCGGAACTGGGCGCCCAGGTCGCCGTGGGAGACATGCGCGACGAGGAGACACTCGGCAAGGCGCTCGCCGGCGTGGACGCCGTCGTGAACGTCGCCGCCTCCTTTCGCGGAGTGCCGGACGAGGAGGCGTGGGCCGTCAACCGGGACGCAGCGGTGGCCCTGGGCCGCGCCGCGCAGGCCTCCGGCGTGGAGCGGTTCGTGCAGGTCAGCACGGGCAATGTGTACGGCGTCGGACGGGGCCGCCCGCTGACGGAGCAGGACGAGAGCCGGCCGGGCGGCGAGATGTGGGGCGCCTACCCCGAGTCCAAGGCCGAGGCCGAGCGTGAACTGCTCGCGCTCAAGGGCCTGGACGTACGCATCGGGCGGCTCCCGTTCGTCTACGGCGAGGGCGACCCGCACCTCGCCAACTCCCTGCACTGGGCCGCCCGTTGGGCGCCGCACCAGCGCCTGCAGATGGCCCACCACGCGGACGTCGCCCAGGGTCTGATGCGTCTGCTGTACACGCCGGGCATCGCCGGCCGGATCTACAACATCGCCGATGACGCCCCTGTCACGACGGTCGAGCTGTACCAGCTCAACGGCGTCGAGGTGCCCGCCGGGCTCCACGAGCTCACGGACCCCGACCCGTGGTTCGGGATCATGTCCAACCAGCGCATCCGCCGGGAGCTCGGCTTCCGGCCGATCTATCCGAGCGTCTGGACGGCCCGCGACGCCGGAGCCCTGTGACGGTCACTGCGCGAGGTCGGTCCACCCTCTGATCCGGGCAGCGCGTCGAGCGCCGCGCTGTCGCGGCTGAACACCATGGTGCGGCCCGGCAACGTCGAGCACCTCTGCGGCGTCGAGGCGTGGACCTGATCGTCGTCGGCCGCCGTGAGGACCGCCTCAGGTAGTTCGCTGATACGCACCCCGATGTCGCGGTCGAGGCCGTCGCCGCCGACCTGTGCACCGACAGCGGCATCGAAGCCCGTGACCGCACTGCTCGCCGCCACCATCGAGCGCTGAGCACACGACGCAGGCGACCTCGCCGGTGGTGGGGGGTGACACCCGGGAGAGCTCGCCCGGGTGCCACGCCCGCCCGCTGCGTCCTGAACGACGACCGGGCATCCGGCGGCTCAAGACGCAGTGGGCTGTGGCGGCCGGGCCGAGCCAGGGTGATGGCCGTGCAGAACCCGCCTGGTGCCGGCGACGCCCGCGGCCGGGCTCACAGCAGGCCACGCCGGGCGAGGTTGTGCATCAACTCCCGTACGCCGAACGTCCACGGCGGGGCCTGCTCACTGGGGACGACGGTGTTGACGAGCGCACCGAGCCGGGGGCTGGAGATCCGTACGATGTCGCCGTGCTCGTGGGTGAAGCCCGCGCCGGGTGCCTGTCGGTCCTCGGTGGGGGCGAACAGCGTTCCGGTGAACAGCACGAAGCCGTCCGGGTATTGATGGTGCGGACCGTGGGTGGCGGCCACCAGGTCCAGTACGTCGCGGCTGATCTCGCGCATGGAGCTGCGGCCGTGCAGGACGTAGCCGTGCGTGCCGTCGATCCGCAGGTCGATGTCGAGCCCGCGTACGGTGTCGAGGTCGAAGCCGTCGTCGAGCAGGCGGATGAACGGGCCGATCGCGCAGGAGGCGTTGTTGTCCTTGGCGCGGGACAGCAGCAGCGCGCTGCGTCCCTCGATGTCGCGGAGGTTGACGTCGTTGCCGAGCGTCGCGCCGCGTACCCGGCCGCGCGAGTCCACGACGAGGACGGCCTCGGGCTCGGGGTTGTTCCACACCGAGGCGCCGAGCACACCGATGTCGGCCCCGGTGCCGACCGCGGACAGCACCGGGGCCTTGGTGAACACCTCCGGGTCCGGCCCGATGCCGACCTCCAGATACTGCGACCACAGCCCTTCGGCGACCAGGAGTTCCTTGGCCCTGTCCGCTTCCGGTGATCCGGGGCGGATGCCGTCGAGCGCGCCGCCCACCACCTGCCCGACGCGCTCGCGCACCCGTGCGGCCTGTGCCGGATCGCCGCCCGTGCGCTCCTCGATGACGCGCTCCAGCAGACTTTGGGCGAAGGTGACGCCCGCGGCCTTGATCACCTGCAGGTCGATGGGGGCCAGCAGATGCGCAACGTCACGGCGCCCGGCCGGCGCCTGCAGCAGTTCGTCCAGGTGCCAGGTGCTCTCGCCCTCGGCCTCGCGGACAACCGTGGCCGCGTCGTCGCGTTCCAGCAGGTCGCAGACGGTGGGTGCGATGGCGGTCAGGTCGACGACCTGCTCGCCGCGGACCGCGGCCACGCACGGTCCGTCCCACTTTGGATGGTGGACGCGCGCGACAAGGGCGGCTTGGCCGGCGTCCTGCGGCAGGACGGAGGCGGCGGTGAGGACAGGGCGAGGACGCGCTGCTGCCGATTCCACGATCGATGCTCTCCTGGATTCGAGGGGCTGGGTCACCGGGGGCAAAGTCAGTGGGAGTCGCGGGGGACTTCGTGGCCGCGGCTTCCGCGCAGGAAACCGAAGTCGGCGCCCCGGTCGGCCTGTTCCACGTTCTGGGTGTAGAGCCAGGCGTAGCCGCTGGTGTGCTGCTCGCCGGGTGCCTTCCAGGCCTGCCGGCGCCGGGTGAGCTCGGCGGCTTCCACGTCCAGGTTCAGGGTGCGGTTCGGGACGTCGAGGACGACGACGTCGCCGTCGCGCACCAGGGCGAGGGGCCCGCCCACGGCGGCCTCGGGTGCCACGTGCAGGACGACGGTCCCGTACCCGGTGCCGCTCATCCGGCCGTCGCAGATGCGCACCATGTCCGTGACGCCGGCCTTCAGCAGCTTGGCGGGCAAGGGCACGTTGGAGACCTCGGGCATGCCGGGGTAGCCCTTGGGGCCGGCGTTGCGGATGACGATGACGGTGTTCTCGTCGACGTCGAGGTCCGGGTCGTCGGCGACCTGGTGGTAGGCCTCGGGGGAGTCGAAGACGCGTGCCGGGCCGCGGTGGGTGAGCAGGTGCGGGGAGGCGGCGGACTGCTTGATGACGGCGCCGTCGGGGCACAGGTTGCCGCGCAGGACGGCGATACCGGTGCCGGCCGGCTGGAAGGGGGCCTCAAGGCCGGTGATGACGTCGGTGTTGTCGTTCTCGGCGCTTTCGACGTTCTCGGCGACGCCGCGTCCCGTGACGGTGATCTGCTCGCCGTGCAGCAGCTCACCGCGGAGCAGCTCGGCCATGACGGCGGGCAGCCCGCCCGCGTAGCAGAAGTCCTCCATGAGGTACTTGCCGCTGGGCATCAGGTTGACCAGGGTCGGCACCGCGCGGACCAGCTCGTCGAAGTCCTCGAGGCCCAGGTCGACGCCGACGCGTCCGGCGATGGCGGTGAGATGGATGATGGCGTTGGTGGAGCCGCCGATGGCCGCGTTGACCCTGATGGCGTTCTCGAACGCCTCCCGGGTAAGGATCCGCGAGGGGCGCAGCTCCTCCTCCACCATCCGCACGATGCGCTGCCCCGCCGACTGCGCGGTCTCCATCCGCCGGGAGTCGACCGCGGGCCAGGCCGCCGAGCCGGGCAGCTGCATGCCGAGCGCCTCGGCCATGCAGGCCATCGTGGAGGCGGTGCCCATGGTCATGCAGTGGCCGTCGGAGCGGGCCATGCAGCCCTCGGCGAAGAAGCACTCCTCCTCGGTCATCCGGCCGGTCTTCAGATCCTCCTCGAACTTCCACACATGGGTGCCGGATCCCACGTCCTGGCCGCGGTACTTGCCGTTGAGCATCGGCCCGCCGGTGACCATGACGGCGGGCAGGTCCACGCTGGCGGCGCCCATCAGCATGGCGGGGGTCGTCTTGTCGCAGCCGGACAGCAGCACGACGCCGTCGAGCGGGTTGGCCCGGATCAGCTCCTCGACCTCCATGGCCATGAGGTTGCGGTACAGCATGGCGGTGGGGCGCATCAGGGTCTCGCCGGTGGCCATGGTGGGGAACTGGAGCGGGAAGCCGCCCGCCTGCCACACACCACGCTTGACGGCTTCGGCGACACGTGTCAGATGGGCGTTGCACGGGGCGAGTTCGGAAGCGCTGGTCGCGATGCCGATGACGGGGCGGCCGTCGAAGACCTCATGCCCGAACCCCTGGTTGCGCATCCAGGAGCGGTACAGCATCCCGCCGCGGCCGCTCGCACCGAACCACGCCTGGCTGCGACGGCTCGTCTTGTTCCCGTCGGTCATGTAAGTACTCCCGTGGCTCTCGCGCCGGTGGTTCACGGTGGGGCGGTGCCGGTGGAGACACCGCAGGCAGTAGCCTGGGAGCAATCATTAAATGATTCGATGAATGACGTCCAGAGGTGAACAGACAGTGGTGCACTTGCCGACCATGCACGAGCGAGTGGTCGACGAGCTCGGCCGGCGCATCGTGGGCGGAGTGTGGCAACCGGGGCACGCGCTGCCGGTCGAGGACCTGCTCGCGACCGAGATCGGCGTCAGCCGGGGCGTGGTGCGGGAGGCGGTGAAGGCTCTGGTGGCCAAGGGGATGCTGCGTGTACGCCCCCGCACCGGCACACGCGTACTGCCCCCGGAGCACTGGAACCACCTCGACCGTGACGTACTGCGCTGGAAACAGGCCGGGGACGCCGCGGCTCTGCTGCGCGACACCAGTGAACTGCGCAGGATCGTCGAGCCCGAGGCAGCCCGGCTCGCCGCCGGCCGGGCCGGCCCCGACGACGTACGCGCCCTGTACGACGCCCTGGCCGCCATGGAGGCCGCAGCGGCGGAACCCGGCCGCAGCGGCTACATCGAGGCCGACATCGCCTTCCACCGGGCCCTGCTCGACGCCGGCGGCAACCGGCTGCTCGGCTCACTGGGCCGTGCCATCGACATCGCGCTGGAACACAGCTTCCTCGTCAGCACCCAGACCCCGGGCGCGGTGGAAGCCTCGCTGCCCGGCCACCGCGCCATCGTGGAAGCGGTGGCGGCCGGCGATCCCGCGGCTGCGGCGGCCGCCGTACTGGCCGTCGTCGAAGCCGCCGGGCAAGAGATCGCCCGGTCACCCGGGCTGCCTCGCGAGGACGTATGAGCCGTCACGGCTGCGGCACCGCAGTGCCTGCGGTGTCCGTCGCCGCAGGGAGCAGGGCCTCATCCGCACCGGCTACGGCGGCATGTCCGTGCTGGACATGCCCGGCCCGCAGGCGGTCGCGCGCCCCTAGCGCGCTCCTCGGAAGCCGACTGCGCCAGTGAGGCTCGATGGCTGGTTCTGCCGCAGCGCGCAGGACCGCTGCGCAGCCGACACTCACCACCCCACACCACGACAAGAACCTCGCCCAGTTGGGTCTTCCGGTTCGGGCTGTTCGCAGGCATGTTGGGTGTGTGGGGGAGTGAGCGCCGGATCACCCCGTGTCGGCGGGCAGGACATTCGCCGCCGGCGGGCCAGCGGACCAGCCGGTGGGCTGGTCGACGGCGGTCTGTCAGATGCGCCAGGAACGGATCCTGTTGGCGGCACCGAACACGTTGTCCTTGCCGGAGATGAGGTCCTTGCATAGTTCGACCAGTTCCCCGTAGGGGGTGTCGAGGCCTTCGCCGCTGGCGTGCATGTAGGAGATGGTGACGGCGCACGCGAAGCGGACGTTGAGGGAGGGCAGCGGCCGCAGCAGGAGCAGTGTGTGCAACAACGCGGCCGCCCGCCAGGACGCGTCCGGGTCCACGCCGAGGCGGGGCGGGTTGACCCGGTGCCGCGCCACGGCGGCGACCAGGGCCGAGAAGTCCGCGATGTGGGGCTGGTCGGGCAGGGCCGTCTCGTGCTGCTGCAGAAGCCAGCGCACATCGATGTGGAGGGCGGGTGCCATGGCTTCAGGCGACCCTGCCCGTAGTGCTCGGCACTGGACCGTCGTCGATGCCTGCCGCGACTATGGCCTCGCCCAGCGCGGGGTCCGCGAAGACCCGCTGGAACTCCGCTGCCGCTTCCTTCAGAGCCCGCTGGTGAGCGATCGCATCGGCGGTGGAGGCCCGCACGAACGCCTTCAGCGTCATGCCGTGCTCCCGGGCGACCGCACGGAGGTCTTCAAGCTCCGCGTCAGAGAATTCCACGTTGAGTGCTCCCATGCCCCCAGGGTACTGCCCGGGTACCTGGAGCTCAATCATTGCAGGTCAGAGCAATCAGCTCGGGTACCTGCGAGGTACCTCCGGCCCATCACGGTCAGCCCGTCCTGTCGGGGCACGCCGCCCGGCGGACGTCCGACGTACCGGGCCTAGTGGCTTCCGAGACGTCCCCTCCGCGCAAACCACCGGGCACGTCGCCTCTCCGTGGCAGACGGGCGTGCTCCACACGATCAGGCGGGGCCGGACATGCATGCCCGGCAGGCGGCACCGTGTGCGGCGCCTGCATCACGACGTGAGCAGGTATTCACGGTTGCTCGGCCGCTCCCGGTCGAGCCTTCGGTCCCGGCCAGTGAATTCGTCCTCATCCCGCCAACCCGGCCAGGCCAGGGCAGTTGTGACCTGACTCGTTCAAGGCCGTCTGAAGGTCATGGGCGGCTCGCTCCCGGGCAACTGCATCGAGCACCTGAACGCCGCCCCCACCACGGGCTTCTGCCGCGGCGGCAGGCGGTCATGCAGTGCGGAGGGCGTCAATGCCGTACTCCCAGAGCCGGTCTGCTGCCTCCGGGTCGAGTGCGTGGGCGGCTACGCCACCGGGCTGATCCTCCCCACCCCGGACGGTCCGGGCCTCCTGATTGTCTTCGAAGTAGCGGCCGGTGACTCCGCTCAGGACAGGAGAAGCGGCCAGCAGGACGGAGGTGGCGGCCCCCTGCTCAGGCGTCTTGTAGTACGGCAGCGGCTTCACGTTGCCCTGGTCGTCCATCACGCCGAACGCACGCATGGTCTCGTCGTCGACGTGCCGCTGCAGACGGGTGAGGATATAGCCGGGGTTGAGCGCGTTGGCCGTGATCCCGTCGGCCGCCCAGCGGCGGGCACCCACCGTGAACAGGACGTCGGCGGACTTGGACTGCCCGTAGGCCGCCCAGGGGTCGTACGGCCGCCGCGCGAAATGAGGATCTTCGAAGTCGAAGGGCGCACCCCGGTGGGCGCCGGAGCTGACGACCACGATGCGGGCGGAGCCGGCATCCCGCAGGGCCGCATGCAGGCCGGTGGCCAGAGCGAAGTGGCCGAGATAGTTGGTGGCAAGTTGCATTTCCCAGTCGTCCGGGGTGAGGGTGCGCGTGGGAAGGGCCATGATCCCGGCGTTCGCGACGAGGATGTCGAGAGGCCCGCGCCATGCTCGCGCGAAGGCGTCGACCGAGGCCAAATCGGACAGATCGAGGGCCTCCGCGTGCACCCGGCCCGCTCCGCCGACGGCGGCCAGCTCCTGGACGAGCGGCTCGGCGGACTGCGGGCGGCGCGTGGCAATGGTGACCTCCGCTCCGGCGGCAGCCAGGGCCCGGACGGTTTCGGCGCCAAGACCCGAGGCGCCGCCAGTGACCACGGCACGTCGGCCGGTGAGATCCACGCCGTCGATCACCTCCTGCGCACGGGCGTGAGAGGCGAAGGGAGTAGTCAGGAGGGCGGAGTGGTCTCGCGAGTGCCTGTCGGCCCGGGGGTTCGTTGTCATGCGTCCACGCTACGATCAGTCGACTGGACGCTCTATGACTGAGAGTCCTTCCTTCTTTAGCAATCGTCCAGATTGGAGGTGGGTGTGGACCCTCTTGAGGATGTGCTGACCCTGCTGAAGACCCGCAGCCATCTCTCAGCGAGCCTGGCCGCGGGAGGACGCTGGGCCGTGCGGTTCGACGCCCCCCGCACGGTGAAGTTCAATGCCGTTCGGCGCGGCTCCTGCCAGCTGCAGGTGGGCGGGATCGACGAGCCGATCGACCTGGCCGAGGGCGACTGCTATCTCCTGACACGTCCACGCTCCTTCACACTCCGCAGCGATCCGGAGGCAGCTCCTGTCGAGGGCCGCGCCGTGTTCGCACAGGCCGAGGGCGGCATCGCCAGAGCGGGCCAGGGCGACGACGTGTTCCTCATCGGCGGCGGCTTCTCCTTCGGTACCCGCGCCCAAGAGCTGCTGCTCGACAGGCTGCCCCCGATCGTCCATGTGCCCGCCGACACCCCGCACGCGGAGACGGTGCAGTGGGCACTGACCGCCATCGACCAGGAACTGACACATCGGCCGATGGCCTTCACGCTGATGGCGGAGCATCTGGCCGTCGTCATGCTCGTTCATGTGCTGCGTCTGCACCTGGGACGCGCGCCGCATGCGGTGTCGGGATGGCTGGCCGGCCTCGCAGATCCCGTGGTCGCCACAGCGCTGACCTCCTTGCACCGCGATCCGGCACGCTCCTGGACCGTGGCCGAGCTGGCCAGCGCCGCCGCGGTGTCCCGGTCCACCCTGGCCGCCCGCTTCAAAACCACGGTCGGCCAGGGGCCCTTGGAATACCTCACGCGATGGCGGATCGAGCTCGCAGCCCGGCAGCTACGGGAAGGCAGCGCAACACTCGCCTCCATCGCCCACTCCGTGGGATACGGATCCGAAAGCGCCCTCAGCGTCGCCTTCAAAAGAGTCTTGGGAATCCCTCCCGGCGACTACCGCAGACATCCCTGATGCCTTGATGCCTTGATGCCTTGATGCCGTCGAGGAGACGTGTTAGCACGATCGCTCTCACGAAGAAGTGCGGGCGCGTCTCTTCCACACGGCGGTCGCCGTTGCTGCGACGGCGGTGGCGAGGGCCGAGGCGGCGACGGGATGGCGGGCCAGTGAGGCCTCGAAGGACCGGCTGTGGGACGCCGTGTCGAAGACGCCGTGGGCGCCATGGTCCGTGCCTTTGGCCTCGTCGACCGGTTCGTAGAGGTTGTTCTCGCCGCTCGGCGGCCGCTGGTTGGTCTGCTGGGCATCGATACCGGTGCGGGCCAGGTAGCGGTCGAGCAGGGCGGGAGCCAGGCGGTTGACCCAGATCGTCGCCACCGTGGTGGCGCCGACGTAGTACTGCTTACGGCGCGGATGAGGGAATGCGGGCGCACTAAGGGTTCCGCTCGCCGCATTTATGGAATTCCGATATCGCCTCATAGGGTTAATTCTCGACTCGACCAATGCAGTGAGAAATGCAATCGCCCAGCTCGCCGGTCTTCGAGTCCGGTGGTGCGCGTGCTGAAATTTGAGGGACTTGTCCTTTAGTGTGCATGCAAGTGGTTTGGGCTGTCTGTGGCCGCCGTTCGCCATGCGCTGTGGTGATTGGAAACGAGGTGGTGGCAATTTCCGCAGCGAAGCTTTCCTGGAGCGCTGCATCGGTGTCTGTGGTGGCTCTCGCGATCGCGGGTGCTCCGCCGGCAGGACAGGCCCAGGCCGTGGCTGCGCCGGCGAGTGTGAACGCGACTCACGCCCCCGGCACTCCGGGGGTCCCGCAGGCGCCGGTCACGGTGTTCACCGAGGACTTCGAGAACACCGGCGACAACCCGGTTCTCCTGGAGGACTACGTCGGGGCCCCGCCGCTGAACGAGACGTACACGGCCGACCCACCGTGGCTGGACCCCGGCCAGTGCAACGGCACCATCCTCAACCAGAACAGTCCCGCCCAGCCCGACTGCCAAGCGAGTGGTGGGGGGCCGGAGCGCCTCGCGAACATGGCCAATGTGCTGGGGCAGGTCGGCGGGACGAATCCGCCGACCAACCACGCGGTGTCCGCGTACACCCTCAATAAGGACCCTGGTGCCAACTTGGTGGAGTTCCGGACCAAGCAGCCGATCGCGATTCCGGCACCGAATCGCTACATCACCTTCGCCGTAGACGTAGCGGCGGATAATTGCAAAGTCGTCGACGCGGTGCCTCCGCTGCTGAAGTTCTACCTCACCGGCAGCGGTCAGGACATCCCGACCTTCACCACCCCCATCAATCCCTGTACCGACCCCAACTCCCACCCCTACACCGGAGGAAACGGCGTTATGGCCGGGTCGTTCGCCGGTAACAGTGCTGCGCTGTTCACCGGCAACGAGTTGGGCATCAAGTTGGTCAATGGGCAAGGAGCCTGGTTCGGCAACGACCACGCCTTCGACAACATTCGGATCCTGGATGCGACTCCGCAGCTGGACAAGGCGTTCAGTCCTGCCACCATCGACGAGGGCGGCACCTCGACGCTCACGATGACGGTGACCAACACCAGTGAACTGGCGGCGAAGAACGACTTCGGCTTCACCGACAGCCTGCCCGACGGCGTGCGCGTCGCCTCGGACGCGAACGCGTCGACGACCTGCGGCAACGGCACCGTCACCGCTGAGCCGGGCGGCTCGTCGGTGGCTCTGGACGGCGGCGACCTGCCCGTCGGCACAATGTCCTGCACGGTCACGGTGAATGTCACCGCCGACGAGGCGGGCACCTACGTCAACAGCCCTGAAGCGATCACCACGGTCGGCCTGAACCCCCCGGCTCCCGCGACGCTGACCGTCGAGGAGGAAGCATCGGAGGCTCCCAACGGCGCCTGGGCCGTCGGCACCGCGACGGGCTCGCCCGGTCTGCTGTCCGGCAACGTCGTACAGGCCCCGGTGGACATCCCCGTCAACGTGTGCGGCAATACGGCGAACATCATCGGAGTGCTCGATCCTGCGGCGGGCAACACCTGCGTCAACGGCTAGTTCTGTGAGCGGGAACGTGAACCAGCCGAGGGCACCGGCGGCCATCAGCGCCACGGGTGCACCGACCCAGACAGGCCATAGGTTCCGGGTGTACCGGCACTGACGCGCCGAAGGGCTCACCGAGCACGTGACCGGTGAGCCCTTCGGCTATTCCGCTCTCAGGTTCCCGGTCGGTTGCCTTCGTTAACCGACCGGGAACCGGAGGAGCACTGGGGAAAGTTCGCGACTGTCATCACCGCCGGTTTGGAGCGCGGACGGCGGATCGTGCGGGCGTCAGCGGACAGTGGTGGTGTGGGCGGCCTGTTCGATCAGGCGGGTGACCGCTGCCGGCTGGGACACGGAGACGGCGTGGGAGGCCTTGACCTCGACGGTGCGGGCGTGGGCGCGCTCGGCCATGAAGTGCTGGGCGGCGGGCGGGATGTTGTAGTCCTCGGTGGCGATCAGACTGAAGGAGGGGATGGTCCCCCAGGCGGCTTCGGTGGCCTTCTCCTCGAGGGCGGAGGCGGCGACGGGGCGCTGGGTGACGGCCATCAGGGCGGTGACCGATTCGGGGAGGTCGGCGGCGAACTGGTCGTGGAACTTGTCGGCCTTGATGTACAGGTCGGTGCCGGTGCCGCCGTCGGGAAGCGGGAAGGGGACAGGGGCGAGGGTGGGTCCGAGGGTGCTGCCGGGGAACTTGTTCGACAGTTCCAGTGCGCTCTCGCCCGCTTCGGGGGTGAAGGCGGCGATGTAGACCAGCGCCTTGACGTTCGGGCTGTCGGCGGCGGCCTGGCTGATCACGGCGCCGCCGTAGGAATGGCCCGCCAGCACGATGGGCCCGTCCACACTGTCGAGCACGCTGCGGACATAGGCGGCGTCGCTGGCCAGGCCGCGCAGCGGGTTCGCGGGAGCGATGACCGGATAGCCCTCCTTCTGCAGACGCTCGATGACCCCGTTCCAGCTGGATGAGTCCGCGAACGCACCGTGGACCAGCACGATGGTGGGCTTGTTCTGCGACGTGGGGTTCATGGCGGGAGTTCTCCTTGTCATCGGTGGCGCAACGGTCGGCGCCTTCGGGCACAGCCCAGGACCCCTGGTCAGTCAAGGGCGACGGGCGAGGATGGCGGTGCGGTGAGCAGCGGTGGCGCCGTGGGGGTCAGCGGGTGGTGGAGCGCGCGGCCTGTTCGATCACGCGGGTGACCGCTCCCGGCTGGGAGACCGAGACGGCGTGGGAGGCCTTGACCTCGACGGTGCGGGCGTGGGCGCGCTCGGCCATGAAGCGCTGGGCGGCCGGCGGGATGTTGTAGTCCTTGGTGGCGATCAGGTCCCAGGAGGGGATGGTCTTCCACGCGGTCTCGGTGGCCTTCTCCTCGAGGGCGGAGGCGGCGACGGGGCGCTGGGTGGCGGCCATCAGGGCGGTGACCGACCGGGGGACGTCGGCGGCGAACTGGTCGTGGAACTTGTCGGCCTTGATGTACAGGTCGGTGCCGGTGCCGCCGCCGGGAAGCGGGAAGGGCACGGAGTTCAGGGTCGGGCCGAGGGTGCTGCCGGGGAACTTGTTCGACAGTTCCAGTGCGCTCTCGCCCTTGTCCGGGGCGAAGGCGGCGATGTAGACCAGCGCCTTGACGTTCGGGCTGTCGGCGGCGGCCTGGCTGATCACGGAGCCGCCGTAGGAGTGGCCCGCCAGCACGATGGGCCCCTTGACGCTCTTGAGCACGCTGTGGACGTACGCGGCGTCGCCGGCCAGGCCGCGCAACGGGTTCGCCGGGGCGATGACCGGATAGCCGTCCCGCTTCAGACGCTTGATGACGCCGTTCCAGCTGGATGAGTCCGCGAACGCACCGTGCACCAGCACCACCGTGGGCTTCTGCGCCGGCGGGCGGTGCCCGGCCGTGGCGTCCGCGGCATCCGCCGTGGTGGCGGCCAGTGACAGGGCGGCTACGCCGGCGACAGCGCCGAGCAGGGCGGCGGACTTGGAGGTGCGGGTGCGGAAGACGGTCTTGACGTTCATCTGGCTCTCCTTGTGAAACAGCGCCGTCCACCGGTCATCCCGGTGGCTGCGGCCGCCCCGCTCGGGGCGACATCGAGAAACCTAGCGCACGATTGCCTTGTGCACAACACAACAGCTTGCGAGACGCTCGTCAGCGATACACTTGGGTACACGGGGATGCTGCACAGCGTTTCCGATGACGGTCCGGGGCTCAGGGTCCACGGGCCAGGGGAGGGGAGAACATCCGTGAGCGACGACGACACCCGCACATCCACGCCCGGCAGTCCCGGTGAGGCGCCGCTACTGCTGGAGGACCACTTCTGCTTCACCCTGTACGCGGCGTCCAGGGCCGTGACCAGCGCCTACCGGCCCCTGCTGGACGAGCTGGGCCTTACCTACCCCCAGTACCTGGTCATGGTCGTGCTCTGGCAGCACGGCACCGTATCCGTCAAAGACCTGGTGGCCGCCCTGCAGCTGGACTACGGCACCCTCACACCTCTGATCAAACGCCTGGAGACGAACGGACTGCTCAAACGGCAGCGGCGAGCCGACGACGAACGCGTGGTGGAAGTGGCCCTCACTGCGCAGGGAACCGCACTCAGTCGCCACATCCGCGCCGTCCCGCTCGCCATCGGAGACGCCATGGGCCTGACCGCCGCGGAGTTCGCAACCGCGCAGGACCTGCTGCGCCGGCTGACGGCCAACGTCCTCCACCACCACACCACCGACGCCCAGCCCACGGTGGTATCGCGCTCATAGGGCAATCGCGCTCATAGGGCAGGGGTTGCCCACGCCCGGATCGGCTACTGCAGCAACGTCTCGCAGCTCACCACACGCCTGCCCTCCACGCGGTGGGCGCCGGCGGCGTTCAGCCCGTCCGCGCGCCCATCCAGCCCGTCCTCGTGCGCCACGCCGGCCCGCGCGCCAGCCCACGACGAGGAGGCCAACGTGCCGGGCAACTACGACTCCACGGCCGGCCCACATGTCGCAGAACCGTCAAACGGCAGACGGCCGCCGCCCTTCCCGCGCATGATGACTCTTCCACACCTGACATGGGGGGGACCATGGGCTCCCGAGCCGCCATCCTCGCTCTCGCAGCCATCACCACGGCCACCCTGGTCCTCACCGGCTGCAGCAGCGACAGCAAGCCCGACGTAGCCGCCTGCAAGACCGCCCTCGCCAAACAGCTCGACATCGCCGTCAAAGCCGGTGACAACGTCGAGGAACCCAGTCGCCCCGACGAGTGCGAAGGCGTCAACACCGCGACCCTGGCGCGCCTCATCGGCGAGGTCAACGAGGAACACGGCAACTGACCTGACACCAAGCCCGGCCCGGCGGAACCCTGACAGCGACATAAGCCTGGTGGTCAGGATCCTCCGAAGGCGTGCCGGTCACGTCAGGTTTCCCGGGTTCCCAGCTCGGCGAGCCAACTCGGCTGCGGCGAGCCGTCATTGACCGTGGGTGACCCTCCGATGCGGCACGCTTGTGGGCCCGAAACGCGATCCGGTGCCCGCTCGGCGCCCGCCGATCCGTGTCAGTGCTCAGCATTAGGCTCCCGCGCATGACCTCCCCTTCGCACCATGCTCCCGCGCCACTCAGGCAGGAGACCCTCGACGAGCCGACTGCCAAGGAGGAGGACGACGATGTGCTGATCGAGAAGCTGCGTGCCCGGGCGTGCGATCCGGGTCGGCGAATTCGACACCGCTGACGTTCCAGCTCTGTGGATATCCGAGCGCTACGGCAGCGCGCGACTGGAGCAGCGCCAGGACGTCATCAGGTCGTACTGCGGCGATGGAACGGTACAGCTCAATTCGGACGTCCAGGAGGTAGCTGTCTACTACGCTGACGCTCCCCGCGGCCCGCTGTTTCCGCCGCTGTCCATGGGGGATGTCGCCAAGGCAGAACACAGAATCGGACGCCGCCTTCCCAAGCTTCTACGGCGCGTGTACACCGAGGTCGCCAACGGAGGCTTCGGCCCCGACAGCGGTCTGGCCTCGCTCACCGACGGCAACCGAGCCCCGGGGCACCTGAGCCACTGGCCAGGCGCGGTCAGCATCCATGAGCGCAACCGCACGCGTGGAGTGCCGGCATCGTGGCTGCACCTCGCTTACGGCGGCTGCACGATGCAGTGGTACCTCTCACTCACCGCGGTCGGCAACCCCGTGCTGCTCTACGACGCGGACGGTTGGGTTCCCGGCTGGGGCCATGACGCGCACGACGGCCTGAGACATGCATCGTCCTCACTGCGTAAGTGGCTATGGACCTGGGCGGACGGCGGAGACGTCTGGGACGAGGTACTCAACCGGTGAAGCCCGCCTGCGAGGTCGCGCGGACGAGCGCCTTGCCGCGACGGTGCCCTCGACCCATGGGGGCCTGTGGTGGAAGTGCTGGCCGCGAGGGTCTGGCACACCTGAGCGTCGTCATGTCAGTGGAGTCGTACATGATCGGCGCGTCAGTTCTGCTGCGGGGATAGGGGAGGGCCATGCCGATCACGAATCAGCAGGTAGCGGGGCACGCGTTTTTGTCTCGCCGGGACGGCTGTGCCGAGCGACTCCCTGTGGGAGAGAATGCCGGGCATGACGACTTGAAGAGCACCGGGCGGGCGGCAGCATTGGCGCAAGGTCGGGACCTGGGACACGGTCGCCGACGGGGACCGTCGGATCTGTGCCGCCTGCGGAATGCCCGTCCGCTCGTACCAGTACCGATTCCATCCGCCCGAGTCCTCCATGTTCGAGCGGTGCATCGGACTCGCCTGGTGTTCCAGTTGCCGGATCTACTCCGGCAACATCGTGCACGTCCCCCGAAATCGGGTCCTGATCGACGCCCTCGCTTCGCTTCCCCGCGAACAACGGGAGAGGCTTGAACGTTCGGAAACACGGCTGATTGAGTTCCTGGACCGCCAGGCCCGAGGCAGCAGAGATTAGATTCCACCGGCCAGCCGGCCTCGGGGCCACTTCTTCGTCTGCTGCTGCCTGGCCGTGGTCTGGGCGAGGCGGTAGGACTCGGTGCCGGTCTCGATGATGGTGCCGTTGAAGGTGAGTCGGTCGACGATGGCCGCGCAGAGCCTTGGGTCGGTGAACGTCTTGGTCCAGCCCCCGAACGATTCGTTCGAGGCGATGGCCACACTGTTCTTCTCCTCCCTCTCGGTCAAAACCTGGCCCGTAGCGGGCGATCGTCTTGATCAGCTGCTTTTCGTCGGCGGCTTCGACGAGTTCGTTGACGAGCTTTGCGGCGAGCGCGTAGCGGACCCGGAAGCCGGACATCGCGGCGGCCGAAACCGAGGCCGATCAGCAGATGAGACTTGCCGGTGCCGAAGTCACCGATCAAGCACACAACTCGTCTGGCACCAGCCGCTCAACGATCCCCACCATGACGGGCAGCCTACCCAGCCAAATGAGATGACGTCTTAGGCTCTGCGAGGGAGGGTACGAACGGGCACCAGGTCGTTCGGCGGAATGTCCTGCTGCTGCCGCCATCCCGTTGATCCGCAAGGTGACGTCCTCGGCCGCGGCATAGGCGAACACGTCATCCAGGGCCCGCAGTCGGATGCCACAGATGCGCGCCCGGTGTCACACAGTGGTGACGACCTCGTCGTAGGCCAGGCGCGGGCTGCGCGAGAACCAGGCGGCATCTCCGGGTGTGCCGATGTTGACCACGACCAGTACGGAGTGCTCGCCGTCACCGAAGAATTCCTTGTCGATCCCCTCGGCGTCGAATCCCGTCATCGGGCCGGCCGCCAGACCAGCGGCGCGGACGCCGACGATGAAGTAACCGACCTGCAACGCTGCATTGAGCGCAGCGGACCTCTCCCGTACCACGCGTTCGGCGAAGAGCAGGTCCTTGGCCTGCGGGAAGTGCGGAAACTGGGTCGGCAACTCCTCATGGAACTCGTTGTCCGCGGCGAGGATCGCGACCAGCGGGGCGGTGGCGGTCTTCTTCTGGTTGCCCTCGGCGAGATGCGGCACCAGCCGCTGCCGCGCGTCGTCGGAGCGGACCAGGACGATCCGCAGCGGCTGCTGGTTCATCGAGGTGGGGCCGTACTTGACGAGGTCGTAGATGGCCCTCATCTGTTCGTCCGTCACCGGCTCATCGGTGAAGGTATTGGCTGTCCGGGCCTCTCGGAACAGAAGGTCCTGGGCGGCGGGGTGGAGTGCGAGAGACATGACGCATCCCTATTTCGGCAATGGTGGATGGTGTGCGCGAAAGAGTCGGGCGCTGACGCCCGGCCGATTCACGGCGGTGTTGGTGCGCCTGCGACTCGGGCGCGATCGACGGGGACGCCGCCTGGAGCGACGGCTTCGAAAATCCGGCGTCGACGCGGCCGCGCCCTGCGGTCCGCTGGCATCGCGACCAGCTTCGGGCAGGCGCCGGCCAGGGGCATCGCCTATTCGAGCGATCCTTGCTGCTGGATGGCCAACCGGAGCGTGCCACAAAGAAAGCGGTCTGGATGAACCCCGCGATCCCTAAGGCTGATGGCCCTTCACCTGATCGTCCGGGGCGAGCAGCACAGGGTGGTGCGGCGTGATGTCGGAGTGGATGCGGTGGGCTGGACGAGCGGGGCGGTGGGATGGCTTGGATGAGTCCGTCCCGTCCGCTGGCAAGGCATGTCTTCCGGGCGTGCGTCGCCACGTGGACGGATGCCGTGAACTCGTCGGCGTGGAGGAAGAGGGCGTGCGCGGCGTGGACGCCTTTCTTCTCCACTCGCCGGCTGGCGACGTGTTCGCCGAGCAGTTCACCGCCCTGGAGGCGGTGTAGAGCTGCCGCCGCCGGGACCGACGCCGGTGCCGGCGAATTCGTGTCAGCGCTCGAGAATCAGGGCGAGGCCCTGGCCGACGCGATGCACAGGGCGGCAACGCCGACTCCGTGCCTTTGCGAGCGAGTTGGTGGACGGCGGAGCCGGCGAGGCGAGCGCCGGACGCGCCTCGAGTGGCCGAGCGCGATCGCGCCGCCTTGCGGGTTGAGCGACGATGACGGTGCGCGCGCCGTGGACGAGGTCCATGGCGTCTCCTATCCCGGTGATCATCTTGCCGGGGACGGCCCAGTTGGCCAGGTCCCCGCTCGCGGAGACCTGCATCGCGCCGAGCACGGCGGCGTCGATGTGCCCGCCGCGGATCATGCCGAAGGAGAGCGAGGAGCCGAAGAAGGAAGCGCCGGGCAGGACCGTCACCGTCTCCTTGCCCGCGTTGATCAGGTCCGGGTCGACTTCGTCCTTGGTCGGATACGGGCCGGTGCGCAGGATGCCGTTCTCCGATTGGAGGATCACCTCGACGCCCGGGGGGAAGGTGGTTGGGGATCAAGGTGGGCAGCCCGATGCCGAGATTGACGTATTGGCCGTCCCTCGGCTCGCGTGCCGCCCGTACGGCCATCTCTTCCCGCGTCCATGCCATCAGCTGCTCACCGTCCGCTGCTCGATCTTCTTGTCCGCCGCCTGCTCGGGGGTGAGGGCCACCACCTGCTGTATGGAGATGCCCGGCAGGTGCACCGCGTCAGGGTCGATGTCGCCCGGCTCGACGAGCTCCTCGACCTCGGAGATCGTGACCTTGCCCGCCATGGCGGCCAGCGGGTTGAAGTCGCGGGTGGACTTGCTGAAGACGAGGTTGCCGTGCCGGTCGCCCTTCGCGGCCCGCACCAGCGCGAAGTCGGTGCGGATGCCGCGCTCCAGCACGTACTGGGTGCCGTCGAACTCGCGGACCTCCTTCGGCGGCGAGGCCAGCGCCACGCCGTCCGAGCCGTCTTAGCGCCAGGGCAGCCCGCCGTCGGCGACCTGCGTACCCACCCCGGCCGGGGTGTAGAAGGCGGGGATTCCGGCGCCGCCGGCTCGCAGCCTTTCGGCGAGCGTGCTCTGAGGGATCATCTCGACCTCCAGCTCACCGGCCAGATACTGCCGGGCGAACTCCTTGTTCGCGCCGATGTACGACCCCGTCACCCGGGCGATCCGCCCGGCCCCGAGCAGCACGGCCAGGCCCGACTCCATCGCCCCGCAGTTGTTCGAGACCACGCCGAGCCCCGACACCCCGTGCTCGAACAGGGCCTGGATCAGCACATTCGGCACACCGCTCAACCCGAACCCGCCCACCGCCGCCGACGTACCCTCCGGCACATCCGAAACAGCCTCCAAAGCCGTGGCGACCACCTCATCCATCTTCCTTTATTCTGCCTCTCGCCGATGTGGACCCATCGGACGCTGTTTTCGCAACGCAACATCAAGAATTCGGCCGGGCTCTCCATTATCGTTGCGGACGTCGTGGGAATTGCGGGAGCGGATTTGCCGCAGACCCGCCCGCCTCCTCGCGTCGCGTCCCACCCGTCAGACACGTGCTTCCACGCTGCAACGCCTGGGCATCCATCGGCATCCCGCAGATGAGGGATATCGCATCCGATCCACAGGCCGCTGGTTCGGTGCACGTCGCGCGAAAAGGGTATTCCCGCGCCGATCCGCGTTATCACTCACAGATCTTATTGACGCACATCATCCGAGTGTCGACGCTTCCCTCCATGAATACAGGAGTGGTAGGACCGAGGAAATTCTCATGAAGACATTCGTGCACCGGGGACAGATCACCAAGGTCGTCTTCGGCAGCGGAACGCGCAGCCGCATTCCGCAAGAAGCCGATGCTCTCGGATGCCGCCGGGTGCTCATCCTGTGCACCCCTGGTCAAGTGGAGCAGGCCGCCCAGATGCGCGACCTGCTGGGTGGCGCAGCAGCGGGAACTTTCACCGAAGCGGCTGCGCACACCCCGGTCGACGTCACGGAGAAGGCGGTCGCGTATGCCAGAACCGTGGGAGCTGACTCCGTGCTCGCCCTCGGCGGTGGATCGACCATCGGCCTCGGCAAGGCCATCGCCGTACGGACCGGCCTTCGGCAGCTGGCGCTACCCACCACCTACGCGGGCTCGGAGATGACGCCGATCCTCGGCGAGACCGAAGGCCGCAGGAAGACGACCCGACGGCTGCCGGAAGTGATGCTCAACACGGTGGTGTACGACGTCGACCTGACGCTCACACTTCCCGTGGCGACATCGGTGGTCAGCGGCATCAACGCCATGGCGCATGCCGTCGAGGCCCTCTATGCACAGGACCGGGACCCGGTCGCCTTCCTGATGGCCGGTGAAGCACTCGACTCCCTCATCCGATCCCTTCCGGTCGTCGCGCGGCGTCCGGACGACGTGGCGGCGCGGGCGGATGCGTTGTACGGGGCGTGGCTGGCGGGCACGTGCCTCGGCACGGTGGGCATGGCCCTGCATCACAAGGTGTGCCATGTGCTGGGCGGCACGTTCGGGCTTCCACACGCAGAAACCCACGCCGTTGTCCTGCCGCACGTGGTCGCCCACAACGGGCCGGCGGCCCCGGAGGCCATGGCGCGCATCGCGCAGGCGCTGCGGGGGGACGAGGCCGCGAGCGGTCTCTTCGACTTCGCCGGGAGGCTCGGCGCCCCCCGGGCGCTGCGGGACCTCGGCATGCCGGAATCGGGGATCGAGCAGGCGGCCGAACTCGTCATGAGGGACGGCTACTGGAATCCGCGACCAGTGGACCGGATCGCTGTCCGCGCCCTGCTGACCCGCGCCTGGGCCGGGGAAGCGCCGTCGGCCTCACCGGGCAACGAAGATCCTCGATCCGACTCCGTCATCGAAGCCTCGACCACAACGGGAGCACGCCATGCGTGATCTAACCAGCGACACCATCACCGAGGCCGTGATCTCGACCATGCGGGACACCAAGGACTCCCGCCTCGCGGAGATCATGGAATCGCTGGTGCGGCACGTCCACGCCTTCGTCCGTGACGTGGAACTGACCGAGGAGGAGTGGGCCCGGGGAGTGGACTTCCTGACTCGCACCGGGCAGATGTGCACCCCGACGCGCCAGGAGTTCATCCTGCTGTCCGACGTGCTCGGTGTCACCATGCTCGTCGACGCCCTGAGCAATCGACGCCCTGCCGAAGCCACACAGAACAGCGTCCTCGGCCCCTTCTTCAGGGACGACAGGCCGCAGCCTCCCGACGCCGCCGACATCTCTGGAGGATTGCCCGGTACCCCGCTGTTCTTCGAGGGACGAGTCGTCGACCGTGAGGGAGCGCCAGTGGCCGGCGCGGCGGTGGACGTGTGGCACAGCGACGCGGAGGGCCACTACGACGTGGATGTGCCCGGCCGGGTCGACCCGGCCATGCGTGCGCTGTTCCGGACCGAGGAGACGGGACACTTCAGCTTCCGTTCCATCCGCCCATCCAGCTACCCGATACCCGGTGACGGCCCGGTCGGCGAGCTCATGGGCGCGACCGGCCGGTCGCTCATGCGGCCCGCCCATGTGCACCTGCTGATCGAGGCTCCGGGATTCCAGCGCGTGACCACCATGCTGTTCCCTTCGGACGACCCGTATCTGGATGCGGATCCGGTGTTCGGGGTCAAGGACTCGCTGGTCGCGTCCTATGACACGTACGCGGCCGACTCCGGGCCCAGGCGCGGGCCGACCGACCAGCCGTACACGGTGCTGCGCCACACCTTCGTCCTCGAACTCCTCCCCGCGGACTGAAGCGTCACCCCCGCCGCGTAAGCAGTCGGCCGTCTGCACGCCATGAACGAGGGGCGGCGCGCGACTTGACCCGGAACTCGGCGAAGCACGATCCGGCCACCGCGCGCCGACCTCGCGTACGTCACAGGGCTGCCGCCTGCCTTCCCACCCGGCTCGAACGATCAAGTCCGCCAACGCAACCAGCAGGACGGTGAGTTCATCCAGCGCCCTGCGCAACAAAGGTTGACGCCCTTCCCGACTTTCACGGAGGTCCTGCGATGACTGAAACCCTTGACATGACCGTCGATTTCCGAGCCACGATGAGCCGGCTCGCCACGGGTGTCAGCGTGATCACCACGTGCTCCGGAAGCACGCCCATCGGCATGACGGCGAGTGCCGTGTCCGCCCTCTCCCTGGACCCGCTCCAGCTGCTCGTCTGCATCGGCAACCACCTGTACACGCGGACCGCGATCGCGGAACACGGCCGCTTCGCCGTCAATGTCCTAGGCGAGGACAGCGAGCACCTGGCGCGGAACTTCGCCGTTTCCAAAGCGGACAAGTTCGCGGGCGTCGAGACCTTCGACGACCACGGCGTGCCGGTGTTGAAGGACGCCATCGCGGCTGTCGTGTGCGACGTCGCCGAGGCGCTCCCCGGTGGCGATCACACCATCTTCGTGGGTGACGCCCGCCAGTGGGCACACAAGGCAAACTGCCGACCGCTGCTCCACTTCGCGGGCGGCTTCGGCACGCTCAGGGCTGCGCACTAGGCCTGGCGGCAGCGGTCCGAACCAGGCCGCCTGGCCCGTGACCGGCCGGCCACCGCCCCCGATGTCCGGCTCCTGCGAGGCGAGCTGTGGACGCCGGGGGCTCCGCTCGTTTCGACGACCCCACGGAAAGTGTGATGACCAGCTCCGTTGCGGCATTCAAGCTGCATCCTGCGACCCAGCCCCCGCATCTTCTGAGCCGCCCCCGTCTGCTGCGCCGGCTTGACGCGGCGACCGAGCCCGTCGTGGTGCTCTCCGCGTCGGCCGGCGCCGGCAAGACGGTGCTCCTGACCGAGTGGTCGCGCCGCCTGGTGGCTCGTGGAGAGTGCGCATGGCTCAGCCTGGACGCCTACGACAACGCCCCGGGCCGGCTCTGGTCCTGCATCCTGCGGGCGCTGCACCAGGTACTGCCGGATCTGCCCGCCCGCCTCGACGACGACGGGTGGACGGTCGATGCGTGGCTCGAGGAGATCCTGCCGAGTCTGGTGAGCGGACTGGGCGCCCAGAGGCCGCTCACGCTGATCCTCGACGGATTGGAATCCATCACGGACGTCGACGCGGTCCGCAGCCTGGGGGACTTCCTGGCAAGGCTTCCCCACGGATTCCGCATCATCGTGTCGACCCGGCACCTCCTCGGAAGTCCGCTGCCGGCTCTGCGCGCCCGAGGTCTGGTTGCCGAACTCGACCAGCACGACCTGGCCTTCACCCCTGAGGAAGCACAGGCCGTGCTCACCGGTCTGCTCGGATCCGCTCCGAGCGCGGAGACGTCGAGCGCGCTGTATGAGGCCACCGAGGGATGGGCGGCTGGGCTGTGCATCATGGGGCGCGCCCTCGCCCGCTCCGTGAACGAGTCCGATATGGAAAGGGAGTTGGCCCTCGGCAGGCAAGCGGTCTCCGAGTACCTGGCCGGCGAGGTCCTCTACCGGCTCACCACCGAGCAGCGCGAGTTCCTGCTGCGGACCAGTGTCCTCGACGAGCTGAGTGCCGGACCGTGCCAAGCCCTCGCCGGGGAGCAGGCAGGCGTGGTGCTGCGTGAACTCGCGCGGACCGTGCAACTGCTCGTGCCCGCCGCCGATCCGTCGGCGTACCGGCATCACCGAGCACTGTCTTCGCTGCTGTCCGACGCTCTGATGTCCCAAGGGCCGGACACTGTCGTGTCCCTGCACCGGTCGGCTGCTCAGTGGTACGCCCGGCGGAGGGAGACGACCGCGGCCGTACGGCACTGGGTGCGGGGCGGCGATGAGCCCGCGGCCGTCGCGTCGGTCCTCGACGGTTGGGAGGAGGCGGTCTCGGCAGGCCGTAGTGCGGAGGTCTCGCATTGGCTGGACCTCTTGCCGCCCCGCATGGTCGCCGCCGACGGGAGATTGTGCGTTGTGGCGGCAATGGCAGCCCTGTCGGGGGGAGCCCCGGAAACAGCCCGGCGCTGGCTGGATGTGGCCCAGCTCAGGCACACGGGACCGGAGACGGTCGGCGAAGGCAGCACGGTGTCCGATGCGGTAGCCGTCGCTCAGGCCGTTGCCTGCTATCTGAAGGGCGAGGTGCTGACCGCCGACCGTCTCGGCGAATCCGCCGTTGCCGGCACCATGCCGTTGACTTCCTGGCGTGCCCTGGCCTGTACGGCCCGGGGTACCGCTCTGCTGTGGACCCGCCGTTACGGGGAGGCAGAGGCGCTGCTCGGCGAGGCGACCCGTGACGCACACGCCGCCGGGCACGGTTTGGTGCTCGTCCGCGCGCTGGGTTTGCGGGCGGTGTGCGCGCTGCTGGCCGGACGGCACGAGCAGGCGCGCGTTCTGAGTGACGAGGCCCTCCAGGCGGCCGCGACGGCCGGTCTGGGCGGGCACTTCGTCGCCATGTCCGCCTACATCGGCCGGGCCGGCCTACTCCTCGAAGAGGGAGACATCGATGGGGCCGAACGGGCTCTGGCCGACGCGGAAGCGGTGCTGGCGGGCTCGACCCGGGCCGGAAGCGAACCCCAAGTACGCGCCCTGTGCCACGTCATGCGGGCGCGGCTGGAGAATGCGCGACACAACACGGACGCGGCCCGGGAGGCCCGCGAGGCGGCCGAGCGGGCGGCGGCCCGGTGCGAGTCGCCAGGGGCACTGACGGATCTGCTCGGCCGAGTCGGCGAGGACACGGTCGTGACGCCTGCCGCCCCCGGTCCCCAGGACCTGTCGCTGGGGGAGCACCGAGTGCTCCGTGCCCTGTGCGGACCGCTGACGCTGCGGGAGATCGCCTCCGAGCTCTATGTGTCCCACAACACGGTCAAGACACAGGTACGGGCCATCTTCCGCAAACTCGACGCGCACGACAGGAGCGCAGCGGTCGCAAGGGCCCGGGAGCGCGGTGTGCTCTGACCCGGGCCCTCGAATTCTGCTTACTTGGCGTCCTGGCGTCGGGCGTAGTCCGCCTGAGCCGTGTACGCGGTCTCCTTCTCCTCCTCCACCTTCTCGATGCCGCAGACCTTGCGCGCGAGGTCCGCCATGATGCCGCTCGGGGACATCTCGGCGCGCTTCATGGTGAGTGTGCGGATGGCCAGCAGGGGCGTTCCGTTGAAGTTCTCGAAGGTGCTGATGCGGTCGCCCCAGTCGGACAGGAACAGGTCGCGGATCACGCGGCTGATCTTCAGCCGGTCATGCGGCCTGCCGACCGGTCCGGTCTGCAGCGCCTCCAGCCACGGCCGCAGTTCGGGCCGCTGCCACTGCCCCTCGGTCGGGAAGATGAGCGAGGCACGACCGGCCAGGTCGACGATCTCGTGGGCCATCTCGGCGACGTTCTCGAGGTAGTACGCCCGCCCGAAATCGAACATCAGGACGTTCGGCTTATAGAGGCCGCCGGGAGTGTGGAATCCTTCCTCTTCGGAAGCGATCACATGTGCCTTGAGCGTCTGGTGGAAGCCGGCGAACCGGGAGATCCGGGTCTGGACCGGCGGCAGCTGGTAGGTGCCGATGTGCTCGGTGACCAGCAGGGCCAGACCGAGCATCAGCTCGGCGCGCACCATCTGCCGGACCAGGGCCTGGTAGTGCAGCCAGTCGAAGACGCGTTGCGGGTACAGCGACGCGTGCTTGGGGTTACCGATGTGGAACACCTGGTTCCAGGGGATGAACACGTCCTCGAACACGATGACGCTGTCCAACTCGTCACCCCGGGAGGCGAGCGGGTGCTCAACCTCCTCCGCGTCCCGGACGTTGCTCTCGCGGCAGATGATGGTGACGCCGGGGGTGTTGGGCTTCACCGCCCCGAAGATGATCTGCTCCGGCAGAATGCCGGGGCGGTAGAAGACGCCGATGTGGATCCAGTCACCGAAGGCCGCACCGGTGCCGATCGCCTTCACGCCCCGCACGGTGATGCCGTCGTCCGAGGTGCCGACCACCTGCAGGGCGGGGGACTCGGCCTGGGCGGAATCGCGTGAGCGGTCCGTCTGCGGGTCGACGAACGCGGGCGTCGTGTTGAGGTCGCCCTCGCGCACCAGGTTCCAGAAGTCGAGGATCCCCTTGGTCAGGTCCCTCCCGTCGGTGCCGACGGCCTGGCTGCTCCAGGGCTCCGGGTCGTCGACGTAGGTCAGCAGGACGTAGTTGTTGACATCAGGGGTGCGCGGGGTCGCCCCGCCACCCGTTTCCCGCAGGACCGTCTCCATGTAGCGCCGCTTGCGCTTCAGGTCCTCCTTGGAGCGGTGCTGGAACCACGTCATGGACCGCCGGACGCCGTCCTCGTCCACGAACGTCATGACGTCCTGGAGGTCCGGGCGGTGGTGCAGGTCGTAGAAGTCCGCGAGGCTCCGGGCGTACGCCCGGGTCTTGGGGTGCGTGGCCACGTTGTCGACGAGTTCGTCGCCCACCCACACCGTGCGGCCGTCGTTCAGTGCTGCCAGGTATTCCTTGCCTGTACGCACGTTGTGCTCCTCTCCAGGGGCAATCCGGATGGCACGGAGCATGCGTCGGGCCGGGGTGAGACGACGGCGCACAACCGGCAATCACCCGGGTGAAAGCGGCGATCTCCGGGGGAGCGACGTTGAGGGCGGATGCGGCCGTGCGCCATGCTTCCCCCATGAGCAGCACAGACCCGGCCGACGACCAGGCCGGTGGGCGTGGGAACCAGGCCGTGACCGGGCTGCGCCTGCGGGGACGGGACCGCGAGATCGCGGTTGTCCGTGAGGCCCTGGACGCGATTCGTGGCGGACGGAGCGCCTGTGTCGTCGTGGAAGGCGCGTCCGGAGTCGGCAAGAGCCGGTTGCTCGCGGAGCTGGACGGGATGGCGCGGCGGTTCGGGTTCGATGTGGTGTCGATACGGGCCGATGTGCTCGACCAGTACGCGGCAGGAGCCGCACTGCTGTCCGCGTTGCAGTCCTCCGACGGTTCCAACCGAGCCGCCGCAGCCACCGACGACCAGCGGCTATGGCTGCTGGACAGCATCACGGACGCTCTGGAGGACCGGGCTCAGCGCGCCCCGGTGGCCGTGCTTGTGGACGACGCGCAGTGGGCGGATCCGGCCACGCTCTTCGTGCTCCGCACCCTGCCTGGACGACTGGCCGCCTCGCGGGTCCTGTGGGTCCTGGCGGTCCGGTCGGACACCGAGCGACCGACCGTGGCCAGGGTGCGGGAGGACCTCGAACGCCTCGGAGCCCGATGGCTGACCCTCGGCCCCCTGCCACAGCAGGAGCTGCAGTACATCGCGGCCGATGTCCTCGGGGCGAGCCCGTCACCCGGTCTGGCCAGGCTCCTGCGAGGCGTCGGGGGTAATCCCTTCCTGGCGATTGAACTGGTGCGCGCTTTCGCCGACACGGATGCCGTCAAAATGGAGGCGGGCGAGGCGAGCCTCCTGCACGACGGCATCCCCATCACTTTCCGGCGGAGTATCGCCGGACGTCTGGACCGGCTCCCGGAAGACGCCGTGCGCCTGCTCCAGATCGGGTCGGTCCTCGGTCGCGAATTCGACCTCGGCACGGCCGCCCGAATGCTCGGCAGGCATGTCGGCAGCCTGCTGGCCGGCGTCGAGGCCGCCCTGAGCGCCGGTCTGCTCTCGGCCGACGGCCCGCGACTCGCCTTCCGTCACGACCTCATACGGCAGGCCGTCCACGAGAACCTGCCTCTGGCCGTACGGACCGCTCTGCACCGGGAGGCAGCCGACAGTCTGCGTGTCATCGGTGCGCGATCGGCCGAGGTGGCCTGGCACGTCGTCATGTCGGGCGGCCCGGTCGACGACGATGCCGTGACCACGCTGTCCACCGCCGTACGGGAACTGTCCTCGTCGGCCCCCGACGCGGCTGCTGACTTGGCTCAGCGGGTCGCCGGACTGCTGCCCCCACAGGACCGGCGTCGCATCTCCCTGCTGACCGACGCCGCCAAGTACCTCGGCCGGACCCGCCGGGTTCACGAGGCGCTCGACCTGGTCGACGCCACTCTGCCGGAAGGTCTTGAGCCACTGCAGGAGGCATACCTGCGCCTGGTGGCCGCCGAGATCCACCAGGCCGCGGGCGACGACGCCGCCGCGATGACACACCTCGAGCAGGCCCTGGACCTTCCCGCGCTGCCGCCCCACGTGCGCGTCCGGCTGCTGAAGACCAAGGCGACGGGCCACGTGTACCTCGGGGACATCACCGCTGCCGAGCAGACCGACACCGGCCTGGTCGAGGCCGCCTACCAGAGCCACGATCCGGCTGTCGTCGTCAGCGCCATGGTGTTCCAGTCGCAGACATTCTTCTACCGCGGGCACCTGGCCCGCGCCCTCGAGCTTGCCGAGGAGGCCACCCGACGCGCCGGCGCCCAGTCCGCCGCGCTCTACCTGCGGCCCCCGCGGATTCCGGCGCTGTGGCTGGCCACCGTGCTGACCAGCACCGACCGGCTCGCGGACACCGAGCGGATTCTGCGGGAGGGACAGCGCGAAGCGGAGGCGCTGGGCCTCGGCTGGTCACTTCCCCACTGGCATGCCGCCCGTGCGTGCGCACTACTCGAACAGGGAGCGCTGGACGACGCGGCCGTGGAGGCCGAGGCCAGTCTGATGGTGGCGGACGAGCTCGAGATCACTCTGCCGAATCCGCAGGCCCGCTCCGTGCTGGCATTGGTGGAGATCAGACGCGGTGACCTCGCCAAGGCCAGGGACCACCTCCGCGCCGCGGAAACCGGTTCCGGCACGAAAACGCAGCGGTACGGTCCTTGGGTGTCTCTGGCGCGCGCCGGTCTGGCGGACGCGGAGGGCGAAGACGGCGAGGCGGCTGCGGCACTCACGGAAAGCTTCGCAAGCCGTGAGCCGACGCGGCTGCTTGCGGTACCTCTGTCCCACTGGCCCAGGATCGTGCGCATCGCGCTCGGGGACGAGGACCCTTCGGTCGCACAGGCCGTGTCCGGCGCACTGCACAGCCTGACTGCACAGGACGAGAGCCGGCAGATCATCGGGGCGGTCCGCGCCCACGTGGACGGCCTGCTCGACCGCGACCCGCGTGCGCTGGTGTCCGCCATCACCGGCTACCGGAACACCGGCAGGCCGTTGGCCCTGGCGGCGGCGTGTGAGGACCTTGGCGAGCTCATGGCGGCATCGGCCGATACGACGCCGGCGATCCCGTACTTCGAAGAAGCGGGTCAGCTGGCGTCGGCCTCAGGAGCCAGGCGCGATCAAGAACGGATCCGGCGGCGCCTGCGCCAGCTCGGCGTGCGCACCGCCCCCGTGCGGAACCACACGGCCAGCCCCCAGGGGTTGGGAAACCTGACCGAATCCGAGCAGAAACTGATCCCGCTCGTCGTTCAGGGCCTCACCAACCGGGCCATCGCCGACCGGCTCTACGTGTCCGTGCACACCGTCAACACCCACATGAAGCACATCTTCACCAAGCTCGGCATCAACTCGCGGGTCGAGCTGACCCGGCTGGCAATCGAGCGGGGCACCAGCGCCGACGCGGCCGACTGAGCGGTGCACCCACCGCGAGGCACGGCGGCAATGATCCCTTGAATGGGTGACGCACGGCTCCGGCATCGTTCGTGATGCTGGATGCAACGCCGTGGCCTCCGGCACGGCACCCTCATTCGCCCCGCCGGACCACGACTCACTCGACTCCATCAGTGAGTTGATCACAATCGGACGCTTCAGCGACCGAGTCGTGCCGCTCGCGCACACCCGCGCCGCGTACGAGGCGCGCTCGAAAGGAGCACTGGCGTGGCAAGGCCGTCGCCCATGTCGCCGACCGATAGTCAAGCGCAGCCCGGAGCGGTCGGGCTCGGCGCTCCTGCCAGCAGCGAGCGCAAATACCGTGGCCAACTCCGGGCTGTTGTGACCGCGAGCGCGGCCCCGCACGGATACACACTGGCACTGTGGACCGCCACCGCGGTGACGTCGTCCGAACAGGGCGCCCCAGGGGCAGCTGAAGTCCTGGCGCTCCTTGCCGGCGCGACGCTCGCCTTCGTCGCGTTGGCCGCTGCCGCCCACGGAACTGCCCCCATGACGCCGGACTCGTCCGCCCACGCCGACACGCGGATCTGGGCGGCCTTCCATCTGCCCATGGCGGCTTGCGCCGCGCTGGTCAGCCTGCTGCTGACACGGTGCTGCTCAGGGCCCCTCTTGTGGGGGCTGGTCGGTACGACCACGACTGCCGTGTACCTACTGGGTGTCAGCGCCCAGTTCCTCTGCTTTGCAGTTCGCCATGACACCCAGCAGACACAGACACTCACCCACCAGGCTTGAGCTGACGTCTACGACCGCCGGGCGTTGCTGGTGTCTGTCGCTATTGATGTCAGCCATGGATGTCAAGTGCCCCGCCGGTGCGGCGACTGTAGACGGCAAGGTCGGTTCCGGGTACCGGAGCCCGGGACAGGTCCAGGTAGCACGGGTGGTCGGGGTCACCAAGTGGTCACTGGGCAGGGGAGCCGTAAGAGGTCGTCTCATTTGGTGAGTCTGCGGTAGCAGATCAGGGTGCAGGCGATGCTGGTGAAGGCGAGGAAGTGGTCGGCTTTGCGTTCGTAGCGGCGGTGCAGGCGCCGGCACCCGGCGAGCCAAGCCATAGTGCGTTCGACGGTCCAGCGGTGGCGGCCGAGTCGTTGCCAGGACTCGACGCCCTTGCGGGCGATGCGATGCCGGATGCCTCGGCCGGATAACCATCGCCGCAGGTGGTTGTAGTCGTAGCCCTTGTCGGCGTGGAGTTTGTGGGGTCTGCGCCGCCGACGTCCTCGGCGGGAGCGGATCGGCGGTATGCCCTTCGCCAGCGGGATCAGTGCCTGGCTGTCGTGGGTGTTGGCGCCCGAGATACCGATGGACAGGGGCAGGCCGGTCCGCTCAGTGATCAAGTGGATCTTTGACCCGTACTTGCCCCGGTCCACAGGATTCGGACCTGTCAGCTCCCCCTTTTCTGGGCCCGCATGTTCACCGAGTCGATCGCGCACCGGGACCAGTCCAACTTGCCGCAGGAACCGAGTTCGTCGAGGACCAGGCGGTGGAGCTTGGCCCACACTCTGGCCTTCGTCCACTCGGTGAAGCGCCGGTGAGCCGTTGCGCCGGAGGGACCGAACGATGCGGTCGGCAGCTGCTGCCACGTGCAGCCCGACGTCGCCACGAAGACGATCGCGGCCAGAACTTCCCGGTCGCCGTGCCGACGCCGGCCACCGCCCTGAGGCCGCGACGGTGCCTCCGGAACCACACGCTGGAACAGCTCCCACAACTCGTCCGGCACCAGCCGTTCAACGATCCCCACCATGACGGGCAGCCTACCCAGCCAAATGAGATGACGTCTTAGATGATCGTCAAGGCGTGACACCTCGCCTTGCGACCAGGGACTGCGCGGAGACCGCCGCTACGCCACCTGGTGGGACACCCTCGTCGCGGGCCGACCTGTACCGCTCCGCGCCTTCCGGCGGCTTCTGGAGAACAGCGGACAAGCGATGAACCACGGCATCAACACTGGAAATTTCGATGAAGGCAGGCTGGCGAGGAACATCATGATGTGGTGTCAGTTCCCCTTCTTGGCGCTTCGTTCGTGCTCTCGGTGGCCGCATGGCGGGCAGCTCATCCCCACTGCGCGGACGACTGCATCATCCACCCCGCCGCGGGCCGCCGTCAGAACTCCTCGTCCTGGTCCTCGTCTTCGTCGGGTTCGGGTTTGGGTTCGCGGGTGTACGCGAGGTCGAGGACTAGCGTTCGTTGGCGGGGGTCCTTCTGGCTCATCACGAGCTCGACGCGGACCTGGGTGAACACGGTGCCCTGGTGTTTGCCTGCCACAGGGCCGGCGTAGTCGAAGCGCACGTCGGAGTAGAAGGCGTCGACCTCGGAGTACTTGATGTTGATGGTGGAGGGCTGGCGCAGAGCAGCTTCGCGCTCGGCACTCGATCAGCACATCCCTGTCGAGGAACTGCACAAATGCGCCTGCATGGCCGGGAGTTGATCACAGAAGGATCACGTTCAAGGAGATGATCTTCCGCGTGGTCTGAACCACACGTGAAGCTTGGCGTCCCCTCCGGGCGGCCTCGCGAACGCCTCACACCAGGAGTGATCCGTGCGTTCTTCTCTCAGTATGACTAAGACTGCGGCGGTTGTGGCATGCGCCGCCCTGCTACCGCTCGTCGCCGCACCAGCCGCGTCCGCCGAGGATGCCGTCGGGGGCAAGCAAGAGGGGATCTCCGTACAGGCCATCGACAGCTACCTCTCGGGCGTGCGGCCCGGCTTCCAGTCCAGCAAGACCGACATCGGGACAGCCCCGACGATCATCGACTTCTACGACTGCAGAACCCCGGATCACGGGTACGTCGACGAGTCGACGTCGGTTCAGCTGATCAACTACAACTACACCACTCCGAACGAATACTGGGAGACCAAGACCTTCACCGCCTGCTTTGACGGAGGCCAGTCCCACGGAGAGTGGACCGGGAGGAAGGGCGATGACCTCTTCTTCCAGATCGAGTCGGTGAACGGGAGTACGAACGGTTCCGGCAGCGGACCGACGCTGAGCGTCACCCGCGTGCACATGTGGTGATCTGAGGCAGCTCAGGGCCCGCACCGAACCGGTGCGGGCTTTCACCCCCCCCATCGTTCAGAGAGCCCACACCATGCCCATCGGCTTCCACTCGGCCGCGTTCGGCTATCGCCGCCGCAGTCCGGTCATCCGAGACTTCACCTTCGCCTTCCCGCCCGGCCGGACCGTGTTCCTCGGCCCCAACGGCGCCGGCAAGTCGACGGTCCTGTCCCTGGCCGCCTCCGTGCAACGGCCGCAGGCCGGCACCGTCGCCTACGGCAGGCGCAGGCCTGACCGGCGTGGCGACCTGGCCGAGTACCGCCGGCGCATCGCGTGGCTGCCCCAGCAGATCGAATCGGTTCCCCGGCTCACCGCCCGCGAACAAGTGGCCTACGTCGGCTGGCTGAAAGGCATGAACCGCCGGGACGCCTGGGACGCCTCTCTCAAAGCCCTCGAGCGTGTCGAACTCGCCGACATGGCCGGCCAGAAGGTGCGCCGGATGTCCGGCGGGCAGCAGCGCCGGGTCGGCGTCGCCCAGTCACTGGTGCACGAGGCCGAAGTCCTCCTGCTCGACGAGCCGACCGTCGGCATGGACCCGCGCCAGCGACGCGTCTTCCACGAGATCCTCGGCGGCCTCGACCAGCACGTGCTGCTCTCCACCCACGACGTCGCGGATCTGGAGGACACCTACGACCACGTCGTCGTCCTCAACGGCGGCGTCATCCGCTACGCCGGTGCGGTACGCGACTTCCTCGCCCTGGCCCCCTCCGGCACCGCGCCGGGCCGCCTCGCGGAGGCCGCCTACTACGCCACCGTCCAGGAGGAGGCGGCGTGCGTATAACAACGGCACTGCGCACCACCAGCGTCATCTGGATCGCTCCTTTGGTCCTCGCCTGGGTGTGGCTGGTCACCAGCCACGAGGCGGCGAACGAGCCGGCCTACTGGGCCGGCAACACCGCTCTCGTCGGACACACTCTCCCCTTCTACGCCCCCGCCTGCGCGGCCTTCGCGGCCTGGGAGGCCGGGCGCATGAGGAGGGCGGGCGTCCACCGACTGGCGGCCGTGCGCGGCAGATACACCATCGCGATCGGCACGCTGTGGCCCGTGGCGCTCCTCGGCGTGGCCGGGGTCATGATGTGCCTGCTGACCGTACGCCTGGAGACCGGCGCCGCACATGACTGGCCCCACCTGGGCGTGCTGGCCATGGCCGGATACCTCATCACCGCCCACACAGTCCTGGGCTACGGACTCGGCATGGTGCTGCCGCGGATCCTGGCCACGCCCCTGATCCTCGTGGTCGACTACCTGTGCCTGGTGATGCCCGTCACGGTCGTCGACCCGATGTGGCTGCGGGAACTGACCGGATGGCTCGCCGCCCCCTACGGGGACGTCACCACCACCATGAACCCGGTGGCGCTCGTCGTACCGATGGTGCTGGCCACAGGCTTTTTGGCGGCCGTCCTGGCCAGCGCGGAGATCGCCCGGTGGCGTCGCACCCGCGCCGTGCGCGTCGCAGCCGCGGCCGCCGCGTCCCTGGTCTGCCTGAGCGTGTTCACCGTCGCCGCCATCCTGCCCGTACGCGACTGGAACGGCGACCCGCCGCTGCGCGCCCGCACCGACCCGCCCGTGTGCACCGGCGAGGCCCCCAGGATCTGCGTCCCCCTGGAGGCGTCCGGCAGCCTGGATCAACTGGCCGCCACCGCCAAGGAGATCGTGCCGCGCCTCGTCGACGCGGGCCTGGAACCGCCGCAGGAACTCGCCTTCGTCTCCGAAGCGGCCGACATCGATGCGCGGACCTGGCGTCTGTTCCTCCAGCGGGACATGAGCGACATCGATGTGAGAGCGAGCATCGCGGCGTCGGCGCTGCCGACGATCCCGCCGTGCCCCACCACCTCCGACACCCGCACCGGCCATGCGGGCACGCTCGCGGCCTGGCTCATGGTCAAGGCCGGTATGGACGCCGACGAGATCCAGGGTCAGTACAGTCAGAAGCTGGCCGCCGACCCCCAGGTGATGTCCGTGGTGGACAGGGAGACCAAGCGGTCGTCCGCCGAGCAGTTGTCGTGGTTCACGCGCAACGTCACACTGCTGCAGCACTGCAAACCCGCTCCGGAGACCATGCCGGCCGTCGCCAGGACGCGGGGGTGATCCGATGCACCTGTGGCTGAGAACGCGACAGATCCCGGTCCTCACGGCCGCTGTCGTGGCGTACGCCGCACTGACCGCGGCGGCCGGGGACACGCTGGTCGACCTGCCTTCCCTGGGCAGCGGCGCCGCCCGGCCCCTGGTTCTGTTCGCCCCGCTCCTGGCCTGCATGGGGCTCGCGCTCTGCCTCAGCAGCAGGCTGCCCGCCGCCGAGGCCTCGGGCAGCCGTCCCGTTCCCCGCTTCGACCAGGCACTGATCCTGATCACCGTCCTGGCCACGGTGGCCGTGGCCTACACCGTCACTGTGCTCCTCGACGCCCCGACCGCGAACACGGCCGGCCGCAATACCGCGTTCTTGGCCGGGCTGATGCTGTGTGCCCGGCGGGTGGCCGGTTACCAGGCGGCCGCCATCACTCCCGCCGCCTGGGTGATCACGATGATGCTCATCGGCAACTCGGGCGGCAACGGTCAGCCCCAGCCGTGGTCGGTCATCCTCATGCCCCCGGACCACCTGCCCGCCGCACTCACAGCCACCGTGATGCTGGCCCTCGGCACAGCCTCGGCCCCGGCCGCCCCGATGCTCCGCGACGCGAGCTGAGTCGCACCGGAGCATGTCGTCACGGTCCTTGCGGACTTCTTTCTTGCTCCGGCCACCCGTCGGGCGGCCGGAGCAAGAAAGAGCATCACCGACTCCACCGGGGCCGTCCCCGCAGCCGCCCGATACCCCAGCGCAGTGGGCGCCTGTGCCCGTATCGGCAGGCGCCCGGACCGCCGTCGCACTGCTCGGTTGCGCCTTCGTGAGGGCCGTCGCCGTCCGAACCCGTCGAGCTGCCCCCGGCGGACAGCCGGACGTACCCCGCGAGCCGCAGCTGATCGCCGCCAACGCCCTGCCACGCGTCAGGCGGAGAGATCGGGCGAACGCGCTCAGCAGCCGGCAGGCTAACCGTCTTCGTTTCTTCCCGTCCCCGTGGCGTCGGACCACACCGCAAGCTCTCTTCCCGGCAACGACACGAACCGCCAGCCGCCCGGCGCCGTCACCTGCCAGGCTTCAAACGACGGGTCTGCCCTGCAAGTCAGCTGCTGTCCAGTGTCGAAGACCAGCCGCAGCGAACCCGTCTTGAAGGCTACTGCCGACACGATCTTCGCGCCGAACAGGGCCAGAGCCGCCGCGACATCCTGCCGCCCCGGATCCAACACATGCTGCGGAGCCTCGCTGCCAGCCGGCCCTTGAGAAAGCAAGCATGAGCCCTCCAGGACAACCCAGCACTCCGACCCCAGCAGAAGCGACAACTGGTAGTCGACATTGATCTTGGTGACGGCCAGATGCCGAAGACCCAAGATCCACCGGTCTTCATGCTCGGCGAAGACGGATTCATGCACCCCCGCACGATGCACTGCCGCATTCCGGCAACGCCACTCAGATCCGCCTGGCAAGTCTCACCGCTGCCCCCGGGTGGCGCCAATCACGGGTGGTCAACCCCTGCCTCGCGCGCAGGTGGGGCCAAGACCCATTCCCAAACGGGGCCGCTACTCATCCGTGAGGGCACACGCGGCTCAGAGCGCGATTGGTCGGTACTTCAGAGCTTCGTCGGCACCGCTGCGCCCCATCCACCGGACACACCCCATACACTGTCACCCTGCCGTCCGACACAGCGATCCACCGATGCTCGGCCGGCACCAGATGCGCCTCCACCGTGATATCCGGCTCCAACAGGACCGGGTCGTGCTCCAACGTCATCACCCGCTCCTGCGGCAACCCACAGAACGGGCACGTGAACTGCCCGGCGCCTAAACGCCGTTCCCCCTCGAAAGCCCCCATACCGCGAGCCTGCGACCCCACCCGGCCAGGCACACGCCGGCAACCGGACGGGAACCCTGCGCCCCCGGAGACAGACCGCGGCAGACGTGGCGACCCAGGTGGAGCCCGGAACCACGTGGCACACCAGCAGCGGCCGAGCAGGCGGTCTGGACACGACAACGCCTCGGACCGCACACCCCGGCCGAACCCACCTGCACAGGCCTGCAGGAGAGTGAGGAAGTGGTCGACGTCGGGGGAGCCGCCGTTCTGGCAGCAGCGCCCGGTAGCCCGGCCCGGGTCGAAAATCCGGACCGCCACCTCGGAATCGGATCGAGGAGGGCGAACATCGCGAAGGGCCTCGGCGGCAATGTCCATGAACCGCCGCAGCAGCAGGTCGTCGCCGGTCAGGTGCTAGGTGCGGGCGGTGCGGTACGCCCTCCACAGTTGGTCCGCCTCCGCGCAGCGCTTGTCTCCGTGTCCGCAGTCGTCGCATGTGGTGGCGTGGTCGATATAGGCGCGGTACGCGGTCTGGATGCGGTGGTACGTGCCGGTGCTGGCGACCCGCTGCATGCGGCCGGACGAACTGCCGTTGTCCTGCCATTCCCACCGGGTGCCGGTCATGACGCACCGCCGCGGCGCTTGGGGTGGGGATGGTTGTGGATCTCGATGCTGCAGTCTGTCGCACGAGACGGGTCCCCGGCCGTGATGGCTTGGGCCCGCTGTCGGGCCAGGGCACTGCAGACGCCGCAGTCCGGCGCCGGCGGGGGCGCGTCGATGGGCATGGCGAGCGTGACGGGTGGGCTCATGGTCGTCTTCATCCGTGTTTCCTTCGCCGGCGTGGGCCAGCCCAGACGGTGCGCGGCGTGTGCACGGGCAGAAGAGTGGGCTGCCGCTGAGCACGACGCTACGAGCGCGGTGTGCGGCACTTCCAGCAATGTGCACCGATGTACACGCGACTGGTTTACGCCCTTGAACTGCTGTATCTGGCACAGGATGGTGGTGTACATCCCTGAACACGACGAACGCCGGAGGCGGCCGTGGACCTACAGTTCATCGGGATCGACCCCAACACCGGAGACGGCGAGAGTCCCACCGTGTGGGTTGACCGGGAGAAGGAAGAGCTTGTGCTCCAGGGTTGGAAGCCGAGCCTGCAACTCGAGGCGGCGTGTGCGGAGTTCGAGATCCCCGGACATGCCAGGGGGATCCCGGAGCACGAGGCAGTGATCCGGATTCCGGCCCGGATGACACCCATGATCAGGGAGGCATGCGATGCCCTCGAGCGTCCCGACGTTCGCTGAGCTTCTCAGGTCGGCAACGCACTCGGCCGTCCACCTGGAGATGCGCGACTCCTACGCCGTTGACTACGAGAAGGGCCCGTTCGCCCAGTGGCGGGGCGGCTTCCGCCACGATGTGGCCGACCGCGCTTCCTGGTGGCGTCCCTGGCTCGATCTCATCGCGGCGACGGTGGCCCGCCACGTCGTGGTGCGCCGCGCTCGCATCGTCTCCGAACCGGTCAGCGAGTACATCCGCTACGAGTACTCGGGCACCTTCACCAACGTCGCGGCGGGCGAGCAGGTGCGGTGGCTGCCACGCCGCCAGGCATCCGATATCGCGCTGCCCGGCAACGACTTCTGGCTGATCGATGACCGCCTCGTCCGCTGGAACCATTTCACCGGCGACGGGGCCTCGGCGGGCGGGGAGATGAGCGACGATCCGGCCGCGGTGAAGCTGTGTGCCGACGCCTTTGAAGCGGTGTGGGCGCGCGCGATCCCCCACGAGAACTACAAGATCAGCTAGCGCGAAGGTGACCAGACCAGCTCATGCCCCTGTCTCCGTCCTCCTCGGCCCAGGCTGCCCGCGAAGCAGTCGCCGGGCGCTTGCGGGAACTCCGTGCCGATGCCGGGATCACGGGGCCTGAGCTGGCCGCACGCTGCGGCTGGAGTCACCCCAAGACCTACCGGATCGAGGGCGCACGCACGCCCCCGTCGGCAGACGACATCCGCCGATGGTGCGAGGCCTGCGGAGCAGCCGACCAGGCGCCGGACATCATCGCCGCCTCCCGCAACGCCGAGTCCATGTACGTGGAATGGCGCCGCAGACTGCGCACCGGACTCAAGCAGCTGCAGAAAAGCTACGTGCCCCTGTTCAAGTCAACCCGACTCTTCCGCGTCTACTCACCCACCCTCGTGCCGGGCCTCCTGCAGACTGAGGGGTATGCGAGGGGGCTGCTGTCCCGCATCACCGAGTTCCGCGACATCCCCAACGACGTCGCAGAGGCCGTTGCCGCGCGCCTGGACCGCTCCCGGATCCTCCACGAACCAGGACGCCGCTTCCTCCTCGTGGTGGAGGAGGCTGCACTGCACCACCAGGTCGCCGACGCCGAAGCGATGGCCGCCCAACTCGGCTACCTGCTCACTGCCGGCGCACTGCCGGCCGTGTCCCTCGGCGTGATCCCCATGTCGGCCCAGGCTAGGCCCATGTGGCCTGTGGAGACGTTCCACATGTACGACGACAGCCTCGTATCGGTGGAACTCCTCGCAGCGCGGGTGACCGTCACCCAGCCCAGCGAGATCGCCCTGTACACGGACGCGTTCGAACGGTTGCAGGGTATGGCCGTGCACGGCGCCGACGCCCGCGCCCTGATCGTGAAGGCCATCGACGCCCTGCACTGATCCTGGCACGACGAAGAGCCCCCTTCTCCCTCTGAGCGGCAGGGTGCGGCGAACAGTGTCCGGACTGTGCAGGCGGTGCGGGAAGGGGACGGAGCGACGCATTGGTCAGGCACTCGGGATACCGAGCGGTCGAGTGTGGAATATGTGCTAATCATTTGAATCGGTGAAAGTACTTCGAGCCGTGGCTTTTTCGCGGTAAAGATGCAGGTCGCGAAGTCTGCTCCCCGCACGCGCGGGGATGGTCCCCGGGCTCGGATCGTCGGAACGCTCATGCGCAGCCGGAGACTTGCGGGCACCGAAGCCGCAGGCTCACCGTCTCGGACACGCGTCGACGCCCTGCCCGGGGCCGTCGACTTGGAGGCTGACTGGAGGAGTTCTCCATGCTCCCCGGCGAACCGTCGCTGCGGGGCACGCACATGCTCTGCCTGTCGCAGCGGAACACTTGGTGTGTGGGACGTGAGACCGGGGATGAGGGTTGCTCTGTGGTCTGTCGCTTTTGATGTGACGTCACTCATGGCTCGGTTCGTGTCAACCTGCTTTGCAGACAGGCGAGTTACCAAAATCGACTATAGGTTCCCTTGTGACCATTCTTGATCGTTCCAGGGGGAATCTTGTCGCGTTCACACGCGAGGCGACTGGCTCTGGCGTGCGCCGGTGCCATCATGCTTACTGTTCTCGGGGGTGCTGCGCCGGCCAGTGCCAGCGCGCCCAACCAAGCCTGCAGCCTTCTCTACAACGCTCGCATCACCTACTGGGCGATGACCTGCAGCGAGCCGGGTGAGCCGATGATCGGCGGGTTCGCCACCTGGCGGAACGTGCCGATCACGTTCGACCACGCGGACACCGGCTCCGCGACCGTGCAGGCGTCGAATTACCTGCGGGTCACGCCGAACACCTCGAGCAGCCCGGACGGGCCCAACATCGAGATCGGCCTCTACGCGCAGAAGACGGGGAGGACTACCAACAGTTACGGGCCACGCTGGACGGAGCTGTCCAGCAGCGGCGGACGCACCAAGGCCATCACGGCCGGGGTCGATCCGAACAAGCCGAACAAGCGCAACCACACCTACATGACCGTGCGTCAGGACCACGGCAACCCGTGGGATGTGCTGTACGACTTCAACAAGGCCGGTTCCACCACCAGCCAGCTCAAGGTGCTGGGCGGCGCGACCAACCGGATCGACGTCGGGCTTGAGGTCACCGGCCCCCAGTACATCGACGTGCCGGCGATCTCGAACCGCATGCAGTACATGACCGGGAACAAGGTGTGGGAAAGAGTGGCCACGCGCAACGTGGCCAAGTCGGTCACGCTCCCCGCCTGCAGCTCGAGCAGCAGGCCGCCCTCCTGCTTCACCAACAAACTGACCGATAGCACGACCTTCACACAGTGGACGGTGAGCAAGCCCCGCCAGCACGCCGCCGCTCTTGCCGCACCGGTTGTCGCGGCCATCAGCCTGCCTGCCACGTTCAATGGCGTGGACCAGCAAGCTCTGCAGTCCTGCATGGACGACGACCCTGACAGTTGTCTGACCTCCGTACCCGGCCTGGCCGAGTGCGTCACCACCGCGCGGATCTGCAATGCCGCCGCCCTGCAGGACGCCGCTGCCGATGACACCACGACCGATCCGGGCGTGACGGCCGCCGACATCCGCGACCAGGCGGCCATCGCTTTCGACGTCCCTGCCGGCGATCTCGCTGTTGTCCCACCGGCCCTGCCGACGGGACCTCGGATCAGCCGCTCCGAGGCTGACGGCAGCAGCGGCGGCGCCTGGGCAGTGACCTCGACGCACTCCACTCCCGGCCTGCAGCACACCGACCAGCGCTTCGACGGCTTCGCCGCCCGCTACTCCGCACGCACCGGCGCGTTGCTGGAAGCCTGCTGGGGCGACCTGTGCGACGCCTCATGAACGCCGCCACCGGCTTCGGTGGACATCCGTCCGCTCTGGCCCGCATGCAAGGAGCTCTCACGTGAACGCCCCGATCACTCTGGCCCGCTTGGCCCGCGGTGTTGGCACTGCCACCGCCCTGGCCCTGCTTGCCACGGTCACCACAGGCGCCCACCCTGCGCTGGCCGCGGATGACACCGCATCTACACCAGCCGGCTTCGTTGACGCCGTCTCTGTCCCCGCAGAACAGCTGCAAGGCTTCGACCAGCTCGTCCCCCTGGGGGACTACCTGCACACGCACAGCACCAGCAGCCTCGTCCGGACCACGGCTGATGACCCGGCTTCCCCTGACCCGGACTTGAAGCAGCAGTGCGCAAGCCACGCTGCCCAGGCCAAAGCCACCACGGGCTGGATCAAATCCCGCTTCGAAAGCTGTCAGAAGCGCCCCTACGACCTGGTCCTGCGTGACACCCGAGGAACCACCACCCTCGGCCGTCTCAAATTCGACCAGTGGATCCTCGGCTTCTCGTACGACGGCAGCCGCCGCGTCGACTACATCGCCAGCATCGAGAACATATGGGTCCAGCCCATCCCCACCGAAGACGCCACGAAATGGCGCGTCGGCCAGCACTTCCGCCAGAGCATCAACGCCTCCACCAGCGACCCGAACCCCCAGGTGACCGAGCCGCAGACCAAGGAACGGGACGAACTACTCGGCGCGTGGGACCGCAAACCCCAGTGGACACTCACCTACACCTCACCCGACAGGGGACCCCTGTTCGAGCAGGGCAACCAACAGCGCGTCTACTCCACCGTCGTCATGGACCTGACCGCCAGCTCGCCCAATTCGACTCCGTACACAGGTGGCGTCGACAACTACCACTCGAGCGTCCGCTACGACTACGCCGGCAAGCCCGCAGGCAAATACAAGGGCACCGTCTTCACTGCCGCCCGCGTGGAGTTGCTCATGAGCCAGAAGGATCCCGAAGCCAAGGAAAGTGCCCTGCACATCTATGACGCCCTGAACCGACCCGAGCGCACCTTCCCCTCATGGCCCGGCAAGACGATCCCCGGAGCGAAGGAACCCCTGCACCGGGTCATTGATCCGGACAAGGTTGACGCCAACCGCAAGAAGTCCATCCACGAATGCAAAAAGGTCTGGGGGGACTACACCGGCAGCGGCCTGGAGTGCGACGAGTACCCCTTCGCCTCCACCGAGGAAGGCTCCACCAAGGGAGACAACCGCTTCTCCGTCCGGCTGATCGATGGCCCGGACAACCGCAAGGGCGGGAGTACATCAACGCGGTGTACACACTCAACCGGGTACTGAACGGTGACCCCTTCTACGTGAAGATCACGAACTAGCTGAAAGGCTCCGACTGGCCATGGCGCTACTCGCCGAGCATCACGTCACCGCAACCCCCGGCCGCCGCGTTCTGGAGGTCTACGACGCGGACGCCTTCCTCGGCGACAGCGCCGCCCTGGAGGCCGCAGAGGCGCAGGTGGTGGCGGGAAACGGCTACCACCTGTACTGCCTCAGCCTGCAACCCGACATGCCCGTCCGGATCACTATCCGCATCTGGGACACCCCACCCGAGCCGCCGGACGACGCCGAAGGTCACGTCGACATCAGCATCGAGTCCGAAACGGGCATCCTCGTCGTGGGACAGCTCGACCGCGGACCCGCCCCCGACGACGTCGTCCTTCCCCGCCCCGGCGTCTACGAGGGCCACGCCTGGTGGACCGACCGGCAAGCGGCAGGCGCCTACTACGACACCACCATCTCCCAGCTCCCCGAAGACGCCCCCGACAACTGGCTCACCGAGGCCTGGAACAACTGCCCCGCCACCGAACGGTACGTCTTGGACCTCGCCTACATCCGGGAGCCCGAACCCGTCGACGACGACGATGACGATGACGACGACTGGGCTTAGATCGGCGGCGGGAGTTGACCAGCCGGCCGCACCATGTAGTCAAGGCCGGTATGGCCCTCGCGCGCGGAGTGCCGAAGTGTCATCTGAGTCGACGCGGCTGGCATCCTGAACAGGTAGGGCTGCCCCGCGCGCTCGTCGGCCGGGTTCGGGCGCGGTGCACGTGCGCGGCGCTGGCCTGCTGTACCGATCTGGGCGTGCGCTACGATTGATCTTGAGCTGGTCGGCGGGAGTCGTACCGGTGGGTGATGCGTTGGTGGTCCAAGGAAAGACGTCCCGCTTCCTGCGGGGAGATGCAGGTGCAAGGCCTGCCCGGCGCTCTGCGAAGACCCTGTCCCGTTCCGCGGGGCAGGGTCTTTTTCGTCGCCTCGAGCCACCTTCACGTCCACTTGGTACGTCGACCGACCAGGCGCCCGTCGGCGGCCCGCGGCATCGGCAGACCCGCCAGCACCTGCCGCAGCCGCGGCGCATCCACCTTCCCGCTGTTCAACGCCTCGTACATCGCGCCGTGACCGCGCCGGTGCTCGGCCACCAGCGTCAGGTCCACCAGCGAGGTCACCGGACCGTCCGCGCACAACAACGCGTCGACCAGCTCGAACAACTCGTCCCCGCGCGTGGTCAGGCAGTCGAACAGGTCTTCCCGGAAGCGCGACGCCTTCGCGAACGCTTCCCCGGGACCGGCGTCAGGCAGCAGACTCACCCTCACGGCCTTCGTCTTGATCAGTGCAACTTGGTCGGAGCACATGATCAGACGAGGGCTGTCCCGGCGTCGGCGGGATTCCCGGCTGAGGGACCAAGTTCGAGGGCCATTCGCACCGCTGGATGGGGCCGGGCTGGCGGGCTGCACTCGTGGCCCTCAACTGATGCCTGGACGCCGGTTGGGCCGTAACCACCCCCGCGCAGACCAGGGAGGCTGCCGTTCTTCGGTGCTGGCGGCCCCGGTACCGGCCCCATCGCCAGGACCCTATGCGATGACTCTGACATCCCAGCCGGACCTTAAAGAACAAGCTGAGTGCCTGTTTGACGTTGCCCGGAACGTAAGCGTTCCGGGCAGCGTGCGTGGGCGGCGGCTGCGAAGCTCCTGGGTGAGGTGCAGGTCTTGGCCGGGTCAGGCCGCGGATGTTGGGTTCGCTGATTCGGCGGCGCGGCGGTATTCAGCGTTGATGCGCTGGGCTTCTTCGAGCTGGTCTTCGAGGATGACGATGCGGCAGGCGGCCTCGATGGGGGTGCCGTGGTCGACGAGTTCCCGGGCGCGGGCGGCGATGCGCAGCTGGTAGCGGGAGTAGCGGCGGTGGCCGCCTTCAGAGCGGAGCGGGGTGATGAGGCGGGCTTCGCCGATGGCGCGGAGGAAGCCCTGGGTGGTGCCGAGCACTTCGGCGGCCCGGCCCATGGTGTAGGCGGGGTAGTCGTCGTCATCGAGACGGCCGTACGAGTCGTCTGCTGTCATTGCACCTCTCTGCGGAACGCATGGAGGGGCCCTGGCGCCATTGGCGTCAGGGCCCCGAAGGAACTGCTACACCATCTGCCGGCCCTGGTACTGCGCCGACCTGCTGTTTCCGCAGACCCGACCTGGATGCTGTCGGGGGTGCGGGGATCGCGGTTGCTTGACCGAAGACCACCTCACTATCGATGTCCTGCGGTACCCGGGCTCAAGACTTCCGCCCGGGCGATCCTGATGGCGCTCGGCTCCTCCGTTCTTCCCTCGGTGTTCAACTACTTACCAAACGGGGGGGACTGCGTACTGCTGGTATTGCTCTACTGCGTACTGCTGGTGATGCGAACCGCTCAGTGGCCTACGACAGCGCCACTCTTCGGCAGCCAGCCCCGTCGCCCGTCCTGCGTCTGCTCTGGCTTAGAACCCCACTGCCGAACTTCCCGGTGCGCGCGTCCGCAGCCGACGCCTTCACCGAGGTGCTGCTCACTGACTTCACTGCTGGGTACTGCGAACTGCACTTACGGGTAAGGCCACTGCGTTGACTGCAGCCTTGCTCACGGCGACCCCTGATCACTGCGGGTCGCCCGGTCCGGTTGTCAGTCCCGTCGCCGTCCTGCAACATCCCTGGCTTCGCAACTCCACCACCGCACCGTCCTGCGCACTGCAACTGCGTGTACTGCTGGCCGGCAGTTCGTCTCTGCCAGGCCCCGTTGATCTCGGCTACGAGAGAAACCATAACCAGGCAACCATCCAATGTCTACTCCAGCCAACATAGATTTCCGTGTGTCCGCCGGTGAGGTAATCGACCTCGAGCAACGACACGGTGAGACGGGCTGTGCTGGGCAGGCGGGTGGGACACAAGCGGGGTGGCTCAGGAGGTCGTCGTCGCGGTCGACGGGGCGGGCCAAGGTTGTGCCGGGGGTGCGGTGGGCCGTTGATGCCGTCGGCGAAGTCGACGGCGGTGTTCTGTGAGTCGGCCTGCCGTTCGAGGCACTGGCGGCGGATGCGTCGGGCGAGGACTCGGACCGGGGCGGTGAAGGCCGGCGTGATGGCCTCGTGTCCGCAGTGCGGGGTGGCGTGGGCGGTCGGGGTCGACCGCCTGGCCTCGGCGGTGTTCTGCTCTCCCGCCTGCCGCAAACGGCCCGGCGCGCGCGGTCGGGCGAGGCGTGAGCCTGCCCATTGGATGGATGCGGGGCCGCTTCGGGCGCCGGGGCCGTACGCCCACCTCGCAAGCGACCGCAGTGGCCCCTCGAGACGTTCCACGTGTACGACGACACCCTTGTGTCGGTGGAATTCCTGTCGGCGGAAGTGAAGATCACGCAGTCCTCGGAGATCGTCCTCTACCTGAAGGCGCTCGAGCAGCCTGGGCCGACATGGGGATCACGCCGAGGGCCACGGCTGGCAGTGCGCCGGTGGTCAGCAGATAGCCGAGCTGGGCGGCCATCGCTTCGGCGTAAGCAGGACATACCTACGCGGTACAGGTGCAATGAGGAGGGCGGCTGAGCGGCTCACATCGGAGCTGCTCAACCGCCCTGCCGGTGCTAACGCCTCAGCAAACCCTCAAAGGATGAGGACTAGCGGAGGGTGCGGAAGCCGTTACGCATCTCGTTGACGAGGAGTTCCGGCTGCTCCCAGGCGGCGAAGTGACCGCCCTTGGGAAGCCGGTTGTAGTGGACGAGGTTCGGGTAGGCCTGCTCGGACCAGCTCTTCGGGGACTCGTAGAGCTCGTCGGGGAAGACGCTGACGGCGACCGGGATCTTGACGCCCTTGGCGCCGAAGAACGGGGTGGTGTTCTCGGCGTAGAGGCGGGCG